>NZ_CP013200.1:3704982-4013730 GCF_001445575.1 Arthrobacter alpinus | reverse complement strand
CGGAGAACGCCTCATGGGCAACTCCCACGGCAGCTGCGGCGACAGCCAATTTACGTAACGGGCTGAGCCGGTCGGCGAAGAATGCTCGGCCAGCCAGCACCATGGTCAGCGGAAGCAGGAAGTAACCAAAGGACACCGACAGCGCCATGCCATTCAGGGGCGCCCACATGAAAAGCCACAGCTGGACTCCGACAATACCGGCCGCCAGTAGCCCGGGCAGAAGGAGCGCCGGCCGACGTCGAACTTTAAGGAAGAGGTCACGGAACTCGGCACGCGCCCCGGGAAGAAACGGGAAGATCGCACCCAACGTGGCAAGGGTCAAGACCACGCGCCAGCCAAAGATTTCCTCGGCGCCCCACCCTGGCAACAGCCCGGCGATCAGAAAGATGACGGCGAACAGGACCGATGCAATGAGGGAGGTGGCCACGCCGCGCCCGGCATGAGCATGAGACGGGGCGCTTGTGGAAGCAGATCCGGAATCCATGGCCGTGTTCTCTTTCTCACAGGCGCCCTCACAGGCGCCGAAAATATCCGGCGCGGCCGCGATGTGTGCGGGCATAAAAAGTGCCCCCGCCGGGGATCGAACCCGGATCTGCCCTTTAGGAGAGGGCTGTCTTATCCATTGGACTACAGAGGCGCGTCCCCAAGCCTAGCGGAACAGGCAGGCAAGCAAAAAACGGGACGGGTCAGGCTTGCTCGGGCGCTGCCTTCTTGGGGCGGCCCAGGAACAGTGCGACGCCGATCGCCAGCAGTGACGCAATCAGCAGCATCCAGGACGCTGTGACAAGCCCTGACGCCAGAGACACTGCTCCGGAATCAAGGGTTTCGGCCCCGAGCATGGAATCGACGGCTGCGTTGGCCCACAGGGAGATTGCGGCAAAGGCCAGCGGCAGCACCCACAGTGTCCAGCGCAGCGCTTTCTTGGCCACATTGCTAGCAATGACCGTCAGGGCCGTGATGGCGAAAATGAGGGCGAACAAGGTCCCGGCGGTTTTGCCTACATAGTTCAGCTGTCCCAGCGCATCGGCGTTCATGGCCAAACGCAACGCCTCAACATGTGCGGAGCTAAATCCGAACACGAACGACTGCGGCATGGCCAGGCCGTCGGCGAGGTCCTTCATCTGGTTCAGCGTCAGCAAATGGAAGTACGCAAACAAGAACAAGCTGGCCACGGAACCGGCAATCAGGATCAGGTTCGCGTTGCCCTGAGCCTTTTGCGGGGTGCGCTTGGTGCTGGTGTTGACGATGGGAGCACTTGGGCCAGTGGCAGCTTTGCCATGCAGGGCGGCGCGCTGTGCGGGAGTTTTAGCCATGTTCTCATTATCGCCCAGATTAGGCTTACCCCATGGCACACCTTGAGAATTCAGCGCCCAGCGACAGCGATTTGGCGGCGAAACTCCTCCGCGAGGCCGGCGCCTTGGCACTGTCCATCCGAGCCGACGGCCTGGCCACGTTGCAAGCCGGGCGCCAGATCAAGGCCAATGTGTCCGATTTCGCCACGGCCGCCGACCTCGCCGCAGAGACCCACATCTTTAATGCCCTGCGCGCAGCCCGCCCCCTGGACTCCATTCTGGGCGAAGAAGGCGCCGGACACGTGGGCACCTCAGGCCGCACGTGGGTGATCGACCCCGTTGATGGCACCTATAACTTCACCAGCGGCTCTACCTATTGGTGCTCCGCGCTGGCCCTGGTCCGCGCCGATGCGCCGTCCTCCGATGAAAGCCCCGATCAAAGCTCCGATGGAAGTTCGACGCCGGCCCCCCTCAGCAATGCGGAGGTGCTGCTGGGCGCCGTGTTCCAGCCCGAAGAAGACAAATTGTGGTTGGGCGGGACCACTGTTGCCTCCACGCTCAATGGCGATCCTCTTCATCTCGGTGCGCAGCCGGATGTGGGCGAACTCTCTGCCGCCACCTATATTCACCCGGGCTGGCTGGCCCAGCCCCGGGCGGCGCTGCCGTGGCAGAAAGCCGCCGAACTGCCCGCCACGCTGCGCATGCTCGGCTCCGGATCGTGCGATCTGGCACGGGTTTCCCAAGGTGAGTTGGGCGTATGGTTTCAGCACAGTGTCCCGTCCTGGGACTGGCTCCCAGGCAAAGGCATCGTGGAGGCGGCGGGTGGGGACACCGCCGTCGTCCGTGTCAATGGATTGGACTGGTGCCTGGCCGGTCCTAGGGGTGCCGTGGCAGAACTCGCCACAGCGCTTCGGAGTGGTGAGCTGCCGGTCTAGCCGCGGGCAAATGGCGGGCGGGCACGGGAATGTCGGTGGGGCGAACTACACTGGATTGCACCATGGATATGTTGTTTGACCCTTACCCCCAGAAGCCCAAGCCCACACACAGTGCAGGTGCCGGTCTGCCCGCGTGGCAGCCTTTTGAGCAGGAAGATCCTGGCGCCGACATGCCGGAATTCGCCGGGGCAGCCCCTGCCTGGGAGCGGCACGCGCAGCCGGAGGAGCCTTCGCAGCGGCGCTGGCCCGATCCTGCTGAACTGCTCGAGGGCATGAATCCGCAGCAGGAAGCCGCAGTAGTCCATACGGGCTCACCGCTGCTCATTGTGGCCGGTGCAGGCTCGGGCAAAACCCGGGTACTCAGCCACCGCATTGCTTATTTGCTGGCTACGGGGCAGGCGCATCCGGGGCAGATTTTGGCCATCACCTTCACGAACAAGGCCGCCGCGGAAATGCGCGAACGCATTGAGGCGCTCATTGGGGACGCGGCGAAGAGCATGTGGATTTCCACGTTCCACTCGTCGTGCGTGCGGATTCTGCGCCGTGAAGCCAAGACCATTGGCCTCAATTCCAACTTCTCCATTTATGATTCGGCCGATTCGCTGCGCCTGATTACCTTGGTGGCCAAGGGGTTGGATCTGGACCCGAAGAAGTTCACGCCGAAATCGATCATGCACAAGATTTCAGCACTGAAAAATGAACTCATCGACGACGATGAAAACTCCATGAACACCAATTTCAGCGACCCCTTCGCGGCGGCCGTGGCCGAGGTTTACAAGGGCTATGCCCAGCGCCTGCGCCAGGCCAACGCCATGGACTTCGATGACCTGATCGCCCAAACGGTGTACATGTTCCGCGCCTTCCCGGGCGTTGCTGACTACTACCGGCGCCGTTTCCGGCACGTCTTGGTGGATGAGTACCAGGACACCAACCACGCCCAATACGCGCTGGTGAAGGAAATTGTGGGCACCGAAGCTGGCGGCGATGTGGCTCCAGCCGAACTGACTGTGGTGGGCGACTCCGACCAGTCCATTTACGCGTTCCGTGGCGCTGACATCCGCAACATTGTGGAGTTCGAGCAGGACTATGCCAACGCGGCCACCATTAAATTGGAGCAAAACTACCGCTCTACGCAGAACATCCTCAGCGCCGCCAATGCCGTGATTTCGCGCAACCCCAATCGCCGGGAGAAGCGGTTGTGGACTGCCGAGGGCGACGGCGAGAAGATCGTGGGCTATGTGGCCGAATCCGAGCATGAAGAGGCCCGGTTCATCGCCAAGGAGATTGACAAGCTCCAAGACGAGTCCGATCTGCGCCCCGGCGACGTTGCCATTTTTTACCGCACCAACGCCCAGTCACGCGCCATTGAGGACATCCTGGTCCGCGTGGGCCTGCCCTACCGCGTGGTGGGTGGCACCCGTTTCTACGAGCGCAAGGAAATCAAGGACGCCCTCGCCTACCTGCGTGCTCTGGTCAACCCGGACGACGACGTCAACTTGCGCAGGATTCTTAACGAACCCAAGCGCGGGATTGGCGACAGAGCCGAAGGCGCCGTGGCGGCTCTGGCCGAACGCGACCGGATTTCTTTCTCGGCGGCCATGGCTCGAGCCGATGAAGCGCCCGGCATTGCCTCCCGTTCGTTGAACGCGGTTAACACCTTTGCCAAGATGATGGGTGACTTGGCCGAGATTGCGGCAACGTCCACACCGGCCACGGCGCTGGAGGCTGTCTTGGAACAAAGCGGCTACCTCGAAGCACTGCGTACCAGTACTGATCCGCAGGACGAATCGCGGGTCGAAAACTTAGCTGAGCTGGTCGCCGTGGTGCGTGAATTTTCGCAGGAAAACCCGGAGGGGACACTCGGGCAATTCCTGGAGCAGGTCTCTCTGGTGGCTGACGCTGACCAGATTCCCGATGCGCCCGGTGGCTCCGAGGCGGAAGCCGCGGCTGCCGTGGCTGAGGCCAAGCGGCTGGGTGTGGTCACGCTGATGACCTTGCATACGGCCAAGGGACTGGAATTCCCGGTGGTGTTCTTGACGGGGCTGGAACATGGTTTGTTCCCGCATTCACGTTCCGCAACAGACCCCAAGGAACTCGCTGAGGAGCGGCGCCTGGCTTATGTGGGGCTCACCCGTGCCCGCAAGCGGCTATACATCACCCGTTCGGAAGTTCGCAGTTTGTGGGGGCAGAGCCAGTACAACCCGGCCAGCCAGTTTATTGATGAGATTCCGGCGGAACTGATCGAATGGAAGCGTGAAGGCACCTCCCGGGTGGCCCCGGTGGAGGGAAACTTTGGATCCAGCCGCTACTCCGGTTCCTCGTGGGGAGCAGGAACGGCCGTGGGTGGCCGCGATTCCGGGGCACTGCCGCCGAGCATCTCCGCCCGCACCGCAGCCGGACGCGTGGAACCGCAGAAGGAAGTCATTTCCGTCAGCGTGGGGGACAAGGTCAACCACACCAGCTTTGGCAACGGTGTTGTGCTGGAAATTAGCGGTGCCGGTGATAAGACCGTGGCCAAGGTGCGCTTTGAGATTGGTGAAAAGCGATTGCTGCTGCGTTATGCGCCGCTGGTGAAAGAAGAGGGTTAGCGGATGGGAATCGCCCTACGCAGACCTGGCGCTTTGTTGGCAGCCGTACTGGCAGCAGTGCTGTGCCTAGCCTTGTCAGGGTGCATCACCGTGCCGGATCCGGCTCCCGTGCCCACTCTCAGCCAGGGGCCCACAGATCCGCCGGATTATGTGGAGCGATTGAAAGCCACCCCCGTGGACAAGCCCACGGATGCGCCGGATAGCTCCGCGCTGCCGCAGTTCGTCACCGATTCCCGCAACATTGCCTGTGTTTTCACCACGTCGCAGGCCGGTAACCTGAACCAGCCGTGGGAGCCCAACAACTACGGAGACCGTGCCAACGAGGCGGCCCCAATAATCCCTGTGGCCAACTGTGAGATGGCTAGCTACCCGGCGCCTGCCCAGGGCGACATTGCGGATAATTGCGCTGGCACCAACATCGGATACCTCGGCGGCACCGCTCTGCTGTACCCGGACCGAGCCGTTTACGGTGGATGCCGGGCAGGTGTTACGGCTGTGGAAGCGGCCTTCGGCATCGACGGAACCGCCAACCAAGACATGGAGAGCATTCCAGTTTTGGCCCCAGGCCATGCCATGGAAGCGCAAGGTTATCGTTGTGCCCCGTTGGATGATGGTGTTGCGTGCGCCAACTTGGCCGTCGGGATGGGATTCTTCATTGCAGCCGGAAAATATGAGCTCTTTGGGCCCGGTACCAAGGAAAAAGCCAAGGAAGGTCCCAGCGGGAAACCTAAAGTACAGACCACGGAAACGGCTAAGGTCGCGAGCTAGCGCGGTTCTGAGTCGCTCAGGGCCGGTTCAGCCCCGGAGTAGCGTCGGGCCAATACCGGGCCAATAACGGGCCATTGTCGGGCCAGCGCAAGGGGCGGAAGCCGCGGAAGGAGGGGCACGCCGTCGTACATTTCCAGTGCTCAATGTGAGCCGAATAACCCGTTAACACTGTGGTGCATTAGTCAAATATGTGCTTGCGGTGTGAGACGGTAATGTGTGAAAGGGGCTAATACCCTCAAAATCACTACTTCGACGCAGAAGGACACTAATCCGTGGACCTGTTTGAATACCAGGCGCGCGACATGTTTGAGGCTCACGGCGTTCCCGTGTTGGCCGGCATCGTGGCGCACACCCCTGAAGAAGCAAAGGCAGCAGCCGAGAAGATTGGCGGCGTAACCGTCGTCAAGGCACAGGTGAAGGTCGGTGGCCGCGGTAAGGCTGGCGGCGTCAAGGTAGCCAAGAACGCTGAAGAAGCGTTTGGGTATGCCTCTGACATTCTCGGCATGGACATTAAGGGTCACACCGTCAACACGGTCATGATCGCACAGGGTGCAGACATTGCGCAGGAGTTCTACTTCTCCGTACTGCTGGACCGTGCCAACCGCAACTACCTGGCCATGTGCTCGGTAGAAGGTGGCATGGAGATCGAGGAGCTCGCCGTTGAGCGCCCCGAGGCTCTGGCCCGTGTTGCAGTAGATCCGGCCGTCGGCATCGATGCGGCCAAGGCCGACGAGATCGTAGCGACCGCAGGCTTCAACGCCGAGCTGGCACCTAAGGTTGCCGCCGCCATCATCAAGCTGTGGGACGTCTTCGTCAAGGAAGATGCCACCCTCGTTGAGGTCAACCCGCTGGTTCTCACCGGCGCCGGCGACATCGTGGCTCTGGACGGCAAGGTCTCACTCGATGAGAACGCTGACTTCCGTCACCCGCACCACCTGGAACTCGAAGACGCAGCTGCTGCTGACCCGTTGGAGGCCAAGGCTAAGGCTGCGGACTTGAACTACGTCAAGCTCGACGGCGAAGTTGGCGTTATCGGTAACGGTGCCGGCCTGGTTATGTCCACGCTGGATGTTGTTGCTTACGCTGGCGAAAACCACGGCGGCGTCAAGCCCGCCAACTTCTTGGACATTGGCGGTGGAGCATCCGCAGAGGTCATGGCCGCTGGCTTGGACGTCATCCTCAATGACCCTCAGGTCAAGAGCGTTTTCGTCAACGTCTTCGGTGGCATCACTGCGTGTGACGCTGTTGCCAAGGGCATTGTTGGCGCACTGGCCGAGCTCGGTTCAGCTGCTAACAAGCCGCTGGTTGTCCGCTTGGACGGCAACAACGTTGAAGAAGGCCGCCGCATCCTCAACGAAGCCAACCACCCGTTGGTTACCCTGGCCGCCACGATGGACGAGGGCGCCGACAAGGCTGCCGAACTCGCCAACGCTTCAAAGTAGAGGTTTAGAAAACTTATGTCTATCTTCTTGAACAAAGATTCCAAGGTCATCGTCCAGGGCATCACCGGCGGCGAAGGCACCAAGCACACCGCTCTGATGCTCAAGGCTGGCACCCAGGTTGTTGGCGGCGTGAACGCACGCAAGGCCGGCACCACGGTTGTTCACGGCGACGTTGAACTGCCCGTCTTCGGTGCAGTCACCGAAGCTGTTGCCGCTACCGGCGCCGACGTGTCCATCGTCTTCGTCCCCCCGGCATTCACCAAGGACGCCGTCGTTGAAGCCATCGAAGCCGGCATTCCGTTGGTTGTTGTCATCACCGAAGGCGTGCCCGTTCAGGACGCTGCCGAGTTCTGGGCACTTGCTCAGTCCAAGGTTGACGCTAACGGTGAGCAGATCACCCGCATCATCGGCCCGAACTGCCCCGGCATCATCACCCCCGGCGAAGCACTGGTTGGCATCACCCCGAACAACATCACCCAGAAGGGCCCCATCGGCTTGGTTTCCAAGTCCGGTACCCTGACCTACCAGATGATGTTCGAACTGCGCGATCTGGGCTTCTCCACCGCGATCGGCATCGGTGGCGACCCCGTCATCGGCACCACGCACATCGACGCACTTGCTGCGTTCGAAGCTGACCCGGAGACCAAGGCCATCGTCATGATTGGTGAAATTGGTGGCGATGCTGAAGAGCGCGCAGCCGAGTACATCAAGGCTCACGTCACGAAGCCCGTTGTTGGCTACGTTGCAGGCTTCACCGCTCCTGAGGGCAAGACCATGGGCCATGCTGGCGCCATCGTTTCCGGCTCCGCAGGCACGGCTCAGGCCAAGAAGGAAGCCCTCGAGGCTGCCGGCGTCAAGGTTGGCAAGACGCCTTCCGAGACCGCTACCCTGCTGCGCGAAGTTTTCGCAGCGCTGTAACTCTTCTGTATCAGAGAGGCCCCGTGGATTCTATCCGCGGGGCCTCTCTGGCGTTTGAGGTGCTGGTGCTCGAGTCAGACGGAGCCCCGTCGAGACCGACGCAGCCCAACGTCTGACTCGACGGCGCTCCGTCTGACTCGGCGAGTGGGGCCGGGTGTGGCGCTACGTGGCAGGAACCGCGGCGTGGAGCTGGGGGAGCGCGGTAACCAGCGGTGCCAGCTCGGGCAACAGGGCCGCTTCGGCGAGGGCACACTCGAGGGCCTCGTCGTGGACGGGACGCGCCATGACTAGCAGCTCGGATCCCGCGGGCGTGAGCTCGGTGTAGATGCCGCGGCGGTCATCGGCGCACAGAATCCGCGTGAGCAGGCCACGATCCTCCAGTCGGTTGACCAAGCGAGTAGTGGCGCTAGGGCTCAGCGCCGTAGCCCGACCCAGTTGTTGCATGCGCATATGCCAGCCATCCTGCCGCGCAAGAGCGTCCAGAACCGTGAACTCAACAACGGAGAGCTTTGCCGCATTCTGCAGCGACTTTTCCATGTTGGACTCAATCAGTCCGTGCAGAGCAGCCAGCGTTCGCCACCCCTGGGCACGAACTTCAACGGCGTCGTCCTTGATGCCCATGGACCTTCCCTTCCCGAGATTGCGTGCTGTGCAGCACAAAAGCATTTAGTTGCTTGCGCGCTATAGTTGCGTGTGCAACAATTTATAACGCGTCTGCAACTAATAGTTTACGTGTATTGCCAGCAGTACCCAAGTCTCCCGAAGGAAAATCATGCCTCTTGGCCTCATTGCACTGGCCCTGGGTGGGTTCGGCATCGGACTCACCGAGTTTGTCATTATGGGCCTGCTGCCGGAAGTCTCAGCCGACTTCCAGATCACCGAAGCCACCGCCGGCTGGCTTATTTCCGGCTACGCGCTCAGTGTGGTGATCGGTGCCCTGTTCCTCACCGCCGGCGTTACCCACCTTCCGCGTAAGCCCGTGCTTGCCTCACTCATGGTCCTCTTCATTGCCGGAAACCTGCTGTGTGCCATCGCGCCCGACTACAGCACCATGATGATTGGCCGCATCATTGCCGCCCTCTGTCACGGAGCGTTCTTCGGCATTGGCGCGGTGGTGGCCGCCGACATGGTGGCACCCAACAAGAAGGCCGGCGCCATCGCCATCATGTTCACGGGCCTCACGGCGGCCAACGTTTTGGGCGTGCCGTTGGGTACCTTGCTTGGCCAGCACGCCGGCTGGCGCTCCACCTTCTGGGCCATCACGGGGGTCGGCGTGGTTGCCTTGGTCGGCATTCTGATCCTGGTCCCCACGATTAGCCACGAACGCAGCGGCGGCCTCCGCGGCGAATTGCAGGCCTTCAAATCACGTCAGGTGTGGCTGTCCATTGCCGTGACAGTGCTCGGCTACGGCGGCGTGTTCGGAGCCTTCACCTACATCGCGTTCACGCTAACCAATGTCTCCGGATTCGCCGCCACCTCGGTACCTTGGCTGCTGATCCTCCTCGGAGTGGGCCTGTTCATCGGCAATGCACTCGGCGGCAAGGCAGCTGATAAGAACGTCGACAAGACGCTCATGGTGATCCTGCCGGCCCTGGTAGTCATCCTCGCCGTGTTCGCCCTGACCGCCACGAATCAGCCCTTGACCCTTGCGTCCCTGTTCCTGTTGGGTGGCATTGGTTTTGCGACCGTTCCCGGTCTGCAGATGCGTGTCATGAAATGGGCGACGGCGGCACCCACCTTGGCGTCCGGCGCCAACATTGGCGCGTTCAACTTGGGCAATGCCTTGGGCGCCTGGTTGGGCGGAGTCACCATTACGGCCGGACTCGGCTACACCTCGCCCATCTGGGCTGGTGCGGGGCTGACTCTGCTGGCCGTGGGCGTCATGGCTTTTGCTGCTGTTGACGGCCGCAAAAGCGAGACCAAAGAACTCAGCCGCCCGGCCGCCGTCGACCATGTTGCGCAGCATGAGCCCGCTATTCCTGCGGCACTATAGTTCCCACTAATTTTCCGCACCATCAATGAAAGAAGAGCACATCATGACTTCCATTCCTACCATCACGCTGAACAATGGCGTGGCCATGCCGCAAATCGGTTTCGGCGTCTTCCAAGTCCCCAATGATGAGACGCAGAACGCTGTGACGGCCGCACTGGATGCCGGTTACCGAAGCATTGACACGGCTGCCGTCTACGGAAATGAGGAGGGTGTGGGCCGCGCGTTGGCCGCAGCAAAGCTGCCACGGGCGGAATTGTTCATTACGTCCAAGGTGTGGATTTCCGATCTCGGGTATGAAGCGACACTGGCCGCCTATGATGCGAGCCTGGCCAAACTTGGCCTTGAATACCTCGATCTGTACCTGATTCACTGGCCGGCTCCGGCAACGGATGCGTATCTGGAATCGTGGAAGGCGCTGGAGGAACTGCTGGCGGCTGGCCGTGTACGGGCGATCGGTGTCTCCAACTTCCTGCCCGAGCACCTGGAAAAGGTCATTGCCCTCGGAGGAACCGTTCCGGCGGTGAATCAGGTGGAGATTCACCCGGCATTGCAGCAGCGTTCAATCACCGACTTTGATGCGGCGAACGGCATTGCCACCGAGGCCTGGAGCCCGCTGGCCCAAGGAGCTGTGCTGAGCGATCCAGCCGTGCTGGCCATTGCCGAGGCGCATGGAAAAACACCCGCTCAGGTTGTCCTGCGTTGGCATGTGGAACAGGGGCGGGTCATCATTCCGAAGTCGGTTACCCCGGCTCGCATCGTTGAGAACCTGAACATTTTGGACTTCGAACTTACTGATGCCGATCGCGCGTCGATCGATGCCCTTGAGCGCGATGGCCGGACTGGCCCGAACCCGGCCGACTTCAACGGCTAACACGGACTATTCCGACGGCGGAGGTGAACTGGCCGTGGCAAAAATGCTGCCGTTTGACGTTTTCGCTAGAGTTCAAACACTAGCGAAAACGTCAAACGGCAGCATTTTTCGTTGGGGGCAGCGCAAACGTTCACGCCAAGGGCCGTTTAGGCGTCCGGCGAAACCATGGGCAGGCCTTCGGCTTCCCAGCCGCTCATGCCGCCAGCCAAGGTGTCGGCATTGAAACCGAGCTCGGTCAGGGCTGCGGCAACGCGTCCGCTGCGACCGCCACCGTGGCACACGGCAATGACGCGGCGGTTCTTATCAAGTTCCCCGGCACGCTCAACCACTGAGCCGGCAGGCATGTGGACGGCGTCCTCGATCATGCCTGTGGCCAGTTCGGGGGTTTCTCGGACGTCAATGATCTGAACGTCGGGGTCCGCTGCCAGGATGTCGGCGGGGGTGATTTCTTGCATGAGTGCTCCCAAAGGTGAGGTCGACGCGTAGGCAAGGCCCCGGCGTCGAACATTAAAGTGATACTCCCACCGTAGCCGGAACGCCGCGCCGCCACCTGACTCGCGGCTAAGCTGAAGGCGTGAATGCACCCCTGGAGCCTCAGGCCCGCACCGTTGAGATTGAAGATTTGGACCGTTTTGCTGCGCTGATCGCCAGCGGCGCGACGTCTATGCGTGGCTGGCATTTCCAATCGGTCGATCTGCGCGAGAGCTCGGCCGCGCTCGTGGCGCTGCATGCTTCGGGCGCTATTTTCATGGGGTGCAGCTTTGCTCGCGGGGTGGAGGAATTGCTGCGTGGACGCGGAGCCTTGATTTTCCCCGCGCTGCCGCACCTGCCCTTCAATGCCTACCGTGGCCACCTGTACACGGGTGCCGAACTGTTCGCAGGGATTGCTACCGCTGAGTACCAGGATGTGCCGGACGCCCGCATTTATCAGTGGAGCCTGCAGCCCCGGCCCGCCCTGCACGCCACACTCGCCACCGCCATGCACGATCACGCCATCACCGATGCCCTTGATGATTTTCTCGCGAGTCATCCAGCGCCGATGGTGGGGGTTATGGGCGGGCATGCTGCGCAGCGCGGCACGGGAGCGTACACGCAGGCGACCCAGTTGGGGCGGGCCCTGACCCATGCGGGATTTCTGGTGGCGACCGGCGGTGGCCCCGGTGCCATGGAGGCTGCAAACCTGGGCGCCTACCTCTCCACGTACGACGCCGGGACCTTAGAAAGTGCGCTGCTCACCTTGTCTGCCGTCCCCGGCTTCCATCCCTCGGTCACCAATTGGGCGCGGGCGGGGATGTCGGTGGTGGAACGGTATCCGAACGGGGCTCAGACCCTGGGGATTCCGACCTGGTTTTACGGGCATGAACCGCCCAATGTGTTTGCCAGCGCCATCGCGAAATACTTCACGAACGCGCTCCGCGAAGCTATCTTGCTGGACCGCTCACGTGGCGGGATCGTGTTCCTGCCCGGCGCCGCGGGGACTGTCCAAGAAGTCTTCCAAGACGCCTGCGAGAACTATTACGCCGCTGAAGGGGCCGTAGCGCCGATGGTGTTGGTGGGGCGTCATTATTGGAACGTAGAAGTCCCCGTACTGCCGTTGCTGGCGACGCTTGCCACGGGCCGGATCATGGCGGACTTTGTGCACGTGGTGGATACCGTGGAGGAAGCCTGTCAGGTTTTGGCTGGCTAATCCTGTCAGGATGCCCGTGATGAGCACTCCCGTGCGCTCGAGTGTCCAGTTAACGTACGCTTTCCGGTGGTTTTCGGCCTCATAACGGCATTATCTGGACACTGACCGCCGGGTCAGGAGCCGGAGTTAAGCGATCACGCCGCCGAACGCCAAGCCCAGCAGGTAGGTTGCCGCGGCGGCACCCATACCGATAGCCAGCTGGCGCAGTCCACGCCATAGCGGAGACGCTCCGGAGAGCAGGCCCACCACGGCGCCGGTGCCCATGAGTGCAATGCCCACCAAGACGCAGGAGAGCAGCAGCGAGCCGATTCCCGTCATGCCAAACAGGAACGGCAGGATCGGAATGATGGCGCCAGAGGCGAAGAAGCAGAAGCTGGATCCGGCCGCGCCCCAGGCTGTGCCCAGTGTTTCGTGTTCGTCAGGGGATTCAAAGTTCTCCGGCCGCAACGACAAGCTGGGATCACAATCGCAGGTGAATGCTCCCATGCGTTCGGCTGCACGATGCTCGGCGGCGTCGCGTGACATGCCGCGGGCCAGGTACACCAAGACGAGTTCGTTGTTTTCCAGATCCAACGACTGAGCGGCCGTCAGGGTGACCTGGGTGGGCTGCGAGGCGTCGAGGAGTTCACGCTGGGAACGGACCGAGACAAATTCTCCGGCACCCATGGACAGTGCTCCGGCCAGCAGTCCTGCGATACCGCTGAACAACACCACTTGGCTGGAAACGCCCGTGGCGGCCATGCCGACTACCAGCGAGAGGTTGCTGACCAAGCCATCGTTGGCACCAAAGACGGCTGCCCTGAAGGAGCCGGACAAGCGGATGCGCCCACGCGTGGCCAAGCCGCGGACCACTTCCTCATGGATGGACTCATCGGCGGCCATGGCGTCGGTGGCATCAACATCGGTGGCGTACGGCGAACGGGACTCGGAGCGTTGCGCCAGCGCCAAGACAAAAACGGAGCCAAAGCGCCGGGCCAGCAAGCCCAGCATTTGGTTGCGGAATGACGCCCGGACGGGAGTACCCGCATGCTCGCCCAAGAGGTCCAGCCAGTGCCGTTCATGGCGACCTTCGGCTGCGGCCAGGGCTAACAAGATGGCTTTCTCTTCACCGTCACGGCGTTTGGCCAAGTCCCGGTACACGGATGCTTCGGCTCGTTCATCGGCCAAATATTGGCGCCACCGCTTGATTTCAGCGGGTGTGGGTATGCGTTCGGGCATGGGGCTGCTCCTCTAAGTCAGCCACCACTGTAGCCCGGATTTACAAGGATTTTCGGCCGGTTGTCCTCGTAAATAAGTTTAGGCATGCCGGAAAATTGCCCCGAAGTAACAATATGAAAGTACTTGACGCAATGGAAAGTACTTGCTTACAGTTAACTCACAACTTCCAACAAGGGACACCAACTAGGTCAAGGAGCGCATCATGAATGCCATGAAAAACACCAAGATCAACCACGGCACCAAGGCCAAGAACGACGGAACCCGCTACATGTGGATCGGCTTCGCCATGGGCTTGGCCTGCATGGCCGCACTCTTCATCGCAGGCTTGATCACTCGTAGCGCCGGCATGACAGTCATGGCCGCCAGCACGGCAGGTATCCTCGTTGCCATCTTCGCCTCCACCACGGTCGCGGCGAAGAGCGCAGCTAAGAAGTCCGCTAGCGCAACCAACGCCTAGTCGCCGAGCCTAGGGCAAGTGCCACATGCGGCAGTCGCAATTTGGGAGTGTCTTCTCCCGCAACTCAGTTCTCGCCTATGCTGAAACTCCAACGGCCGCGCGAGTGGTCCGGCTTTGAAAGGTGGCACCGCGGCATGGAAATCCTCTTCCCTCAGATGTCCGGAGACCCCACCGAGCCCGGCGTCCTGCTCGAATGGCGGGCCCCCAACGGCAGTGCCGTCATCGCCTATCAAATCATCGCTGAGGTCACCGTTGACAAGTTCGACGCCGAGATTAACTCCCCAGTCGACGGCACCTTGGAGTGGCTGGTCGAGGAGGGGGACGAGGTGGCGCAGGGCGCGCCAATCGCCGTGGTGCGTTAGCCGCGGAGTGTGTGAAGACGTTGCGTTAGACGCGCAACGCACACGTCTGGAAAGCTAAACCCACGCAGATCGAACCCTGATACTCAGTAAGCGAAGAGGCGGAATCCAACATTGCGGCCAGCGCGCACGCCGGTCTGTGCCACCGTGACCACCAAGGTTCCCAGCTCGGGAATCCATCGGGCCGGTCGTACCGCCTGGGTCAGCGCCGTGGCGAGTTGTTCCGGCTCCTTGGTCCCATAGGTGTGGTGCCCGGTGGGCGTCTGAAACGTGACGGCGCTGCGGTGGAAGTCCACGGCGGGCAGCACCGGAATCCCCGTTGATTGACTCTTGCCTGGCTGGTTCGGGCGCGAACCGATCTGGCCTGCTTGGCGCGGACGGGATGTGACAGAGGTGCGTGGAGACATGGCAGTGGCCTTTGCTTGCTCTTGCCTGCGAAGGTTTCCGCCGGCCGCTTCCTCATCCGAACCACCCGTGAAGCATGGGGTTGGTGTGCGGCCAGTCGGAGCTTGGCACCGCATCTCTTGAAGCTGTCCCCCAGACTACTGCTTTGAGGGCCGACGGCGGGAGGTGACGTAATAAATTACGTCACCTCCCCGCCCGCTCCCCAACCTCATCCTTCGGCTGGAGCCCCTCGCGGGCGTGGGCCCACCACCCGGCCCCAACCTCATCCTTCGGCTGGAGCCCCTCGCGGGCGTGGGCCCACCACCCGGCCCCAACCTCATCCTTCGGCTGGAGCCCCTCGCGGGCGTGGGCCCACCACCCGGGCCCAGCCTCATCCTTCGGCTGGAGCCCCTCGCGGGCGTGGGCCCAGCGCCGTCGTGCTTGGGAAAAGTGTTACTTCACCAAGGTGGCGTTCTCGTTATCCGGGTTGGTGTCCGTGGCGGCTGCGGCGAGGCGATCGTCCCACGCCTTGCGGATATGTGCCGGGGTGGCCGGGGTCAGCAAGGAGACCACAATGTAGACGATCAGCGATGCGCCGAGGCCGAAGTAGATCGGTTCGTTGGCGTAGATGCCGTCCGCGCTGGGGATGATGGCCGTGGCGTAGAGAACCAGCATGATCAAGGTCAGAGCGCAACCCACGGCCATGGACCAGGCGGCTCCGAGGCCCGTGCCGCGCTTCCAGATGAGGCCGCCAATGATGGCGACAAGCAGCCCGCCCACCAGAATGTCGTAGGCGATGGTCAGGGCAAACACGACATCGCTGACCACGATGGAGATCACGATGACCAGCACTCCCAGGATCAGCACGTACCAACGGTTGGCACGGACGTCATGCTCGGGGTTGGAGGTGTCGGAGGCGTCGATGGTCTTGCCGAACCAGCTGGCGACGAAGGGGACAACGTCCTTGCGTGCCACGGTCGCGGCTGCAATCAGAGCCCCGGAAGCAGTGGACATCATGGCGGCCACAGCGGCGGCCATCACGATGCCGCCAATGCCGATGGGCAGCAGGTACGTGGCGACTTCGGCGTAGACAGCGTCCTTGCCTAGATTTGCGACGTCGATGTTGGGCAGTGCCACGAAGGCGGCCATGCCGATCATGGCGCCGGCGACGCCGTAGAGGATGCAGTAGATGCCGGCCGTGGCGCCGCCCCAACGAGCAACTTGCGGATCCCGGGCGGTGAAGACACGCTGCCAGATGTCCTGACCGATCAGCAGACCCAGGGTGTAGACCACAAAGTACGTGATGATGGTCTGGACGCCGATGCCATCCCACGAGAAGAAGCTGGCGTCAACGCGCTCCTTGATGCCGGACAGCCCACCGGCAGCGTTCCAGGTGAAGGGCAACATCAGGAAGAAGATGCCCACGGTCTTGATGACGAACTGCACCTGATCGGCGAGCGTGATGGACCACATGCCGCCAATGGTGGAATAAATCAGCACAATGACGCCGCCAATGGCGATGGCCAGCCAACGGTCCAGATTGAACAGCACCATGAAAATGGTGGCGTAAGCGCCGGTGGAGGTTGCCGAAATCATGATCGTGTAGGCCAGCATGACGATGCCGGACATCTTGGTGGTTTCCTGGCCATAACGCAGGCTCAGCATCTGGGAGACCGTGTAAATCTTTAGCTTCTGCAGGGTCGGGGCGAAGAGCAGGCTCAACAGCAGCACGCCGACGCCGATCGCCACCACCAGCCACATGCCGGAGATGCCGAACTTGTAACCGAGCCCTACGCCACCCACGGTGGAGGCGCCACCGAGGACTACGGCGGCCATGGTCCCGGTGTAGAGGAAGGGGCCCAACCGACGTCCGGCGACCAGGTAATCGCTATTGTTCTTCGTCCGCGATTTCCCCCACCAGCCAAAGGCAAGCATGGCCACCAGATATAGGATGACGATGGCAATATTTAAGTCCACGTGGTGCTCCAATAAGCGAAGTGATGTGAGATGCCCAGAAGTGAGGATGAGAATCCCGGCGAGCAAAATTGCCTTTTAGGCAACGTTTGTTGTCTATTAGGCTAAACTGTGATTGCGATTACAGTCAATGTACGCATGAAATTCCGGACAGCCTTGAGGAGCCGTCGTGAAAGCTTTAGCCCTAGAACCTAGTTCCGGGCCGGTTGCCATTGGTTCGCGCATCCGTGCTGCACGCCAGGATCAGCGGCTCACCATTGAGCAGGTAGCTGAGGCCACCGGATTGACGAAGGGCTTTCTGAGCCGGGTTGAACGCGACCTCACCTCGCCCAGCGTGGCCTCGCTGGTCACGATGTGTCAGGTGCTCTCCATTTCCATTGGTGATTTGTTTGCTGTTCCCGAAACACATTTGAGTCGCAAGGGTGAAGGTCCGCGGATCTCACTAGGTGGAGAAGGGATCGTGGAGCGCCTCTTGACCTCACGCTCGGAACGGCGACTGCAAGTGCTTGGGGCCACCATTGAGCCCTACGGACGCGGAGAATCTGAGCTGTACGCAGTGGACTGCGACGTTGATGTGCTGCACATTATCAGTGGTGAACTGACGCTCATCATGACCCAAGAATCCTACGATCTCCAGGCCGGGGATACGCTCTCCTTCCCAGGCCGTGAACCGCACAGCTGGGAAAACCGCACGCCCCTTCCGGTGGAAGCGCTCTGGATTTTGGTTCCCGCTGCCTCGGGCTCAGGAGCGAGCTAGAACGCGATTCTTGCGGGCTGATTACCGGACGGTAATGTATGTGTGAGTCACTTCACATAGGGGACTGCACTTAAAAGGGGACAGCCTTGTCAGAGATCACGCCCACGATGGCCGCGCCAGATGCGCAAACCGAGCCACTCCTCGGCACCCGCACCTGGCTGACCCTGATTATTGTGGGCTTCGCCGGACAGCTCGCCTGGACCGTGGAAAACATGTACCTCAACGTGTTTGTCTACAACACCATCAGTACCAACCCCGCCGTCCTGGCGTTACTGGTTTCCTCCAGTGCCGTGGTGGCTACCCTGGCCACATTTTTGGTGGGTGCCGCATCGGATAGGGCCCGCCGCCGTCGGGTATTCATCGCCGTGTTCACCATCATTCCGGTGCTGCGGTTGCGCCGCTCCGCGGTGGACGTAGACACTTTCTCGAGCGACTCCGAGGCTGCCGCCGCGGTGGCAGACGCGTGAGCGGGAACCCGCGCGGGGAGCGCAAGGACGGCGCGCGCCCGGATCGTTTCACCGTCTGGGGCGAAGCCTTGGACCCGGAGTCGGTCCTGCAGGAATACCCGCGCCCGCAATTGGTGCGCGATAGCTATCTCAACCTCAACGGCCTGTGGCAGTACGCCATCTTGACCCAGCCCGGAGAAACGCCTGGTGCTCACTCCAGTACAGCGCCGGGTGATGTCGCCGACGGCCAGATCCTGGTGCCGTTCTCTCCGGAAACCCCCCTGTCCGGGGTGGGGCGTCAACTGCAACCGGGGGAGGAGCTGAGGTATTGGCGCAGCTTCACCGTGCCTGAGGGGTTTGTGCAAGATCGCGTTCTGCTGCACTTTGGCGCCGTCGATCAACGCTGCCAGGTCCGGGTCAACGGTATTGACGTGGGTGGTCACGTGGGCGGCTTCCTGCCCTTCACGCTCGACATCACAGCTGCTCTGCACCGCCGCGAGCACGGCTGGGCTGGGCCGCACACCCTGGAAGTAACTGTCCAGGACGACAGCGATACTTCCTATCATTCACGCGGCAAACAAAAGCTCAGGCGTGGCGGGATTTGGTACACGGCGCAATCGGGAATCTGGCAGACGGTGTGGCTGGAATCGGTCGCTGCAACCCATATTCAGAAGTTGGTGATCATTCCTGACCTGGCCGGATCCGCCGTCGAACTTACCGTGATGGGGGCCCGCGGTACGGCCACCGTGGTGATTAAGGACGACGTCGGTGAACTCACCACTGTTGAGGTGGACGTGAACGTGCCCACCCGCATTCCGTTGGCGCGGAGTCATCCATGGTCGCCCGAGGACCCGTTTCTCTACGACGTTGCGGTGTGGCTGGGTGAGGACCAGGTGGGCAGCTATTTTGGGCTGCGGTCCTTTGGGATGGGTGCCGATGCAGATGGCCACCTGCGGTTGCTGCTCAATGGCGAACCGTACTTTCACGCGGGGCTGCTGGACCAGGGCTACTGGTCGGACGGATTCCTCACGCCGCCCTCGGATGAAGCGCTGGTGTATGACATTGCCACGGCGAAACGGCTGGGGTTCACCATGCTGCGCAAGCACATCAAGATCGAACCGCTGCGCTGGTACTACCACTGTGACCGGTTGGGGATGCTGGTGTGGCAGGACCTGGTGAACGGCGGCACCGATTACAAGGCGCCAATCATCACGGTGCCGGCGTTGTTGCCGATCAGGCTCAAGGACAGTCATTACGCGAGATATGGTCGGGCATCGGCGCAGGGGCGGGCTGAGTTCATGGCGGAATTGCAGGGAACTGTCGAGTTGCTGCGCAACGTGGCTTCGCTGGCCGTGTGGGTTCCGTTCAACGAAGCGTGGGGGCAATTTGATGCGCTCGCAGTCACCCATGAACTGCGCCGGCTGGATCCCACCCGCACTATTGACCATGCCAGCGGGTGGCATGACCAAGGCGGCGGGGATATGAAAAGTCTCCATGTCTATTTCACGCCGCTCAAGCTGCGCAAGCGGTGGAAGAATGATTCCCGGGCCGTGGCGCTAACGGAATATGGCGGGTACAGCTTGCGGATGGCTGGCCATGATTTCAGCGACCGCGAGTTTGGCTACCGCAGGTATCGCAGTGTTGCCGATCTCGGAGACGCATTTGTCAGGCTCCATGAGCGCGAGATTGTGCCGGCCATCGCGGAGGGGCTCTCTGCCGTGGTGTATACCCAGCTAAGCGACGTGGAAGATGAGCTCAACGGACTTCTCAGCTACGACAGGCGCGTGTCCAAGCTGCCCGAGCGCCTGGTTCAGGGTGTCACAGCGCAACTAGTTCTGAATCCTCCCGCCCCACTTTCCCCTGACCCCAAAACGAGGAACGCCATGAGCGCAGGCATGCTGGTTGAACATGAAATTACCTCCCGAGTTGCCTTGACCCTGCCCAACGGCAGGCTGAATCCATCGGCCATTGGCTGGAGCCGCACGCCGCTGCATGACACCTCCGGGATTGGCCGCGGGATGCAACGATGGGGGCGAAACAAGCGCTGGGAGTACTGGGCTATCACCTCGCCCACACACATTGTTTCCCTGACAGTGTCCTCGCTGGATTATGCCGCGGTGCATGAACTGTGGGTGCTAGACCGCGCCACAGGTGCTTCTATCGGTACCAACGTGACGGGCGTTCTCGGCGGAAGTGCCACGTTGCCGGCGTCGTTGGGGGACGGCTCCGCGCGGGCCAAGACAGGCAAGCTACAGATCGACATTGCCGAGGTGCCCGGCGGGACGCGACTGCGCGCTTCCACGCCCCGGGTCCGTCTGGACATCCTGGCTGAGCGGCCTGCGGGGCACGAATCACTGGGTGTTGTGGTGCCCTGGAACAGCCGCCAATTTCAGTACACCGTCAAGGACGTGGCCCGCCCGGCCAGCGGCACGCTTTCCGTGGACGGGGTCATGGTGAGCGTGGTCGCGGGAGAATCGTGGGCAGTGCTGGATCATGGACGCGGCCGGTGGCCCTACTCGATGCACTGGAATTGGGGTGCCGGATCCGGGGTCACAGATGGGCGAACCATCGGCATTCAGCTGGGCGCCAAGTGGACCGACGGCACCGGTGCCACCGAAAATTCGCTGCTGGTGGATGGCCGCTTGCACAAGATCAGCGAAAACCTGATCTGGGATTACAGCACCACCGACTGGCTGGCCCCGTGGCACATCCACGGCGCCACGGCGGATCTGGTGTTCACGCCGTTCTATGACAAAGTCTCCGCAATCAACTTGGGTGTGCTGGGCAACAACACGCACCAGTGCTTTGGCCACTACGACGGCGAGATCGCCGACAGCGACGGGAGCCGGATCAAGGTGGCCGGCATTCTCGGCTGGGCCGAGGACGTGCACAATCGCTGGTGATCCCCACGCCCTCCCTAACCTCGTGCCTCGGCCAGGGAACCCTCGGACGCGTGGGCCCAGGGCGCCTCGCTATCCTCGTGCCTCGGCCAGGGAACCCTCGGACGCGTGGGCCCAGGGCGCCTCGCTATCCTCGGGCCTCGGCCAGGGAACCCTCGGACGCGTGGGCCCAGGGCGCCTCGCTATCCTCGTGCCTCGGCCAGGGAACCCTCGGACGCGTGGGCCCAAGGTACTTTAGCCGACGTGGACCCACGGGCGGTGCATGAGATCCGGCTCTGCCTCACGGAGAACTTCCCTAGTGACAGGAGCAATTTCGCCCTCACCAATGAACAAGAACTTGAGCAAATTGGTGATGGGGTTGCCCTCATTCCAGCGGAAGTAAATGTGCGGAATGAGGCCAGTGGTGTCGCGAACGTGCAGCAGCACAGCGGCAATGGTGTTGGGGACGTTTGAGGCATGAACCTGCAGGATGTTGAAGCCGTGTCGGGTGATGCCGTGAATTTCCAAGGCCGTTTCAAAGTCCGAGGAATCATCAACGATGACTTCCAGGAACAAGACATCTTGCGGATTTCCCATTGCGTTGACGTAGGAGGCATGGGCCAGCTTGCGGCGGTATGCTGCGGCACTTTTGGTTTTGGGATCGTGGGAAATGATCCTGATGGTGTCCTTGTTGATGGATGCCACAAAGCTGATGGCGGCCTCGTCCATGCGAATGGAGGTGGCACGTAGTTCAAAGGCCCGCCGCATGCGTGAGAGCAGGCTGACCACCACAATCCCCAAGATAAACAGGGCGGCAATTTTGAGTCCGTCGGGCCGCTCAATGGAATTGGCTACGGTGGTGTAAACGAAGGCGAGTGAGACTGCACCGAAACCAATCGCCCTCTTTTTCTCGCCCTTGCGTTTGGCTGAGAGGGTAACGGCGATGGCAGCCGAGGTGATGAGCACCAGCACTCCTGTCGCGTAGGCACCTCCCTGGGCATCGACGTCGGCCTTGAAAATGATGGTGATCAGAACTGCGACGGCGGTGAACACCAGAACCAGCGGCCGCACAGCTGCCGCCCATTCCGGGGCCATGCCAAAGCGGGGCAGGTAGCGGGGGACCAGGTTGAGCAGTCCGGCCATGGCGCTGGCACCGGCGAACCAGAGGATGGCGATGGTGCTCAGATCGTAGGCGGTGCCGAAGCCCTCACCGAGGAGGTCGTGGGCAAGGAATGCTAGGGCACGGCCATTGGCGGCGCCGCCGGGCTGAAATTCGGCGGCCGGGATCAAGATGGTGGTGGCCAGCGAGGACGTGATGAGGAAGGTGCTCATGATGAGCGCCGCCGTCGTCAGTAGCTTGTGAGCGCCCTTGATGCGACCTTCCGGGTTCTCATGGGTATCGCTGGCGCGGCCCTTGATCTGCGGCATGACGGCCACACCGGTTTCGAAGCCGGAAAGGCCCAGAGCCAGCCGAGGGAAAACGAGAAGTGCCACGGCAACAATCATGAAGGGGCTGCCGTGTTGAGTAGTCAAGGCGCCCCACCAATCGGCCGTCAGAAGGGGGCTTTGCGTCACTTTTGTCAGCGCCACGGAGATCACGATCAAGTTCATGGCGAGGAAAACGGCCACCAGGACCACGGCAATGCTCATGGCCTCCTTGAATCCGCGCAAGAACACGGCAGCCAGTCCGGCGATCAGTATGAGGGTGATGCCGATGTTGTGGCCCTGCAGAAAGGCGGGGGCGAACGGGTTTTCGATGATGTGAGCTGTGGCGTCGGCACCGGAAAGGGTAATGGTGATCATGAAGTCTGTGGCGGCAAAGCCCAGCAGTGCCAGAACGAACAGCTTTCCCCACCATCGTGGCAGGAGGCGTTCGAGCATGGCAATGGAACCGGCGCCGTGGGGGCTCTCCCGAGCAACCCGCTTGTAGACGGGAAGTGCGCCGAGCAAGGTGATAAGTACCAGAACGATCGTGGCCAACGGTGCCAGAACCCCTGCTGCCAGGGCGGCGATGGCCGGCTGGTAGCCCAGTGTTGAAAAGTAATCCAGACCCGTCAGGCACATGACTCGCCACCATGAGGCCGGATGGTGGTTTTCAGTTGGCCGGCCGTGGGGGCCCTGACGTTTACCGGAGCTTTCCGGCAATCCCTCGAGTAGCCAGAGTCGCAGGGCTGCTTTTCCGCGCGGTTTCCCTGGTGCTCCGGCCTTGGATGGAGCTGCTGCTCGGGATGTCACATGCGGCCTTCCTTGTCATGGCCGTCCACTGTCGGCTTATGGAGACTAGCACCGGCCCGGGCTGAAATACCCCTTTCTTGACGAAATCTTTACGCATGCCTTTGATGCGGCGCCATGGCTAGGGTGGCGATCGCCCACAAACACACCAAAATATGTCTGACGTGAAACATTTGGTTCACATTGGTCAACAAAAGTTGTACGATGGTGAACAACTGCCGGATGTGACGTAGATCTACTGTCGCGCTCGATCTGCTGAAAACTGTTATTGAGATGAGGACGAAGATGAAAGAGCTCCGTATCGAGGCCAACGGGAACCTAGGCCCGATCGATTCCGCCCAAATTCCCCGCTATGCCGGTGCTGCAACCTACGCGCGACTGCCTCGACTGGACCAGGTAGCCAAGGCTGATGTTGCCGTGGTGGGGGTCCCCTTCGACAGCGGAGTCTCTTACCGCCCGGGCGCCCGTTTCGGTGCCAATCACGTCCGCGAGGCATCCCGCCTGCTGCGTCCCTACAATCCGGCGTGGGACGTGTCGCCGTTTGAAAACTGCCAGGTGGCCGATGCCGGCGACATGGCCGTGAACCCCTTCAATATCAATGAAGCTATTGAGACCATCCAGCAAAATGCGTTGGACCTGACCTCCGACGGCGCCAAACTCCTGACCATCGGTGGCGACCACACCATCTCCTTGCCCCTGCTGCGCGCCGCCGCCGAGCGCGCCGGCGAGCCCGTGGCCATGCTACATTTCGATGCCCATCTGGATACCTGGGACACCTACTTCGGAGCCGAATACACGCACGGGACCCCGTTCCGCCGCGCCGTCGAGGAAGGAATTCTGGACACGGAGGCCATCTCGCACGTTGGAACCCGCGGCCCGCTGTACGGCAAAAAGGACCTTGACGACGATCACCGTTTTGGCTTCGGAATCGTCACAGCAGCAGATGTTTACTACCAGGGCGTTCTGGAAACTGTGGCCAAAATTAGGGATCGCATCGGCAAGCGCCCGCTCTACATTTCCGTAGACATCGACGTCTTGGACCCCGCCCACGCACCCGGCACCGGTACACCTGAAGCTGGTGGCATTACGAGCCGAGAACTCATTGAAATCATTCGCGGCTTCCGTGGCATGAACTTGGTGGGCGCGGACATCGTAGAAGTGGCGCCCGCCTACGACCACGCCGAGATCACTGGCATCGCCGCCAGTCACGTGGGCTTCGAACTCGTCACCTTGATGGCTGACAACTTCCGTGAAGGCGACCGCTTCGGTACCCCCAACGGCTACGCTGCGCAGGCCCTCGATGCACAAGCGCGGCGTAAGCCGGCCGGGTTCCGCGCAGCCGGCACCGAAGGTACTCCTAGCACCACTAACCTCGAAGGCGGCAGCAAATGAGTCCCCAGCCGCTCCCCAACCTTGCAAGCTCGGCTGGGGCCCCGCGCGTCAGTGGGCCCACGGCCGGGGACCCCTCGCGGCCGGAGGCCCCTCCGCAGCGGAACGGCGGAGACCTCGTCGTTGAAACTCTCACGGCCTTGGGCGCCAAGACTGTCTTCGGTATTCCAGGCCAGCACGCACTTGGCCTCTTCGATGCGCTCAGCCGATCGCCCTTGCACTTTATTTCTTCCCGGGTGGAAAACAACTCGGCGTTCGCGGCCGACGGCTACTCCCGCGCCACCGGCGAAGTGGGCGTGCTGTTCCTATCCACCGGCCCCGGGGCGTTGACTGCGCTGGCCGGATTGCAGGAAGCGTACGCCACCGGCGTGCCCATGATTGTGGTGGCCAGCCAGATTCCGTTGGAGGGATTGGGTGCCCGCCGCAAGGGAATGTTGCACCAGCTCGATGACCAGAAGGCGTCCGCAGCGAACGTCACCAAGAGCCAGCGGCTCATCCAGCATGCCTCCGGAATCCCTTCGGCCATCCAGGACGCCTGGACCGAAGCCGTGTCCTCCCCACAAGGGCCGGTGTGGGTGGAAGTGCCGCAAAACGTGCTGCTGGATCCCATCTTCGTCCCGGCTGTTGAGGATGCGCTGGCCGAACCGTTCGACAACCCGCCGCGCGTGGAGCTCGTGCGGGAAGCCGTGAAATGGCTGACGGCGGCCAAGCGGCCGGCCATTGTGGCCGGTGGTGGCACCCGCCGCGGCCGCGCCGAAAAGCAGTTGCTCTCCATCGCCGAAAAGCTCAACGCACCCGTGGTTTGCACCCCCGGCGGTAACGGTGCGTTCCCATGGAACCACGAGCTGTCGCTGCAGTCCTGGATGGAGGACCGCTACGTCACCGAGGTGCTTGAAGACGCGGATGTGCTGGTGGTTATCGGTTCCTCGCTGGGAGAGGTGGCCAGCAATTACTTCACCATGGAGCCGCGTGGGCGCATCATCCAGATCGACGCCGAACCCCGGGTCCTGGAATCCAACCGACCCGCACTGGGTATCCGGGCCGACGCCGGACAGGCGCTGCGTGCTCTCGATGAGGCCCTTGACCCATCGTTGCGGGACGATGCCGATTGGCACGGAGCCACACCGCAGGCCGTCGTGGCAGAAACTCTGGCGAAGGTGCAGGCGCGCCTGGACAGCCAGGATCTGGGACTGGAACGTAAATTCATGGCGGATATCCGGGACGCCGTCCCGGCGGACATGCAGACTTTCTGGGACATGACCATCTCCGCTTATTGGGGTTGGAGTTGCTGGGATGCCAAAGATGGCCAATTCCACTCCGCGCAAGGTGCCGGCGGGCTCGGTTACGGCTTCCCGGCGGCGCTCGGCGCGGCGCTGGGCCTGCAAAGCCAAGGGAAGTCGCCACGCGTTTTGGCGGTGGCTGGCGACGGTTCCTCCATGTACTCCATCTCCGAACTGGCCACGGCCCGCCAGCACAACGCGCCCGTCACCTGGCTGATTGTGGACGACGGCGGCTACGGCATTCTGCGCGAATACATGGTTGACACCTTCGGCAAGGCCACCCACACCGAGCTGGCGCGGCCGGACTTCGTGAAGCTGGCAGAGGCGTTCGGGGTGCCGGCACAACGAGTGGCGCCCGAGGACGTGGGGGACGCGCTCAAGGCGGCCTTCGCTGCCGACGGTCCCAATGTCGTCGTGGTTGAGACGCTGCTGAAGATGTTCGGTCCCACTCACCTGGACCTTTAACGCGCCGGCCGCCAACCTCCGCGCACGTCCCCGCTTTCCGCGTATGTAGGGACGTGCGCGAAAAGCGGGGACGTGCGCGGCGGCGCCGAGGGCTGTGGGTGGCGGCCGATAGAATGGTTCCCATGAGTTCCGCTGTGGGGTCCCAATCCCGTCCGTTCCAAGTTGACCTGCACGGCGTTGTTGACCTGCTGAGCCGTCACATTTATTCCGGGCCGCAGGTTTATCTCCGTGAGCTAATCCAAAACGGGCGTGACGCCATCACAACACGCAGGAATTCCGGAATCGGCGAGGCCGAGGGGAGAGCTGGGCGTTGGGAGATTCGCATTTTCCCGTCGAGTCCGGACAATCCCGAGTTCCGCATTGATGATGACGGTGTGGGACTGAACGCCGAGGACGTGGCGCAATTGCTGGCCACCGTGGGGCGCAGTTCCAAGCGTGACCTCTTTGACATGCCGCGTCAGGACTTGCTGGGCCAGTTCGGTATTGGTCTGCTTTCCTGTTTCATGGTGGCCGATGAAATTGTGGTGGTTTCCCGCAAGGCCGGCGAGAGCGCTGTGCGGTGGGTCGGATCTGCGGCGGGCACGTTCAGCGTGACTGTGATGGACGGAGACGATCTGCCCGTGGGAACCAGCGTGAAACTGCGCCCCCGCGCCGATGACGCCGAGCTCTGCGGCCGCAAAAAGGTGACGGAACTGGCTACTCGTTACGCCCAATACCTGCCCGTTCCCATCTTGATTGCCGATGGCACCGGCGGCTTCGACACCATCAATCAGCCGCCGGTTTTCGCTCTGGTCGGGGACGAACGCACTGAACACCGCAGTGAATTGATGGAGCTGGGAACTGCCCTGATCGGCGCACGCCCGCTGGATGCCATTGAGCTCGGCAGCCCCGCCACCGGCACGCGCGGCACCGCCTTCATCCTCCCGTTCACCCCGCCGCCCTCGGCCCGGCCGGCGCACGCCGTCTACCTCGGCGGCATGTTGGTGGATGAGCGCAGCCAGGATCTGTTGCCGGAGTGGGCGTTCTTTGCGCGGTCCGTGGTGGATTCCACGGGGCTCAAGCCCACGGCGTCGCGCGAATCGCTCGTTGCCGATGAAGCGCTGGAGGTGACTCGGACCGAGCTCGGAGCGGCGTTGCGTGCCTGGGTCATCCGCATGGGCGCCGGGAACCCGAATAAACTCGCTAAGTTTGTCGCCATCCATCACCTGGGGCTGAAATCGCTTGTGGCGTACGACGACGAACTTGCCTCCTTCTTGACCCGTTGGCTGAGCGTGGAAACCACTGCCGGACGAATGACCATCGAAGAGTTGGTGTCCCGGCAAAAGCACATCCGCTACACCGAATCGATGGAAGAGTTCCGCCAGATTGCCGCGATCGTGCCCACCGAATCGCCTGTGGTCAACGGTGGCTATGTATATGACGCCGAGATTATTCGCCGCCTGCCGTTCCTTTTTGACGGCACCAGCGTGGAACAAGTCGCGCTATCATCACTGCTGGATTCGCTCGCGGTCCCGGCGTTGGCGCAGCGTGCGCCGGTCTTGGCCTTTGAACAACGTGCCAGCGCAGTGCTGAAATCCTTTGACGTTCAGGTGAGTGTGCGCAGCTTCGCCCCGGCAGATGTCTCCGCCCTCTATTTAGCCGACGATGCCGTGCTTCGCGGGATGCAGCGCAGCGCCGCTCGGAGGGTGTCCAACTCGCTGTGGAACGGGGTGTTGGCCAAGGCAGAAAAGTCTCGGGAGGCCGCCGTCGAACTTAATAACCAGATGGCCAAGGCCACGTTGTGCGCCAATTGGGACAACCCGCTGATTCGCACGCTGGCCCAAAGCCCCGATGAGGCCGTGTTCAACCGAACCATGAAACTGCTGTACGTGCAGGCCATGCTCGCCGCACACTTGCCACTCGGTGCGGCCCAGCGCAGTCTGCTCACCGAATCGCTCAGCGATCTGGTGCAGCTGAGCATCAGCCACTAAATGGTCCGCCCCCACAGCTTGCGGGGGAGCCACCGTATGCCAATAGACGGGCCACGTCCGGCCACTTTGAGGAACGTAAATGAAGACCACAGCCGAACTTGAAGAGCTCATCAGCCGAGCCACGGAATCCGTGTGGGGGCCGGAATTGAGTGGTCTTTTGGAGACTGCATTGGCGCTGGCGGTGGAACGGGGCGATGAATCCGGTGAGTACCGGGTACGCCTTGTCATGGCTAACAACGCCCAGATGATGGGGGATACCGACCGGCTCCTGACCAACTTTGCCTGGTGCCTGGCCAAGCACGACGACGATCCGCTCACCTTCCCGATCGAACCGGATGACGGCAGCGATCTGATGTGGCAGTTCAAGTGGATGGTGGGCGTGTTGGGTGCAGATCCACGGTTCTCCACGGAGCAGATTTCAGCTGTCTTGGCCGATATGGACGACCACTTTAGGAAGGCCAATCTGGGACTCTCAGGTGTGGCCATGGCCCGCTTTGAATCGGCGTTCCACAACGGTCATCTGGAACAGGCACGTGCAGCTTTCTCGGCTTTGACTTCCACGGAACGGGACAATTATTCCCATTGCGACGCCTGCGTGCGGTCCGTGGCCATGGAATACCACTTCAGCATCGGGGAACAGGTGGCGGGTGCGCGCGCGTTCACCGAGATCATGGAGGGCGGCTTCAGTTGCGGTGAAGAGCCTGAGCACGCCATCTCCGTGGCCTTGCTGCCGTTGCTCCGCGCCGGCGATACGGACGGC
Organism: Arthrobacter alpinus; assembly: GCF_001445575.1. NCBI lineage: Bacteria > Bacillati > Actinomycetota > Actinomycetes > Micrococcales > Micrococcaceae > Arthrobacter > Arthrobacter alpinus. Next base: position 3,984,666 of record NZ_CP013200.1, on the reverse strand, counting down.
CTGGCTTCGCTGCATCGACGCAGCTACCGAGAAGCCCGCGGCAATGCCGACAATGTGGGCATCGTCGCCAATCATGTGGCGTTCTGTGCGCTCACGGGCAATGAGGCGCGGGGCGTGACCCTGGCCGAACGGCACTTGGCGTGGTTGGCTCACGATCCGCTCTCGCACCGCAAACACTTGAACTTCCTGAGCGCTCTGGGCCTGCTTCTGGAGAAGGTAGTAGCGGGTGGACACGGTGAGATTCCCATTCGGGGAACAGAGCACACGGCGCTCATTCCCTTCTTTGGGCAGCGTAGCGAAGTTCTTTCTGCGGCCGAGTTGGCGCCACTGTGCTGGCAGGCGGCGGAAGCGCTGGCCGCGGACTTTGACGCGCGCAATGGCAACGATTGGCATGCTCGGCAGATTGCCGCACGCAAGGATATGGTGACCGAAACGTATCCCCTGTCTCTGGGGGATGAGACGTTTGGTAGCCCGGAACCGCGTCCAGTTGCCGAGCCGCGCAGCACTGAGCAGTGGCGGGTCCGTGCCATGGACCTGTGTGCGGCAGGACTCTACGATGCTGCCTTGGCCGCCTACGCCAGCGGTGTGCGCGGAACGGAGAATCCGCGTGAGTTGGCGGCGTTGCACCGCAGTGCCATCAGCATTCATGGCCAGCTCCCGGGACAGAAGCATCAGGACTTGTTGCTCGAGTGCGTCGCTTTGCGCGCTGCCGCCCTGCGTGCCGCCGGGGATCCGGAGCTGGCGTCACTGACTGAAAGGGCCGACGCGCTGTTGACTGGCCCGGACAAGAGTGAGAGCAACGATGAAAAGCTGGCTGTCATCAACTCAGAACTTCTGGCGTTGGCGGAGCATCCCGAAGCGCTGTGCCTGCTCACTGCCGAACTTGCCCACATTCTGGTTGGTCTGGGCAAACTGGAGGAAGCCCGGACCGCGCTGGTCTCTCTGGAGCAAGCCATCGATGACTGGGCGGCTTCTGCGCATGCTGGCCCCGTCGCCGCCGGGGTGACCAGCCCTGCCGCGCATCCATCCGATGAAACCATCGTCCGGGCCAGGTCGCAGTACGCCTCGCTCATGTTGCACGTGGCCGTTGAGGGCGCCGATGTGGATGAGATGAACGTCTGGGTGGGTAAGAGCCTGGAACACGAAACCTCAGTGGTTCGCCGGGCATCGGCTTTGGGGCTACGGGCCCGTCTGGCGGCACAACGAGGCGAACTCGCCAGCGCTCTGGCCGATGCCGAAGAATCCACGGAGCTGCTGGCGGGTCTGGGGGCACGGGAATCCGTGGCGCAGTCAACCCAGCTCACCGCCGCCATTTTGCAAGACCTGGGCCGCACCGATGAGCTCCGCTCACGCCTGCGTTTTGGCATCCAGCAGGCCAAACTCGCGGAGTCTCCCTACGTTTTGGGGCTGGCGTACTCGCTGGCTAAAAACCTGGTGGACCACGGCTCTGATGAGGAAGCCATTGAGGTGCTCGACGAGACCCTGAACAATTCCGGCGTCGACATTGGCGATCACGACCGCGGCGAGCTCTACGATCTGCTGGGCACGTCCTTGCGCAGCACCGGCGAACCAGGCGGTGCCCTGAATGCGTGGACACTGGGCCTTGACTGCTTCGAAGCCAATGGTGAAGCGGACCGGGTGGCGCAACTGCACATGGCCATGAGCTCCACCTACCAGGAAGCCGGTCATTTTGAGGCAGCAGCCGAAGAAGCCCAATCCGCCGTGGACGTGCTGAGCGCCGCACTTGCTGGCGAGTCAAAGAACAATGAGCAGCCGGAGGTTGACCATCCGGCCTTGATAGCGGCTTACATGCAGCTCGCTGAAATGTTGAGCACGGGCGGTGCTGAAGGTGCCACGGAGGCAATCGATACTGCCACCGCCCTGGCTATTTCGGCGAAGTCTGACGTCCAGACGGCTGAGATTCAGCTGGTCCGGGCGCGCCACCTGTTCCGAACGGGTGAGGTTGATGCGGCCGTGGCACAAGCCCTACAGGCATCCAGCGCCTTGGAACTGCTCGATGACGCTCAGCAACAATCGCTGCTTGCGCTGTTGCAAGCCGCTCACATGTTGGATAACGCCAAACGCCATGACGATGCGGTAGCCATTTACCACGCTGTTCTTGGTGCTCTGGAGGGAGATCGCCAGGGTCAGGAGATCGTGCGCCACCAACTGGCGGACTGCCTCGAAGCCGCGGGACGAAGCGCCGAAGCCGCGAGCGTCCGGGCCGAGGCGGAAGAAGACCGCCAGCACGGCTAGCAGCCGCCTGCCGTAAAGCGATGCCGCCTAGACTGGGTCGCATGGCTATTGTTTATGATGCGCAGCTGACTCCCTCTAAGTCCGAACTCCTAGAGGCGTGGTTGCCGCAGCAGCCGTGGTTCAGCGGCGACGCGTCCGCTTTGGTGCGTTTGGGGGCTTTTCGCTTCGACGATCCCGCTGGTGAGGTCGGCATCGAAACGCACGTGGTCGCCGTCGACGGTAAGACGTATCAGGTGCCGCTGACCTATCGCGGTGCGCCGTTGGAGGGTGCCGAGGAGTTTCTGGTGACCACAATGGACCACTCGGTTCTTGGTTCGCGCTGGGTCTATGACGCCACGGCTGACCCGGTGTATGTCAGCGAACTTGCCGCCGCCATCCTCACGGGGAAGCCGGTGGCCGTGCAGTGTTTGGTGGTGGGGGATGCCACGGAGGTGCTCCCCGAGACCATGGTGGTGAGTGGTGCGGGGACGCCCAGCGCCGATCTGCCGGAGTTGCGCTTCGGAGCCCCGCGCACCCAAGCCGGAGTCACTTTCATTCCGGCAGGCCCGGTGAACTTCGCCGTTGCGCGAGAACTGGAGACCATCGTAGAAATCCAGTGTGAGCGTTCGCTGACGGCACGGTGGGAACGCCAAGACGTGCCCGTCGTGTTGGCCACCGCGATCATGGCCTGACGCAGAACTGTGGAACCTACAACTCTAGAAACCGGGACCATGGCCGTGCCTCAGCCCAGAAAGAAAGCCCTGGGAATTCTCTTTCGGGTCCTGATTTACGCTGCGGCCTTTGTCTTGCTGATCTTCCCTGACGTGTTCTTGTTCATTGGCCTCCAAGCTCTCGGCAGCAGTATGGGTCTCTGGGTTGGCGAACCTACCTCGAATGACGGCGAAGAATTATGGGCCACCATTGGTGGCGCCGGCGCATTCCTGGCGATTCTTGGCTGCGCCGGGCTCGGTGCGTGGCCGCTGTCCCGGCGGTATGGCATGCGTCCTTGGCTGACGATGGCCATTGCAAGTGGCGCCGTAATTATGGCGTACCTACTGCTTTTTGTTCCGCTTTTCTTCTAACCTCAACTACTTCCCAACTCCGGTACTTAGCGCTACTATGTACTTAGTAGCTAGTACTACTAAGTAGTTGAAGGAGGTGTGCAGTGGGAAAGCAAATGACAGAGATGCTCAAGGGCACTCTGGAGGGTATTGTTCTGGCAATTCTGGCCACGCAGCCCGCCTATGGCTATGAAATCACCGCGCAACTGCGGGACCGAGGCTTTGATGACATTGCCGAAGGTACTGTGTACGCGCTGTTGGTGAGGATCGAGCGCAACGGGATGGTCGACGTCGTCAAGCTCCCCTCCGAAAAGGGCCCGCCGCGCAAGGTGTATTCGCTGAACCCGCAGGGCCGGGAACAACTTCAGGAATTCTGGAAAACCTGGGGCTTCGTAGCCGAGAGGCTGGAAAAGCTCCGTCAAGGAGGAGCGCAATAATGGCTGCAAAATGGATCGAGACGGTCACTGGATCGCTCGAGCAAAAGAAGCAATACAAGGCCAACAAGGCGCGCATGCAAGCGCTTCCGCCGCCGTACCGCACGGCCGTCGAGGCGATTGAGCGGTACCTGATGTACTTCGGTGCCATCAGCAAGGGCGATGTTTTGATCACCATGCTTGAGGACCTCGGTGACCTCTTCGAGCAGGCGGCGGCGGACGGCACCCCGGTCCGCGACATCGTGGGCGCGGACCCCATTGAATTCGTGGAGGTGTTTCTGGCAAATTACTCCGAGGGACAGTGGATCAACAAGGAACGCCGGCGCTTGATCGATGCCATAGACAGCATCGCGGAAGCTTAGAGGAGCCCGCCATGACGTCGATTGCGCCCCAGGCGATTGCCATCTCCGTGCGGGATCTGGAGAAGTCATTCAAGGATGTCCATGTGCTGCAGGGCGTGGATTTCGAGGTGGCCAAGGGCAGCATTTTTGCCCTTCTAGGGTCCAATGGGGCCGGCAAAACCACCATCGTGAAGATCCTTTCCTCGCTGTTGAAGTCCGACGCCGGTGCTGCCGCAGTTCATGGCTTCGACGTCGCCTCTCAGCCGGGCAAGGTCCGGGAGTCGATCAGTCTGACCGGGCAGTTTGCCGCGGTTGATGAAATCCTGACGGGGCGAGAGAACCTTGTGTTGATAGGCAAGCTGCGGCACGTGGCGGATCCTGATGCCGTGGCTGATGGCCTTCTAGACCGTTTTTCACTCTCTGAGGCAGGCTCCCGGAAGGTGGCTACTTATTCCGGCGGAATGCGGCGCAGGCTCGATATCTCCATGAGCCTGATCGGAAATCCACCGGTCATTTCCTTGACGAGCCAACCACCGGGCTCGATCCGGCAGCGCGCATCGACGTGTGGGCTGCTGTCAAGGAGTTGGCAGGGCAGGGCACCACGGTACTGCTCACCTCCCAGCTGCTGGATGAGGCCGAACGCCTGGCCGACAGGATCGCAATCCTGCACTCTGGCCTAATTATTGTCAACGGAACCTTGGCTGAGCTTAAGGCGCTGCTGCCGCCGGCCACGGTGGAGTACGTGGCAAAACAGCCCACCCTCGAGGACGTCTTTTTCGCCATTGTCGGTGATCACGGGAACGACGGCGGTGACGCTGGCGGAGAGCGCGGCGCTGCCGCAACCGACTAAGGAGCTCATTATGAGCACGTATTTCTTCTCAGATACAGCTGTCCTGCTCGGCCGATCACTTCGGCACATTACGCGCAGCATGGACACCATCATCACCACAACAATCATGCCGATCGCGTTCTTGCTGCTGTTTGTTTACGTCTTTGGTGGGGCCATTCACGCGGGCACGGACTCCTATGTGAGCTACCTGCTGCCGGGCATCTTGATCATCACCATTGCCTCGGGCATTTCCTACACATCATTCAGGCTGTTTCTGGACATGCAAAGCGGCATTTTTGAGCGCTTCCAGTCCATGCCGATTGCCCGCTCTTCGGTGTTGTGGGCACACGTGGTGACATCGCTGGTGGCAAACACAGTCTCGCTGATCGTCGTCGTGCTTGTGGCCGTTCTCATGGGGTTCCGTTCGGGGGCTGGACTCTTGACGTGGCTGGCCGTGGCCGGAATTCTGCTGCTGTTGACGCTGGCGTTGACCTGGATCGCCGTCATTCCGGGGCTCACTGCCAAATCGGCAGACGGGGCGAGTGCTTTTGCTTATCCGATCATTTTCTTGCCGTTTATCAGTTCGGCGTTTGTCCCTACGGAGACCATGCCTGGCCCGGTGCGCTGGTTTGCCGAAAACCAGCCCGTGACCTCCATTGTGGATTCGATCCGGAACCTACTGGCGCAACTGCCCGTGGGTGGGGATATTTGGCGGGCGCTCGCTTGGTGCCTGGGCATCTTGGTGACCGCGTACATTTTCGCGATGATGGCCTACCGGAAGAAAATCTCGTAGTCGTCGTGGGAATCCGTTTCTCCATCAGACGCTTCCTCACGTTTCGGGGTGTTTTCGCGGACGCTCCCTCGATCCCGGGATCCTTTGTCCCCCGTGCCCGAGGCATTTATGGCAAACATCCCTGCCGCGGGTTTGTGTGGGTGGTTTACACCAGGGGTTCCGGCTTGGCGCGGGGGAGCAGAGCCGCGTAGGCGCAAACGGCGGCTGTGAAAAAGAGCAGGAAACCCAGCATGCCCATGGCCACTGAATTGCCGGATACCTCGTTCTGGTCGAGGCCCACGAGTCCCACGATGGTTCCCAGCGCCACGCCGAGGATGCCGTATCCCAGTGACACGAAGCAGACCACCACGGCTTTCTGGGTGGGAAACCAGTGACCGTCCCGGAAGAACCCACGGGCCAGCGCCCCGCCAATAAGGAACGGGAGAATGGCGGCGGCGAAGATGACAGCCATGATGAGCGCCGTCGAGCTGTATCCCACGCCGTCGGGTCCCACATGACGGGCAATTTGGCTGGGGATCAAGGCCCTGAGAATGAGGAAAAGAACCACGGCCAGGATCAGCGAACAGCTCGGGCTCACGATCAGTAACGGCAAGGCTCTGGTGTTCAGGCGGGTCATGCCGCTCTTGCTTGAATTCACAGTCAATCTGTCCCCTCAGATTCCAATCCCGAAATGGATTGCAGTAACTAATGTATCTACATGGGGACCGTGGAGTTGAACCCTTCTGTCCAGGGGTGCCAATGAAGGCTGTAGCGCCGGAGACGGCGATCTGATTACGATGGTCTTATGACACACACCACACCAGCGCCCCTGATCTACGTCAGTTTCCCCGGCACCGCGCGTGAAGCACTCACGTTCTATGCCGACATCTTTGGCGGGGAGCTCATGCTGCACACTTATGAGGAATTCAGCCGCACCGATGGTCCGGGCCAGGCGATAGCCCATGGAATGCTCGTGGGTCCGGTCTCCTTGGCGGGGTCGGATGCTGCCACGGGACAAAAAACGGTTCGGATGGAAGGGGCCATGCTCTCCTTGCTTGGTACCGCGGACGCCGACGTCCTCAGGGAGTGGTTCGACAAGCTGGCGGTGGACGGAAATGTTGTGGATCCCCTAGCTGAAAAGCCATGGGGAGCCTGCGACGGGCAGGTCATTGACCGTCACGGCCTGCATTGGCTCATTGGGTATGAGCATTGAGCGTCCGGGGAAGCTAGTTAGCTAGCCCTCCAGTGGTCCCAAAAGTTGAACGTGTTCAAAAATGATGCTTTACTCAGAACTGAACACGTTCAAAAGATGGGATTCGACATGGCCGGAAAACAGTTGGACAGCAAGAGCGAGCAAACCAAGGCGCTCGTGTTGGAAACTGCGCTGAGGATGTTCCGCAGCAAAGGATTCGCAAAGACCACCATGCGGGCCATCGCAACAGAGGCCGGCGTTTCCCTCGGGAGCGCGTATTACTACTTTGCCTCCAAAGAAGAATTGGTTCTGGAGCTGTACCGGGAGTCCGTTGCCGAACAACGCGCAGCGGCATCGAAGGCATTGGACGGTGTGAGCGGTTTGGGCGACAGGCTCAAGGTTGCCTTGCACGCCGGCGTGGATGCCCTCACTCCCTATCACGGCTTCGGTGGCACGTTCATCAGTAGTGCCCTGCCTCCGCAATCGGCCACGAACCCTTTCGGTGAGGCGTCGAGCCAAGCGCGGGAGGACGCCGTCGGAATTTTCAGTGAGGTCATTGACGGAGCCAAGGTGCCACAATTCCTCCGTGCTGAGTTGCCGGAATTGTTGTGGCTGGCCTATATGGGGGTGGTGCTCTTTTGGGTGTACGACCGCTCCGAAGATCAACGCCGCACGCGAACCCTGATCGATGGGGCAGCGCCGCTCATCGCCAAGCTGGTCGCGTTCTCGCGGCTGCCGGTAGTCAAACCGCTGGTCGAGGAAGCGCTCGCGCTCAAGGCAAAGGTGCGGTCATGAAATCCGCGGTCATTGCCGGAGCTTCCGGATTCATTGGCGCGTATTTTCGTGCCGGGTTCGCCGCCGAAGGCTGGCAGGTGCGCACCGTGGGTCGCAATGACGCAACCGCTGACGCCGTGTGGGGCGACACCCCTGCCATCACCGAGCTGCTGGACGGCGCTGATGTGCTGATCAATCTCGCCGGGAAATCGGTCTCCTGCCGCTACACCCCTGAGAACAAGGCCGAGATCGTGCGGTCCCGGACGGAGACCACCGCCGAGCTTGGCCGGGCCATTGCCGCCTGCGCCACGCCGCCTCGCGATTGGTTCAACGCCAGCACCGGCACCATTTACAGGGATGCGCGGGACCGTCCGCAAGACGAGGACGACGGCGAACTTGGCTCCGGTTTTTCCGTCGAGGTAGCACGGGGCTGGGAGGAAACGCTGGCGGCTGCCGATGTTCCCGCAACACGAAAAATCCCGCTGCGCATGACGATCGTTATGGGTCCGGGCGGCGGCGTGATGCGCCCCTTCAATAATTTGGCGCGGCTGGGGCTCGGCGGGCGCATGGGTGATGGTGGACAAAAATACAGTTGGATTCATGTCCAGGACCTGTTCCGGGCGGTCCTCTTTCTGCACGAGCGCCGGGAGATCACCGGGGCCGTGAATATCGCCGCACCGGAAGCGGTGACGAACGCGGAGTTGATGGCGGGCGTGCGCCGCGTAAACCGGGCACCGTTCGGGGTCCCCACACCGGCATGGCTGCTGAAGATGGGTGCCGTACTGATCCGCACCGAAACCGAGCTGGTGCTCAAGAGTCGCTGGGTCCGGCCCGGGAAGCTGGAGGATGCAGGCTTCACCTGGCAGCACCCGGAGCTGGAAGGTGCACTCGCCGACATCGCCGGGCGGCGCAACGCACAGGACGGAACGGTGTATTCACAATGACGGGCGTTGGCAACGAGAGCGGTCCCGGGGTCCACCGTCTCGGCGCGGAGCGCACGGAAGCCGGCCCCTACACGCCGGGGCAGCTGGCCCGATGGTCTAAACAGGACGCGTTCCGCATGGAATACGGGGTGCTGGCCCTGCTGACGGGCTGGTTTGTGACCTTCGTAGTGTTTTGCTTGGGCCTGACGGTGGCCAGTGTTGGGGCCGGGGGATCCGACGGCTTTGGCTGGGGCTTCCTGTTTCTGGCGTTGATGTTCGGCTTTCCTGTCGCGGCGATCATCGGGCTGCCGCTGGCCATCGCGATCGCTTCACCCTTGCGGAGGGTTCACAACCAATGGCTCCACGTGCCGGTTTTTGCACTGGCAGTAGGCGCAGCCATGGGCGTAGTTGTTGCATTCCCCTACGATCTCCAGGAGAAGGACGTGTGGCTGTTACTTGCCCCGGTTCTCTGGGCTGCCGCCAGCGCAGCAATTGGCCGGGCGAGTGTCATCAAGATGGTGGCCCGCCGGAACTAGCGCCGGTCGGGGGACGGAAGGGGCAGCTTTGGCAGGGGGTAGGGAAAAACCCGCTAGGCTCACAGCAATAGGGCTCTACCGCCTTCTGCGAGCCCCTCGACTGTGATTGGACCTCCTATGTCAGCCGTCTCCACTCTGAAAATCACGTCACGGACCCTTGAGTTGGCGGAATTGGGCCACGATTCGTCAATGCCCTCCGTGCAGCCACTGCTGGAGCCGCCCTACGCGGTGGGCGCGGACATCCCTGAGGAGATTTCAGCAGGGGTGCGCTGGGGTAAGGCGCGCAACATTTACCCGTATCCAATGCAGGAGAGCTATTCGCGAGAGACCCGCGCAACGGAACTGACCGCCGTCGTACTTGAAAATGAGCATGTGAAGGCCACTTTCCTGCCGCAGCTGGGCGGGCGCCTGTGGGAACTGACGGACAAGGCCACGGGCAAGGCGCTGCTGCACACGCAGGACAGGATTCAGTTCGCTAATCTGGCTCTGCGCAATGCCTGGTTCGCCGGTGGGATTGAGTACAACATTGGCACGCGCGGGCATTCGCCCACCACCTGCGTGCCGCTGCACACGGCGGTTGTACGCACGCCGGAGGGGCAGGATGTCCTGCGGATGTGGGAGTTCGACAGGCTCCGCGAAGTGGTTTTCCAGATCGACGCGTGGCTCCCGACGGACTCCAAAGTGGTCCTGGTGTCCGTGCGGATTCGCAACCCCAATGACAAAACCGTGCCCATGTATTGGTGGAGCAATGCTGCCGTTCCGCAGTCGCCGGCCACACGCGTGATTGCTCCGGCAACGCACGCCTACGCGACCGATTACGACGGCTCCATAACCCGCGTTGACACCACCAGCTTCCACGGTGCGGATGCCACCTGGCCCATCAACAACACCCAGGCGGTGGATTTCTTCTTCGACATTGCCCCTGAGGAGCGGCGCTGGGAAGTGGCCGCGGACGCTGACGGTGACGGGCTGGCCCTGATTTCCTCGGCGCAACTGCGCGGCCGGAAGCTGTTTGTTTGGGGTGAAGGCGTGGGCGGGCACCGCTGGCAGGAGTGGCTTTCGCCTTCTGATCCTGGCGAGCCGAGGCGCTACGCAGAAATCCAGGCCGGTCTGGCCCAGACGCAGTTTGAGCACGTACCCATGCCCGCCGGGGCCAGCTGGCAGTGGATCGAGGCGTACGGCAACGCGGGCCTTGATCCGGCGCTCGCCGTGGGGGAGTGGGACGCCGCCGTGGCCCATGGTGCCCAGCGCGTGGAGGCTTTGGTCTCTGAGGCGACTATTGCCAAGGCACTGTCCGACGCCGGACGCTGGGCTGATCTGCCGCCTTCCGAAATGGTGGTGGCTGGCAGCGGTTGGGGTGCTTTGGAGCGGGTCCGTCGCCAACATTCCACCCTTGACTGGATCGATGAGGCGGGCACGCCCTTTGGGGTTGAGACGCTGACGGCGGATCAGGTGCCGTGGCTGGAGCTGCTCAACGCTAACGCGGGCATTGTTGAGAAACCCTTTGAAGCGTCCGCTGCCGAGGTGCCGAACCAGCCCTTCGGCGGGGCGTCCTCCTATGTCCGCGGGCTGGATTGGGAAGACTTGCTCACTGCCGGCCGGAATGCCAGTGCCGAGGGCGCGTTCCATCACGCCGTCATGGTGCATGCCCGGGCGTCCACGTCTGCGGGGGACCAGAGCGTGGTTGCGTCGTTGTATCGGCAGGCGCTCGACGGGACCTTTGTGGCAGGAGAGCCCTTGAGCGCGGGCAGCCAGGCGTTGGCGCACCGTGGTTTGGGGTTGACGCTGATTGCCGCCGCTGATGTTGCCGGTGGCCTGGCCGAAGTGGTGGCAGCCTGTGCCGCGGATCCGCTGAGCCGCGAGCTGTTGATCGAGGCCATGACGCTGGCTCAGGACAACGGGGCGCCCGCCATAGCGCTGGATCTACTCAGCGGGGCATCGGAATCGTTGGCCGGACTTGGCAGAGTCCGGTTCCTTGAGGCCAAGGCGCTCGCCGCGCTGGGAGAGGACGCCGCCGCGGCCGCGATTCTTACGGCCGGGGTGGAAGTGGCCGATCTCCGCGAGGGCGTCAACTCGATCTCCGAGCTCTGGTTGCAGGTCTGTCCAGGGCAGGACGTTCCGGCGGAGTACCAGTTCTCCATGAAGTAGCCCGGCTGCGGCCAGGGCTGTCCGGGCCTTCCCTCAATGTGCGCCGGCTAGCGTTTAGTGAGCGAGCGTTGGCCAAAAGTGCCCCGTTAGCGTTAATGAGCGAGGGTTGGGGGTTCAGTCTGCGCGGCGAGAAATTCGGCCAGGGACTGCGGCTTGCGACCCGTGAGCTCCTCAACGGAGGTACTCAGCTGTGCCATGGCGCCCGAGCCAATGGAGGTATAGGTGGATACCCAGGCATCGTATTGCCATTGCGGAGCGTCCCAGGCTTTACGGGATGCGTAGGCTTCCTCCACCGTTTCGTTGTGAAATCTGATGCTCCGCTTCAAGCCGGAACTGAGAATAGCCGCAACCTCCGCCATGGTGAGAGCCTCCGGGCCGGTGAGTTCGTACGTCCGTCCAGTGTGGGCAGCAGGGTGCTGGAGGATGGCGCCGGCCGCTGCGGCTACGTCGCGGCGGGAGACCAGCGCGGCCCTGCCGTTCCCTGCCGGGCCGCGGATGACGCCGTCGTCCCCTACCATCATGGGCATGAAGTCCAAGTAGAAGTTGTCCCGCAGAATCGTCCACGCCATGCCGGAACCGCGTAGGTGCTCCTCCGTGGCGAAATGGTCGCGGGCCAGCGTGAAAACAGCATCCGGGGCGGCCGCCACAAAGGAGGTGTAGACAATGTGCTGCACCCCGGCAGTGGCCGCACCGTCGATGAACGCCTTGTGCTCATCCAATCGGTTGGCGCTTTCCGCGGCGGAGACCATGAGAACCGTGTGAATTCCCGTGAGTGCATGTTCGACGCCGGAGCGGTCACCAAACGCTGCCACCGCCACCTCAGCTAATGGAAGGTCCGGTGCTCGCTCCGGGTTGCGGACAACCAGTCGCTGGGGGAGCCCCGCGCCAGCCAGTGTCCGGGCCGTGTGGCCGCCAATGAATCCTGTAGCGCCGGTGACGGCGATGGTTGGAAGAGTCATGGCTCAAGTACATCCTTGGGTGCCGAGTTTGTCGAGGGCGCACATGCTGCTGGCGGCAGCTGGAGCCGACTCTCATGCTGCAGACCTAGTGTGGATTCCTGCAAGGTGCTTCTTCATCAACGCCAGTGCGAAAGGACTTTCTTCTCACGGCACCCCTGCCCCAATCGCTGAGGGCGCGTCCGGGATTATGCCCCAATCGCTGAGGGAGGGTCGGCAAAAAATGCCCAATCGGTGATAGAGCGTTGGGAGGGGCGGGTTGACAGGGCGCTGTGAGCGGTGTCATAGTCGTGGTTATGAACTTGTCAGACAGCTGGACAGCAGGACAGGGGCCGATTCTTCGAGTCAGCGCGGCCGAAGCCGTCTTCACAGCCATCCGCACGGCGATCGAGGCCGGCGCCCTGAAGGTCGGAGCCAAACTCAGCTCCGAAACTGCGCTCGCAGCCCAATACGGTGTGAGTCGGTCCGTGGTCCGTGAGGCGTTGCGCTCCTGCACGGCGCTGGGCCTGACGGAAACTCACACCGGCAAAGGCACCTTCGTCATTGCCAACCAGGTTTCCAACGATCTTGTCCTGGGGCAGTTCTCGGCCCGCAGCCTCATGGAAGCCCGTCCGCACATCGAAGTACCGGCCGCCGAATTCGCTGCCACCCGCCGCAGCCCCGAGCAGCTCGAAGAAATGCGCGGCATCCTGGCCCTCATGGCCGAAGAAGACGACCCCGAAATCTGGGTCAGCCTCGACGCCAGCTTCCACGCAGCCATAGCCCGCGCCAGCGGCAATGGCGTGTTCCAACGCGTGGTCGAGGACATCCGCGGCGCCATGGTGAACCAGTCCGAAACCATTAACCTCATCACCGGCCGCACGCGCCAATCCGATGTGGAGCATCTCGTCATCCTTGACGCCATCACACGCCGCAACACCAAGGAGGCGGGCCTCGCCATGGCCACACACCTCTCCGCCGTCGACACCGCACTCAGCCGCATCATGGGAGCTACCGAAGCATGAACCTCACAGATTTCCCGGCCCACGCCCCGCTTGCCGTGCAGACGCGCGGCGAGCTCGTGGAGAGCGTCCACTACGGTTCACTCATTGCCATAACGAACGACGGCGTGAGCCTGATTTCGCGCGGAGAGCCCACCGCCCGCGTGTACCCTCGCTCAGCGTTGAAGCCGCTCATGGCCGTGGCCATGCTGCGCGCCGGTTTGGAGCTGCCCGATGAGCAGTTGGCGCTGGCCGCGGCCAGCCATTCCGGATCGGCCGAGCACCAGAGCGCCGCCGCTGCCATCTTGACGGCAGCAGGCCTGTGCCCGGCGGATCTTGGCAACTCCACGGATCTGCCCTACGGTGTGGCTGAGCGCGCGCAGTGGCTGGCTACCGGAAACGGGCCCACGCAATTGGCCCAAAACTGCTCCGGCAAGCATGCCGCCTTGCTGGCCACCTGCGTCCACAATGGCTGGCCGGTTGAGAGCTATTTGGGCGCGGAGCACCCGCTCGCCGCCCTGATCCGCGCCACAGTCGAAGACCTGACCGGTGAAACCATCACCGCGGTCAGCACCGACGGCTGCGGCACTGAGGTGTTTGGTCTGTCTCTCATTGGTATGGCCCGCGCCTTCGCCCGCATGACAACGGCCCAGCCAGGCACCCCGGAACGCCGCGTGGCCGATGCCATGCGTGCCCGCCCCGACATGGTGGCCGGCCACGGCCGCGACGTCACCGCGCTGATGCAGGCCGTTCCCGGGATCCTGGCCAAGGACGGCTTTGAAGGCATCCAAGTGATTGCCCTCGCGGACGGCAGCGCCGTAGCATTGAAAATTTCCGACGGCGGAGACCGGGCTCGCATGCCAGCGGCCACTCCGGCGCTCATCGCCTTGGGCATCGACCCGGACCAGCTGACTGCCTTCAATCGCCTCCCTGTCTATGGAGGCGGACACCCAGTGGGCGAGCTACTGGGGCTACCGGCCCACAATTAGCCTCACCTCCAACCACTACCCACCCCACCGTTGGTCCGCACCTGTGCGTGCCCGTTTTGTAGCGCAATGAAGCGCCGCCTCAAGGAAAATCATGACTGAAACTTTGTCCATCACGTCCGTATCTGATCCCGTCGAATACCGCAGCGAGCACGATCTCATTGGGGACCGCGATATCCCAGTGGATGCCTATTGGGGTGTGCACACCCTGCGCGCTGTGGAGAATTTCCCCATCACCGGGATCCCGCTGAGCAACAACACGCATCTAGTCAACGGTTTGGCCATGGTTAAGCAGGCCGCCGCACAAACCAACCATGAGCTTGGCTTGCTTGACGACGTCCGGGCCGGGGCCATCATTGCGGCCTGCCAGGAAATCATCGCAGGGAAACTACACGAGCAGTTTGTGGTGGACGTCATCCAGGGAGGTGCCGGGACGTCGTCGAACATGAACGCCAATGAGGTCATCGCCAACAGGGCGCTGGAAATTCTGGGCCACAGCAAGGGCGACTACCAGCACCTGCACCCGAACGACCACGTCAACCTGAGCCAGTCCACCAACGATGTTTACCCGACGGCTGTCAACGTGGCAACGATCTTCGCGGCGAAATCGCTGGTGGTAGCCATGGAATACCTGTGCGATGCCTTCGCTGCCAAAGCGCTGGAATTTAGGACTGTGGTGAAAATGGGTCGCACGCAGCTGCAGGACGCGGTGCCCATGACGCTCGGTCAGGAGTTCAACACGTACGCGGTGACCATGGGGGAGGACCGGGCTCGGCTGGCCGAATCCACACTGCTGGTGCATGAGATCAACCTTGGCGCTACGGCGATCGGCACCGGCCTGAACGCTCCGCGCGGCTATTCGGAACTGGCCTGCCGCCACCTCGCGGAGATTTCCGGACTGCCGCTCACCACCTCCGTTGACCTGATTGAAGCCACTCAGGACGTTGGAGCGTTTGTGCACCTCTCCGGCGTGCTTAAGCGTGTGGCCGTGAAACTGTCCAAAATTTGCAACGATCTGCGGCTCTTGTCCTCCGGTCCGCGCGCTGGCTTCGGCGAAATTACGCTGCCGGCCGTGCAGGCGGGATCATCCATCATGCCGGGCAAGGTCAACCCTGTCATCCCGGAAATGGTGAATCAGGTGGCCTACGAGGTGGTTGGCAACGATGTCACCATCACCATGGCAGCAGAAGGCGGGCAATTACAGCTCAACGCCTTTGAACCCGTCATTGTTTATAGCTTGACCAAGAGCATGCGCCATCTGGAAGCGGCCTGCATCACCTTGGCCGATAAGTGCATCCGCGGCATCACAGCCCACGAGGACAAGCTGCGCGCACAAGTTGAGCACTCCATTGGCCTGGTCACGGCGCTCAACCCGCGCCTTGGCTACGCCACCTCCACCGCCATTGCGCTGGAAGCACTGGCCAGCGGCCGCGGCGTGGCCGAGCTGGTGCTCGAACGCAAGCTCCTCACGGCGGAGCAGCTCAATGAGCTGTTGCGCCCGGAATACCTCGCCAACCTCAGCGACCTAACTCCGGGCAACTGAGCTCTTCAATAGCCGAGCTCTTCAGTAGCCGAGCTCCCAGCAACAGGTCTGCGCAACCACG
Organism: Arthrobacter alpinus; assembly: GCF_001445575.1. Classification (NCBI taxonomy): domain Bacteria; kingdom Bacillati; phylum Actinomycetota; class Actinomycetes; order Micrococcales; family Micrococcaceae; genus Arthrobacter; species Arthrobacter alpinus. The sequence goes on along the minus strand of NZ_CP013200.1, from coordinate 3,968,895 downwards.
CACCTCCCCGCGATAATCCGGTGGCCCGCAACGGCGCGTTTCACCTCTGAACAAAGGACCCCATTATGCGTCACCAGGAACAAAGCGATACCTCTGATTTAGTTCAAGACCAGCCCAGCTCCGCGTTGACCGCTGAAGATGCTGGGCTGCACAAGGGACTGAAGTCCCGCCAAATTCAAATGATTGCCATTGGCGGGGCCATTGGCACCGGCCTGTTCATGGGTGCCGGTGGCCGCTTGGCCGGGGCTGGCCCGGCGCTCATGTTCAGCTACGCCATTTGCGGTTTCTTTGCATTCTTGATTCTGCGTGCCCTAGGCGAGCTGGTCATTCACCGGCCGTCCTCCGGATCATTTGTCTCCTATGCGCGGGAGTTCTTCGGCGAGAAGGCGGCGTTCGTCTCCGGCTGGTTGTACTGGCTGAACTGGGCGATGACAGCGATTGTCGACATCACCGCCGTCGCACTTTACATGCACTTCTTCGGCAAATACCTGCCCTGGATCGACTCCGTTCCGCAGTGGGTCTGGGCACTGGCCGCACTCATGCTGGTGCTGGGACTGAATCTGGTCTCCGTGAAGGTCTTCGGTGAGATGGAGTTCTGGTTCGCGCTGATCAAGGTCGTTGCGTTGGTGACGTTCTTGCTGGTGGGTACCTACTTTGTCATCTTTGGGACCCCCGTCGAGGGGCATGAAGTTGGCTTCTCGCTGATTGCCGACAACGGCGGATTCTTCCCCAATGGGCTACTTCCGGTGGTGGTGGTGATGCAGGGCGTGGTGTTTGCGTACGCATCCATTGAGCTCATTGGTACGGCCGCGGGGGAGACGCAGAATCCGGAAAAGATCATGCCCAAGGCCATCAATACGGTCATTGTTCGTATTGCGGTCTTCTACGTTGGTTCGCTGGTGCTGCTGTCACTGCTGCTGCCATACACGGCATACAAAGCGGGGGAGAGCCCGTTCGTCACCTTCTTTGGCTCCATTGGGGTGGAGGGCGTGGACTCAATCATGAACCTGGTGGTTCTCACGGCGGCCATGTCATCTCTGAACGCCGGCCTGTACTCCACCGGGCGGATCTTGCGCTCCATGGCCATGTCCGGCTCAGCTCCGAAGTTCACCGCAAAACTGAACAGCCGCGGCGTACCGTACGGTGGCATCTTGCTCACGGCTGGCGTGGCAGTTCTGGGCGTGATTCTCAACGCGGTGGTGCCTGCTGAGGCGTTCGAGATTGTGCTGAACATGGCTGCCCTAGGCATCATCGCTTCCTGGGCCATGATCGTGCTGTGCCAGCTGGCGCTCTATCGGCTGACCAAAAAGGGACTGGCCATCAGGCCCTCGTTCCGCATGATCGGCGCACCCTACACGGGGTACCTGACGCTGGCATTCCTGCTGGCCGTGCTGGTCCTGATGGCGTTCGATAGCCCCGTCGGCACCTGGACCATCGCCTCGATCGTGGTCATTGTGCCAGCCCTGGTCATTGGCTGGTACTGCTCACGCGGACGGATCAATGCAATTGCCGCCAGCCGCGACGGTTACACGGGAGCCCATCCTGTCATTGCCCATCACAGCGCTGCTACTGCAGCCCGTGATGCCGCCGAAGCTGCCCAGGCCGGGGCGAGGGACTAAGGTTTCGCGCCGGGCGGCGCCGGGAGCCGGGGCCGCCCGGCTCAGGTTCGGCGGCGCCCGTTCGCGGGTCCGAAGGACCCCAGGGAATAACTCTGGAACCGCTCCTGTTGACCACAGTAGATGCAAACGCATGAACTTAGGAGCAATAATGCAGCGTACGGTAGTGGTCATTTCGGCAGGTCTCGGCGTTCCTTCATCCACCCGGATGTTAGCGGATCAAATCTCCGCAGATGTGCAGCAGCGGTTGTCCGCGGCTGGTGCCGATCCGATCATTGACGTCATTGACCTGCGCGATTATGCCACCGACATTGCCAATAACATGGTGTCCGGTTACGCCGGGCCGGCCCTGGCCGAGGTTATCAAGCGTGTAGAAGCTGCGGACGCCATGATTGCGGTGACTCCCACCTTCAGCGCTTCTTACAGCGGCTTGTTCAAGTCCTTCTTTGACGTCCTGGACCCAAAGTTCCTAGACGGGATGCCTGTTGTGTTCGGGGCCACGGGAGGGTCATCGCGCCACTCGTTGGTATTGGATATGGCTATCCGCCCGCTCTTTAGCTACCTGCGTGCCCACACGATGCCCACCGCTATTTACGCTTCCCCGGAGGATTGGGGCGGCTCGGGCACCAACACGCTCGAGCGTCGGATCGGGCAGGCCGCCGCAGAACTGACCACTGTCTTGATGGGTCAGCAGGGATCAGCCACCGGAGCGTCGGGAGCCGTCCTGATTGATCACAAGGCCAAGAGGGCGCAACGTGAAGTCTCCGATATGACGTCACTGCCGTTTGCGGAACTTCTCGCCCAAACTCAGCGCCGATAACTTAGCGCCATTAACTTAGTGGTGCGCTGTGTGGATGCAGCAGCCGTGAGAGCCGGATCAGCCTAGAAAATGGGCTGGTCCGGCTTCACTGTCAGCGGCAGCGGATCCAGCTTGTCCAGGACCACCGCGAGTGCGGTGCGGTAAATGTCCGGATATATTTCAGGGCTGGCGTGGCCGGTGTGCGGCACATCGTAGGCGTAGTGCGGGTTGCGCGGCATCAGCGTTTCCCAGCCCCGCTTGGCCAGCCGGGCATCGACAATGAAATCTTCGGGATCGTAAAGGAGCCCGATCCCGGTACTGGTGGGCAGGCCGCCGTCGTACTGGTGGGGGAACGCCTGTAAAAATGTGGCCTGAGTTGTGCTCAGGATCAGCGAATTGTTGTTCTGGTCCAACGATCTGGCGACGCCGCTACGGGCCGCGTCATACATTCCCTGGCCGTTGGGGTTGCTCAGACCGCCCCAAAGGCCCGCGCCCAGACGGCCCAAAAATCCCAGATAGGGCACTACTTTCCCGGCGACGGAGATGTATTCCTTGCCCGGGTCCAAAGTGTCAGCCACATTCGACGGGCTCGAACCCATCACGATCAGCCGCACCTTGACGCCGATGTCGGTCAACAGCGAGGCAAGAACCACGGCCGCCATCCCACCGAAGCTGTCCCCATAGAAATACACGGTGTCGATCTGGCGCTCATACACATCGCGTTGAATGGCAATAAAGAGCTGAGCCACGTCGATGCCTTCATTGGAGTAGCCAATGTATGAGGCGGATGCGCGCTGGTTCATGGCTGGCTGGAGAGCTGCGAGTTTGCGGCCGGCGTCGCGGTAGCTGACCCGGAAACCTCCCAGCAGGTACCAGGTTTTGCCGGGAAAACGTGCGGCTGCAGTCCTATTTTCTTCATTGTCAGGGGTGGCGATGCGGTACTGGCTGCGTTCAGTGAGACGCGCATCCAGGGCAATGTTGGCCTGAAACCCCGTGGTGATGGCGCCCGCACCCACGGTGAGAAAGAACAATCGGCGCGGGACATCTGGAATCTGGTGCGCAGGCTTGCCAGCTGGCGCGGGCTGCTCGGGGGTGCCGGCGGCCGGCTTGCTGCGGTTACGTCCTGTGCTTGCTGTCATGGCGAATCATCATTATTCTTTCACGCTTCGTGGCCATCTTTTGTCTCACGTCTGAGCGGGGTCTTGGTCAACGTTCGACGGCGTTTCCCAGCGTGCGTGCCTCCTCGCCAGCGCCGCTGGGGTCACGCCGCTGGGGACGACGCGCCGCGAGAGGAATTGCCGTAATAGCTGCGATATTATGCCTTTGATAGCAGCCGCAGCGATTGAATCCTATAGGATTTGGACTATGAAACCATTGACCGGCCCCCACGCCATTAGCCGCCAGGTTTTGGCTGATCACGTCTATGACGAGATTTTAGAATCTCTGATGGATGGGCGCCTGATGCCCGGGGATGCGGTGAGCATTGACGGGACCGCCCGTGACCTGGAAGTCTCTCCCACACCGGTCCGCGAAGCATTGGCTCGTTTGGAACACACCGGGCTGGTTCAGCGCGCTGCCTTGAAGGGTTACCGCGTCGCGCCACTGTCATCCGCTGCGGAAATGGCCCAATTGATGGAAGCCCGGCTGGTGATTGAACCAGTCAATACGCGGCTGGCCGGCGAATTCATGACACCGCAGACACTGGCCGCTCTGGAGCAGTCCATTGAGGATTTGTCGACGGCGCCGCGCGGGCCGTCGTTCGCGGAGTTCAGGGACTATTTCGACGCGGATGAGCGCTTTCATCGGCTCATTGCAGAAAATGCTGGGAACCCGTTTTTGCTCGCTGCGTACAACGCGCTCGGTGGCCAGGTGCAGCGCTTTCGGCTCTTCAGCGGCGTTGGTATCACTGATGCCAACTTAGCCATTGCAGAACACCGAGCCATTTTTGAAGCCTTCCGTGCCGGGGATATCGATGGCGCTGCCGCCAAGATGACCGAGCATGTCTCCAACGTTCGTGCCCGAGCCATGGCTGACGCGCCAGTAGATTCATCAGCAGAGCAATCAGCAAGAGCAATCAGCAAGGCATAATCACTGGGCGCCCGCCTTTCAAACACTTAGTCACCCGGCTTGCAACCACCAGGCGCCCGCACTCCAAGCACTCTGCCACCCGGCTTGGAACCACCAGGCGCCCGCACTCCAAGCACCGAAACGCCAAGTACCGAGACTCCGGCCGCTGGGCAGGCAAGCCCGCTCGTTGACGCTCCATGAGCCGTCGCTGGCGGGCTTTTTGTGCTCACAGTCAGTCTTCAAAACCACGCGGTGAAGACCTCGCCACGAGCTTGAGTGGCCTCCGCGCGAGTCTTTCCGGTGTGCTTTGCAGTGTTCCTCGCAGGAGTCGCGTGAGTCGCCGGACCTCAGGCCTGAGATAAACCCAGCGATCTCGCGGCAAAAACCCCTCATGAATGTGACGCTTGACATATCCACTTTCTTTCAGGATAGTAGATCCTATAGGAAACAGGATTCGTCACAAGGGAGTGAAACTATGGCTTACACAGCCGAAAATTGGCCCATCACCGCGGCCCTGCTGCAGTTCTCAAACACCAACGCCGCTGGCGTTCACATCAACGAAGCAGATTCGTCAGCTTGGGTAGATGTCTTTCAGGAAGTCAAAGATGCCGGCTTCGGCAACGCAGATTTGACCGATAGCTGGGTTCGCCCGGGGGACCTTAGCGCAGCGCGACTTGCGGAATTCAAAGCCGCGGCAGACCACGTTGGCATCGGCATCCCGGTCATCTCCGCTATTCGCAGCAGCGTCATTGAAGAAGCCAACTGGGAAGCAAACCTGGCCTACAGTCACCGCACCATTGACGCCGCAGCGGCGCTCGGTTGTGAAGTTGTCTCCGTGGGCCTCCACCAGGCACTCACGCCCGAGCAGCAGAAGCAGTTGTGGTTCTGGACCGTTCAGGGTCACGTGGATCCGGTGGGAGACACCGAAACCTGGAACAAGGCCGTCACTCGCCTCCGCGAACTGGGTCAGCACGCAGCCGAGGTCGGCATCTTGCTCTCCCTGGAAATGTACGAGGACACCTACTTGGGCACTGCGGATTCTTCCGTTCAGCTGGTTCAGGACATCGACTTGGCCAATGTGGGCCTCAACCCGGACATTGGCAACTTGATCCGTCTGCACCGCCCCATCGAGGACTGGCGCGAAGTGGTTGCCAAGACCCTGCCGTACTCCAACTACTGGCACGTGAAGAACTACATCCGTGATGAGAATGTGGCCCGCGGCCAGTACGTGGCCATGCCGGCTCCCATGGAAAGCGGCTTGATCAGCTACCGCGAAGCCTTCAAGGTTGCCATCTCTGTTGGCTACCAAGGCATCATCTGCACCGAGCACTACGGCGGCGACGGGCTCAGCGTTACGGCAAGCAACCAGGAATACCTGCGTTCACAGATCTTGCCGAAGACAGATGGCTACGCACTAGGCACCAGCCAAGTAGCGCAGGGCCGCCAACTTCCCGCACCGGCAGCCTCGCTGCTCACCGTCTAAGGCATTCGCTAGGCAGCTGGCAGGGCTGCCAGGAGAAATCCATCCCTGCCAGCGCCAACGCATAGGACTGAAGAAGGAATCATGACTCAGATATTCGACAATCCCGCTGAATTTGCCGACGACGCCCTGGACGGCTTCGTGGCCGCGAACCGGCAGTATGTCACCCGCGTTGATGGCGGTGTGGTCCGCTCGACCGAGATGAACCAGGGGCAGGTTGCCTTGGTTGTTGGTGGCGGCTCCGGGCATTACCCGGCCTTTGCTGGCCTGGTGGGAGCCGGACTCGCGGCCGCATCAGCCTGCGGAAACATGTTCGCCTCACCGGCCGCAGGTCAGATCTACCGCGTGGCAAAGGCCGCCAGCATGAACGGTGGTGTGCTGCTTAGCTACGGCAACTACGCCGGTGATGTGCTCCACTTCGGCCAGGCCCAGGTGCGCCTCAACGCCGAGGGTATCGAGACTCGCACCGTTGTGGTCACCGATGACATTGCCAGTGCGCCCCTCAACGAGTGGGAAAAACGCCGGGGCATTGCCGGGGATCTGACAGTGTTCAAGATTGCCGGAGCCGCTGCCGAAGCCGGGCTCGACCTGGACGAGGTGGAACGCCTTGCCATCAAAACCAACTACCGCACCCGCTCACTGGGCGTTGCCTTTGACGGCTGCACCCTGCCTGGCGCGGATGAGGCACTGTTCCACGTTCCCGCCGGAATGATGGCGCTGGGCCTAGGCATTCACGGCGAGCCTGGCATCTCCGAGCACCCGATGCCGACGGCGTCCGAGCTGGCAGAACTGCTGGTCTCACGTTTGCTGGCTGACAAGCCTGACGACGCCGGCACCGAGGTCGTGGCGATCGTCAACGGTCTGGGGACTGTCAAATACGACGAGCTGTTCCTCCTGTTCGGCAGGATTGAAAAGCTCCTGAGTGATGCAGGCCTGAGCGTCATTGAGCCCGAGTGCGGGGAATTGGTGACCAGCCTGGACATGTCCGGCCTGTCGCTGACCCTGCTGTGGCTCGACGACGAACTTAAGGAATACTGGGCGGCACCTGCCGACACCCCCGCCTTCCGGAAGGGCAATGCCGCTCCTCGTGCACAGCGCAGCGTGACTGCGCAAGTCGCAGCAGAGGCAGCACAGCTTGAGGCTCCCACACCGGCCGCGGCTGCGTTGGGTCTTCAGGCGGTGGGAGCAGTTTGCGCCATTCGCGATGTGGTTATCGAACACGAAGAAGCTTTGGGAAACCTTGACGCCATTGCTGGCGACGGCGATCACGGCATCGGCATGCGTCGAGGCGTTGACGCTGCCAGCGCCGCCGCACAAAAGAGCGCCGATGTTGACGGTGGCGCATCAGTTGTTTCTGTATTGACGGCGGCCGGCGAAGCCTGGTCCGAGAAGGCCGGTGGCACCTCGGGTGCGTTGTGGGGAACGGCGTTTATCGCCGCCGCGGCTGCTCTTGGTAATAGGGAGTCATATTCGCACGAAGATGCTTCTCTTGCCGTCGCTGCGTTCACTAACGCCATCACCACCTTGGGTAAGGCCGAGCCGGGGGATAAGACCATGGTGGATTCCATGATCCCGTTCCGGGACGCGTTCTTGAAGTCAATAGCGGCTGGCAACTCAGTGGTCGATTCACTCAAGGATGCTGCCGTTATCTCCAAGGAGGCCGCAGCTGCCACGGCCAATCTGCGCCCCTTGAAGGGCCGGGCCCGCCCGTTGGCGGAAAAAAGCCTTGGGCATCCTGACCCAGGAGCTGTCTCCTTCGGCTTGATCGTAGAGCGCTTGGGCCAACATTTTGAGAACGAACTAATGGAAAGTGGGACACGAGCATGAGCTCCACGGAATCAACCGGTTACCGGATCATCGTCGGAAATGACGAGGCTGGTGTCGAATACAAGAACGCCTTCGTAGCACTACTTGAGGCAGACCCTCGTGTCCAATCAGTGCAGGACATTGGCGTCGGAGCGAACGACAACCGGGCCTACCCGCACATTGCCGTCGATGCAGCACGTATGGTGGTTGACGGAAAAGCTGACCGGGCGCTACTGATTTGCGGTACCGGTCTGGGCGTCGCTATTGCAGCCAACAAGGTCCCCGGCATCCGTGCCGTCACCGCACACGACAGCTATTCGGTGGAACGCTCCGTGCTGAGCAACAACGCACAGGTACTCACCATGGGTCAGCGCGTCATTGGCTTGGAGCTGGCCAAGAAACTGGTCACCGAATGGCTTTCCTACACTTTCGATGAATCCAGCGCCTCTGCGGAAAAAGTCGACGCAATTTGCTCCTACGAACCGAACTACACGAAGGCCATCTGATCATGAGTAATGCAGTAGAAAATACAGAAAATACCGAAAAGCAGCTGCAGTTCGCCGTCGTAGGTTCCGGTTACATGGGTGGCGGCATCGCCCAGGTTCTGGCACTGGGTGGAGCCCGCGTAGCCCTGGCCGATGTCTCGGCAGAGATTGCCGCAGCAAACTATGAGCGTCTGCTGGTGGAATCAGACCAGTTTGTCGCTGACGGTTTGTTCCCCGCCGGCTCCACCGAGAAGCTGCGCAAGAACCTGTGGCCGGCCAAGGACATTGAGGAAGCAGTCGCCAACGCGGACTTCATCGAAGAAGCCGTCCCGGAAGTCATTGCCATCAAGCATGCAACCCTGGCTCGCATTAGCGCCGCTGCCCGCCCGGACGCCATCATTGGCTCCAACACCTCCACCATCTCCATTGCCGATCTGGCCGAGCCCGTGATCAACCCGGAGCGCTTCTTAGGTGTTCACTTCTCCAACCCGTCGCCGTTCATCCCCGGTGTCGAGATCATCCCTCACGCTGAAACCTCGGCAGCCACCGTTGGTGCAGCCCGTGACATGGTCCACTCGACCGGCAAGCAGACAGCTGTTGTCAAGGACGTCACCGGCTTCGTGCTGAACCGTCTCCAGTACGCGCTGTTCCACGAAGCTGCTCAGCTGGTTGAGCAGGGCATTGCCACGGCGGACGACGTCGATACCCTGGTCCGCACCACCTTCGGCTTCCGTTTGCCGTTCTTTGGCCCCTTCGCCATTGCCGACATGGCCGGCCTGGATGTGTACGACTTCTGCTACAAGTCCCTGCAGACCGGATTCCCCGAGCGCTTTGCCACCCCGAAGATCCTCAGCGATCTGGTTGCGGCTGGCAAGTTGGGCACCAAGACCGGCTCCGGCTTCCTGGATGTCCCCGCCGAAAAGACGGCAGAGCTCATCGCGTACCGCAACAAGGCTTACGTAGCCATGTCAGCGTTGCTCGAAGACCTCGGCCCGGCTCCCATCCACTAACTGGCATGAGCCACCCACATTTATAGGAGAAGCTATGTCTGAAACAGCTGGAAAATTCCCCGCAGAACGCACTGCCATCATCACCGGCGCCGTCTCCGAACGCGGCATTGGCCGGGCAACCGTCAACTACCTGGCCGAGAATGGCTGGAACATTGGCATCATCGACCTGGATGATGCAGCCTGTAAATCAGTGGCCGCATCTGTCGTCGCTGAGTTCGGGGTCAAGGCTCACGGTGTAGGTGCCAACGTCGGTGACGAGGCCTCCGTTCGCACTGCCATTGACGAGCTGGAGGCGGAGCTGCCGCAGATCGTTGCGTTGGCCAATGTTGCCGGAGTCAGCTCTCCTGTGGGGTATTTGGAGGTGACGCCGGAGGAATGGAACCGGGTGCTGAACATCAACCTCAACGGTGTTCACTACGCCACTCGCCGCGTTGCCGAGTCCATGGTGAAGAACCGCATTGGCCGGATCGTGAACATCTCCTCCGTGTCAGCACAGCGCGGCGGCGGAACGTTCTCAAAGACGGCTTACTCCGTAGCGAAGGCCGGCGTCATTGGTTTGACCCGGTCCACCGCACGCGAACTGGGCCCCTACGATATCACCGTCAACGCCATCTCTCCTGGCCCCATTGACACTGACATCATGGGCGGCACGCTTTCGCAAGAACGCAAGGACGAACTGACTCAAGACCTCGTCGTCAACCGAGTGGGAACCACCCGGGACATCGCAGCAGCTATCCACTTTTTGATCAGCGAAGACACCGGCTACATCTCCGGTCAAACGTTGAATGTGGATGGCGGACTGTACATGCACTAGGAGCTTTGATGAACAACCAGAATTCCGTCAAGTGGACCTTGGCCCGCAAGTTGTACCTAGCCGTAGGGATCGTCATCTGTGGCGTCGCCATCGTCCTGATGACCTACCCGCGCTAACCCAGACCATGGGCGTTGCGCTCCGAACGCGACGCAAAGCTTATTCAAAAGTTTGACTCAACGAGGAGTTTCGTATGGCAGCATCACCCACGCAGGAGACCACAGCATTAGAGTCTCCGGCGCTCAAATCAGCAATTAAGAAGGCGACCTTCCGGCTCATGCCGATGCTGGTCATCCTCTACGTCGTAGCATTCCTGGACCGCACCAACGTTGGCTTCGCAGAATCAGCGCTGGAAATGGACCGCGGCATCACCGCCGGAGCCTACGCTCTCGGTGCCGGTATCTTCTTCATCGGCTACGCGATCTTTGAAATCCCCAGCAACTTGATGATGAAGAAGGTGGGTGCCAAGTTCTGGCTGGCCCGCATCGCCATCACCTGGGGTATTGTCTCGGCCTGTTTCGCCTTTGTTCAGGGCGATACATCCTTCATCGCGCTGCGCTTCCTGCTCGGTGTGACCGAAGCTGGTCTGTTCCCCGGTGTCATCATGTACTTGGCCGAATGGTTCCCCAACAAGCATCGCGTGAAGATGTTCGCCATCTTCTACCTCGCACAGCCCTTCTCCCAGGTCATCGGCTCGCCGTTGTCCGGTTGGCTTATCAACATTGGTGACCAGGTTCCCGGCGTTCACGGCTGGCAGGTCATGTTCTTCGTTGAAGGTTCGCTGGCCATCATTGCCGGTATCTTTGCCTTCTTCCTCCTTATCGATGGTCCGCAGAAGGCCAAATGGCTCCGTCAGGATGAGAAGGATGCGCTGACAGCAGCCATGGAGCAAGAAGACTCGATTAAGAAGGAGACCGGTCCGTCCGGTGTCAGGGCGGCATTGACCAATGGCCGCGTCTGGTACTTCACCATCATTTACTTCTGCCTTCAGATCGCCGTTTACGGTGTGACGTTCTACCTGCCGCAGCAGGTGGCGCAGTTGACCGGCCAAAAGGTGGGCCTGACCGTTGGCCTCCTCGCAGCCGTACCGTGGTTCTTCGGAATGTTCGCGTGCATCTTGATCGGCCGCTACGCCACCACGGTTATTCGCCGTCGAGTGCTCGGAACCTGGCTATTCGTTTCCACAGGCTTGTGCATCATTGGTTCGGCATGGGCTGGCGCCAACCACCTCCCGGCAGTGGGCATCATCTTCATCACGCTGGCGGTATGCAGCTTCCTCGCCATTGGCCCCATCACCTGGTCATACCCGACGGCGTTCCTCACCGGAACAGCGGCGGCGGCAGGTATTGGCCTGATCAACTCCTTGGGTAACCTTGGCGGATTCGTGGCACCGATCATGCGCACCAACATCAATGAAACCTTTGCTTCTGAATCAGGGGCCATGGGCATTGTGGCGTTGGGCATTCTGCCCTTCGTGGCGGCTCTCATGATGTGGGGAACCCGCCGTTTCAAGACCAAGGCTGATGACCTGCTCGAGAAGTAAAACATGCAAAAAAGCAGCAACTCGTTAGTGAAAGTGGAAATATCGTGACGCACCACAGTGCAACAGACAGCTTGCCCACGGCGGTAGACGCACCCCTATATATAGGTGTGAGTAGCAAAATGTACATGGGCTACGCAGACAGCTTGCGCTGGCTGCAGGAGTTGCGTCACGAAGTGGATACCCGCCCGGCTCTCGCAGCCGGGCGGGTGGTCCCGTTTGTCATCCCGTCATTCCCGGTACTGCCGGCTGCGGCGCAGATCATTGCCGGCTCGCCACTGGTCTTGGGTGCACAGAACTCCGGTTGGGCCGATGGCCCATGGACCGGTGAAGTGGCGCCGTCAATGCTTGCCGAGCTGGGCGTTGCCTTGGTGGAGCTGGGGCATGCCGAGCGCCGTCGTTATTTTCATGAAGACAACGCCATGGTGGCGCAAAAAGTGGCCGCTGCGTGGGCGGCGGGCATGACACCGTTGCTGTGCGTGGGAGAGCTAGAACATGCGGGGCCGGCAGAGGCTGCCCAGGTTGTTTATGAACAGATCGCCGCAGCGGTGGGGGAATGGGACAGTGCCGCGGACCTGGTCATTGCCTATGAGCCAGTCTGGGCCATTGGGGCGCCGGAACCGGCGCGCCCAGCGTACATTTCCGCAGTGGTTCAGGCCCTGCGAGACCTTCTGGCGCAGCATCAACTAGCTGCGCTGCCCATCATTTATGGTGGCTCGGCCAAGCCCGGACTTTTACCCGAACTGAGCGGTGTCTCCGGGCTCTTCCTGGGACGGTTTGCGCACGATGCACGCAACTTTGGGGCTGTGCTCGATGAAGCACTCGCAGCCCAACGCGGTGCGGGTGTCGTCAACTAGACTTGGGGGTGTGAACACTCGGCCTTCCGCACCGCATCCCAGTCTCCCGGAGCTGCCACCCGCCGGAATCGGAGCCGGGCGTGTGTACTCAGGGTTGCAGCCGTCAGAGCGGACCCGGGAACGGTACGAGAAGTTCATTGACGCTGGCATCGAGCTGTTTGGCACCGTGGGTTATGCCTCCGCCAAGATCAAGACGTTGTGCCTTTGTGCGGGCTTGAGCGAACGCTACTTTTATGAGTCCTTCGATTCCCGCGAACACCTGCTGACCGACGTGTATGAGTCGGTGTCCGCCAAGCTGATGGACCGGGTGACCGAGGCCTTGTCAAAGCCTGATGCGCATCCTCAGGATGCCATCCGGGCCAGCATGGCCGCCGTGGTCAACTTCATGCTGGGCGACCCTCGCCATGCCCAAATCATCCTCGTGGAGATTGTTGGGGTTTCCGAAGAGCTGGAAGTCAAACGCCACCAGGCCATGACCAATTTTGCCGGCCAATCGATGGGTGCCCTGTTAATACTGGCCGGGATCAAAGCCTCCGTGGTCAAACAGCTGCTCGGTGGTGGCCTGGGCAGTCACGGTGGCGGCAGCAACAACCCCGGTGGCAGTGCAGGAGCGCGCCTGCAGGCCGTTGACCCGAGCCACCCCCTTGCCGATGCACTGGAATTTGCCCGGCTGACGGCCATCTCCATGGTGGGTGGGGTGAACAATATGCTTCTGGACGCCGTGATTGGCGGAACCACCTGTAACGCTGAGCGCATCATCGAGGTCTCCTACCAGTTGCTGTGCAACGCCTCATCCGGGATCAGGGCACTTGCCGGCACTGGCCAAACACATCCGGCCCCAAAAGTAACCCCCGCCACGTAACTATTGGTCGCTTAGCGGCAAAGTGACACGATGGACCATGTCCTTTCCTGAACTCTTCGGCGCTTATTGGTGGTTGCTCTTCCCCTTGGGAGGTATGGCGGCCGGCGGCTTCAAGGCCCTGTTCGCGTCCCGTGAACGTGCGCAGGATCGCGCGCATGAGCGCGAGATAGAGATGTACAAACTTCAGCACCCGGAAGCGGCGGCACTGGATGCCGCAAACCGCCCGCAGCCTTTAGCAGACACCGTCAGTCTGGCCAAGGATGGCTATTCCGAAGCCGATGTGGCCAGGGTGAAGGGTGAACACGATTCCGTCAACAAGCGCTGGCTCAGCTATGAGCTGGACGTTGGCAAGCTGATCGACTTTCCCATGATGAGCGATGTCCGCCAGCCGCTGACCGTTGCGTTCTTACGGGCCAAGCGCGACGCCGATGCCCTCCGTCCGCTCGAAGGCGATGAGATCTCTGCCAAGAGCCGTTGGGACGATTACCGCAATGCCGTGAACGCCTTCGCCGTGGCCTTCGACGTTGCGGAAAAAGAAGCACACCGGATCAAGGACTCTGCCTTCAGCGATGCGGAACGCCAGCGCCTTGGCACTGCTCGCAAGCTGGTCAACATTGCCGAGAACGACGCCGCCAGCCCTGCCGAGCGCCAAACGGCCTACAAGCGGGCACGCAAGGAACTCGACGGGCTGATTGTTCTCCCGGACGTCACCATCGCCTCGCTCGAACAAAAAGTGGCACGCATGCTTGACGGCACCGCAGGCTAAATAACTTAGCTTTCAAAGCGTCAGCGCACTCACTCTCCACCAACATCAAGGATCCGAAACCATGAATGCCTCGAGCCCCGCCTCAATTGTTAGCGCTAACCTGGCTTCTGCACTGACCGCCAACTTGGCCGCGCACCCCTACGAGGGCGTTATGGACCTGAAAAACCCGGGTCCTGGCACTGGCGGGATTCGCCCACGAGCCCATGTGGAAAGTGGCTTGCCCACTCTCTCGCTCAACGGCGACTGGCGCTTTCACTACGCACCAACGCTGGCTGCGGCCCCTGTGGGGATCGAATCCGAGGCTTTCGACGACGCGGCTTGGGACACCCTGCCCGTCCCTTCGAGCTGGAACTTCCATGGCTACGGTGCTCCCGCCTATACCAACGTGCAGTTCCCCTTCCCGTTGGATCCGCCATTCATGCCGGATGCGAATCCTGTAGGAGATCATCGGCTCAGCTTTGATGCGGCGGATCAATTCCTGAATGGCGCTATTTTGCGCTTTGATGGGATCGATAACGCTGGAACCATCTGGCTTAACGGAGTGCTGCTGGGCACCACCCGCGGATCGAAGCTGGTGCAGGAGTTTGATGTCAGTGAGGTTCTGCGGGCCGGTAAAAATCTGCTGGTAGTGAGGGTTTCACAATTTAGCGCCTCCAGTTACTTAGAGGACCAGGACGCGTGGTGGCTGCCGGGCATCTTCCGCGACGTGACCTTGCTGGCCCAGCCAGCCGAGGCCGTGCGGGATGTTTTTGTGCACGCGGGCTTCATCAACGGTAGTGCGGGCACTGGTACCGGCACCTTGCGCGTGGAACTTGATCCACCGCTGCCGGGAACCGTAGTGGAGATTGCCCAGCTGGGCCTCTGCGAAACTCTTTCATTTTCTGATGTCTCGGCAGAGTCCACTGCAGAAAACTCAGGCACCGTGGGCGCCGCCAGCTCCGCCGGAACGTCGCAGACACTCAACGTGGGAGCTGTGGAGCCTTGGAGCGCCGAATCGCCCACCCTGTACCAGCTGCGGATCACCACGCCCGTGCAAACCCTGAGCCTGAACGTGGGCTTTAGGAGCATCACAGTTGAGGACGCGCAGATCAAACTCAACGGTGAGCCACTGCTCTTTAGGGGCGTCAACCGGCATGAACACAACCCGGATCTGGGCCGCGCCGTTCCGCAGCAGCAGGTGCTGCGTGAGCTGCACCTGATGAAACAGCACAACATCAACGCCATCCGCACCTCCCACTACGCCCCGCATCCCTTCCTGCTGCACGCCGCAGACCAGCTGGGCTTCTACATCATTGACGAGTGCGACTATGAAACGCACGGCTTTGAACATGGTGATTGGGCTGGCAATCCCAGCGCTGAACCGCAGTACCGGGACGCCCTGCTGGACCGTATGCAGCGTCTGGTGGAGCGGGACAAGAACCACCCCTCGATCATCCTGTGGTCGTTGGGTAATGAGGCAGGCAAGGGAGCCAACCTTGAGGCCATGGCTCAGTGGACCAAGCAGCGCGACCCCGAGCGGTTGGTCCACTATGAGGGTGACTGGGCAAGCCCCTACGTGGACGTGTATTCACGCATGTACATCACACCGGCGGAAGTGGAGCTGATCGGCCGCCAGCAAGAGACGCCGTTGGCGGATCCTGGCCAGGACAGGCACCGGCGCAACTTGCCGTTCATCCTGTGCGAATATGTGCACGCCATGGGCAATGGCCCCGGTGGCCTGCAGGAATACCAGGACTTGTTCGATAAGTACCCGCGGCTCCAGGGCGGCTTCGTGTGGGAGTGGATTGAACACGGCATCCGCCAGCACACCCTCGACGGTGAGGCGTACTTTGCCTACGGAGGCGACTTTGGCGAAAAGGTCCACGACGGAAACTTTGTCATTGACGGGTTGGTCTCCGCGGATTTGGAGCCGCGCCCGGGCCTATTGGACTTCAAGAAAGTGGTGGAACCGCTAAGCCTGATCATCGATCGGCGCTGGCAGATGCTGAGCGTTCGCAACAAGTTTGACTTCCTCGACACCTCTCATCTTTCGTTCATTTGGAAGGTTGAGGGGCCTGATGGTTGCGCAGCACAAGGCACGCTCGAGGTGCCGGTGACGGCGGCGGGCGAGGAGTCCGTCGTCGTGCTTCCGGCGGAGCTGAGCGCCCTATTGGGGGATCAGCGGGTGGTTTCGATCAGTGCGGTGCTCGCCACCGACGAGTTGTGGGCGCCGTCCGGGCATCAGATCGCTTGGGGCCAGCAGGGGCAGGTGGCCGCGCCGCTTCCTGAGGTGATTGGTGATGGGCAAGCCGAGGTACGGGGGCGGAAGGTGCACTTTGGCCCGGCCGTTTTTAGCCTCGACACGGGGGAGCTGAGCGCGTTCAAGGGCGTGCCCATCAATGGCCCGCGGCTGACCGTGTGGCGCTCGCCGACCGACAATGACAACGGCAAGAATTGGGCGCTGCCGGGGGCGCCGCGTGATGCGGACGCGTGGATTGCTGGCGGCCTGCCGCTGCTGGAGGGTCGTTTGCAATCGATGGAGCACGACGGCGGGAAGCTGAGCGTGCTCGTGCGTTACGGTACGCCGATTCTCCGGCACCATGTTGATGTTGAGTATGTGTGGAGCACCGATGGGCACAGCCTTGAGCTTGCGGCCAAAGTTGAGCCGGGGCCGGGATGGGGCGTGAGTTGGCCGCGCGTCGGCTTTGATTTTGAGTTGCCGGGCGAGTTTTCACAGGCGTCGTGGACCGGATTCGGGCCGGGGCAACGGTACCCCGACACGGGTATGGCTGCGCAGTTGGGCTGGTTCAGTGCCTCAATTGAGGAACTCCAAGTACCGTACGTGCGGCCGCAGGAGAACGGGGCCCGGGCGGGAGTCTCACACTTGCAGCTGGCGGCGCTGGACGCCGGGCAGAGCATCACTTTCCAGAGTGAAACGATGTGGTTCACGCTGCGCCCGTGGTCCCAAACTGTGCTCACGGAGGCCAAGCACACGCCGGATTTGGTGGCCGATGGCATGAGTTATCTGACGCTGGATGCTGCGATGCATGGGATTGGTACGGCGTCATGTGGGCCCGGCGTGCTGCCGGCTTACCACTTGGCACCGGGACCGGTGAGTTTCACTGTGGTGCTGTCCTGAACGGGTTCTAGGCAGCTCTTACCCAGCGTCGCTACAGTGTCCGGGGGTATGCTGAAAAAACTTTCTAAGGGGTGTTTTATGAAACGAACAGTAGTCATCACCGGTGCCAGCGACGGGATCGGGGCGGCAGCGGCAAGAATGTTGGCGTATCCGGGGGACACTTTAGTTCTGGTGGGACGCTCGCCGGAGAAGACCCGTGCCGTCGCGGAAGAACTCGACGCCGACTATTTTCTCTGCGATTTCAGTGAGCTGGAACAGGTACGCGCACTTGCGGCCGCTCTCTCCCAGAAATATCCGCGCATTGATGTCTTGGCGAACAACGCAGGCGGCATCATGGCAGACCGGGAAGAAACCGTGGACGGGCATGAGAAGACGTTTCAGGTGAACCACCTGGCCCCGTTCCTGCTCACCACCTTGCTCATTGACAATTTGGTGGCTAGCCGGGCCACCGTTATCAATACCTCAAGTTCGGCGCACAAGCTGATGGCGAAATTCGACATTGACGATCTGGACGCTCGCAAGCACTACAGTCCCAGCACGGCCTATGGCAACGCCAAACTCGCGAACATCTTGTTCACCAAGGAGTTGCAGCGCCGCTACGGGGACCACGGCATTAACGCAGCTGCCTTCCATCCGGGCGTGGTGGGCACCAATTTTGCCGCCGAATCAACTCCCCTGATGAAGCTTGGCTACGGACCCATTGCCAAGCGCCTGCTGCTCTCTCCGGAACAAGGTGCAGACACGTTGCTGTGGCTAGCCACCACAGTCCCCGGAGTTGTTTGGACACCGGGGGAGTACTACGCCAAGCGCAAAATAGCCAAGACGAGCCGGCAGGCGCAGGATCCCGCGCTGGCCGTGCAATTGTGGGAGCACAGCGACGCCATGGTGACGGCGGTCTAGACGCTCACGCCTGGAGGTGACCTCCGGTGTACACGCCCTCGGCCAGCTGCTGGGCAATCCAGGGGCTGAAGGCGAAGGGTGTGGCCGTTACTGCTTCTTCAACGTCCACTACGTCGGCCCAAGCCCAGTCACAGACTTCGGCGGGGTTGGGCGCGATGGTGGCATCGCCGTCGTACACGGCAGTGAAGACGGGGCAGATCTCGTTCTCCACAATGCCGGAGGCGTCCACGGCGCGGTAGCGGAAATCCGGAAGTGCCGGCTGGATGTCGGTGACTACGATGTTCAATTCGACGGCGGCGCGGCGGATGATGGCGTCTTGGAAGGACTCCCCGGGTGCCGGGTGGCCACAGAAGGAATTGGTCCACACTCCCGGCCAGGTCAGCTTGGATAGTGCCCGGCGGGTCAGCAAGGTGCGGCCCTGAGCGTCCAGAAGGTGGCAGGAAAAGGCAAGGTGGAGGGGCGTCGTCTCGGTATGAACCAGCGCCTTATCTGCGGTGCCGATCTCTGCTCCGCTCTCATCTAGCAACCTGACCAGCTCAATCTCAATGTCGTGACCCACGGTGGGACCAGCTCCTTCTA
This sequence comes from Arthrobacter alpinus, assembly GCF_001445575.1. Classification (NCBI taxonomy): domain Bacteria; kingdom Bacillati; phylum Actinomycetota; class Actinomycetes; order Micrococcales; family Micrococcaceae; genus Arthrobacter; species Arthrobacter alpinus. The sequence goes on along the minus strand of NZ_CP013200.1, from coordinate 3,950,199 downwards.
CTCGCAGCATTCTTAGCAGGGTCGATGCGATTTCCCTAGGCAAATAGCACCAAAGACCAGTGTATCCGGGGTCGCCGCCGGCAGGTTTTTGTGCCGGGAAGCAGCCAGCACGAGCTAGTGCCATTGACATTCATTTTGGCAATCGGTTGCCAGTGGCGCTTCCCTCAGGATACGGTGGGAAAGTACGTGGATCTCTGATGTTTGTGTGGCTGATCATCTTCTCAATGAGCGGCAAGCAATATTAGAAGGCATGCAATTGCCATTGGTCTCAGTTGAAAGTCCTCCATTACTGTTGCACAGTCGAGGATAAGGAGATCGGCTGACTTCACGGATACTTTCTACGATTTTTAGACCAGTTTCTTGGAGAACACCTTGACCTTGCAATACCCTGGCCAGCTCATCGCAACCCACCTTTTTGCCGCAGGCCATGGGTGCGGCCCATCGGGCCAGGCATCGCAGCTGCGTCGCAAGCTATTCCAGGCTGGTTTTTAGGATGGCCGTGACGCTCAAGGCAAAAACCTTCGCGCAGTCCAAAGCGCCGGCAAGGGCACTGATTACCGGTGTTCCTTTGGCCGTTGCCGCGGGGCTGACATTACCTCTGCAGGCTCGGATCAACGGTGAGTTGGGACATCGGCTGCAAGACCCACTCTTGGCAGGACTATTCAGCTTCGCGGGAGCTGCGCTGGTCATGGCCCTTGCTACCCTGGTGATTCCCAGCGGCCGGACCGCGTTTATCAAACTCATCTCAAATACTCGACAACGGAAAATCCCCTGGTACTTCCATGCGGCCGGCTTGATCGGGGCATACTTTATCTTTGCGCAGACTAGTTTTGTAACAGGGGTAGGGATCGCCATCTACACGGTGGCGGTGGTGACCGGACAGACGGTCAGCGGGCTGGCCGTAGACCGAATGGGGTTGGGTCCGGGCGGTAAACGAGCCATCACCGCGCTGCGAGTGCTCGGTGTCGTTCTTACTGTGAGTGCGGTGTTCTGGGCTGTGTCGCCTCGCATCTCCGGAGCCCCGGACCCTGTGGCCCTGCTGATCCCGCTTGCTTTGGTCATCCTGGCCGGGGTCCTGATGACGTTTCAGCACGCGGTGAACGGCAGAATCGCCGCCGAAGTCCAGTCACCCATCCCCGGGACATTGATCAACTATGTGGTCGGAGGCGTGGCGCTGGCATTGATCTGGACTGTCAAATTAGCTCTCACAGGTGGGCTGCCGACCTTGCCAACTGACCCATGGCTGTATCTAGGGGGCGTGCTGGGCTGCATCAATTTGGTCCTCAGCGCCCTGCTGATCCGGCGCATTGGTGTGCTGCTGACGGGATTGAGCATGATTGCCGGACAGCTGATTGGTGCCCTCCTGATGGACTGGCTTCTTCCCGTTGCTGGCAGTGCCATCTATCCGCAGACCATCTTCGGTATCCTGCTCACACTTGTGGCAATCGTCGTGGCCGCACTGCCCGGATCTCCATTGTCGAAAATGTGGCGGCGCAACAACACGGTCCAGCAATCGCGGGAACCGTAAGCGGGGAGGCTCAAAGCCGGGTTCAGGGCTTGACCACGTCGTGTGGGACCACTGCATGGAGCTCTACGCCACCGGCCTGCAGCTTCCAGTAGTGCAGCCGCAGCGCCCCAGCAGTCCCCTTCTCCACGTACAGGCGCCAGCACACGTCATCGCCACGCAGGGTGGGCTGCGCCTGAGCGCCCTCATTGAGCCGCAACATGTGCGGTTCCCGCTTGCGCAACGGACCCTGCCAATCGGCCACCAGATCCACCACGGCCCGCAATGTCTTGGTGCGCTGCTGCTCGGTGAGCGTGCCCCACGAGTCCAAAAACAGTGGGCTGACACTGAATTTCCCTAGCGGATACAGGGACTTTTCGGCAGCCGGAACCACCCGTGCCCAGACTTGCTGCAGCTCAAAGGTGAATTGTTGCTCTGGATCTAAGAACAGCGCGTCCAGCGCGTTTTCGGTCCGTGACGCGGCCGATCGGCGCTGTTGGCGCAGTTGCACCAGCGTCGACTTTGCCTTGGCCAGCTCCGTCTTGAGCGCCTCCACTTGATGGGTGGCCATGTTGTGTTCGCGCGCCAGATCGGCAGCCGCCCTCCGCCCATCTTCCAGCTGGTCCTGCAGCGCCCGCGCCACCTTGTCAGTGGCACCCTGCCGTTTCGCCGCAGCCATTAACTCGTCAATGGTGTGGCGGGCCGATTCCAACTGCATCTGCGTAGTTTGCAGCGCTGTCCGCCGCGCAGCAGGGGTGAGAAGGGATTCTGACTGTGCAGGTTCGACGCCGGAGCGTGCGGATTCCTCGCCGTCGTCCGGGTTTGCGGGGGCTGGGGAGGAAACGGGGGAGCGATTGGCGAAGATGGAGGCATACGGCCTCTCCAGGTCTAGCCAGGGTGGGCCGCCGCGAAGGAGCGGCGGCGTCGGGACTGCCGGTTCGTCGTCGTCCACGTCCAGCATGGACAACACCACGGCGCCGTTGTGGTAAAGCACCCGTACCCGGACCACCTCGCCTTCGGTCAGGAGGTCTTCGGCGGAGTCCAAGTCATTGGAAGAGATATGTTCCACACCAATGGGGAAGTCGCTGCCGGGCCACAGCTGGACCGTGGCATGGCGGGGGCAGACGGCTTTAACTCGGGCCAACGCCACATCGCCGTGACTGTAGACGGTGACGGGGGACGGGCGGGGGAGCAGGAGCGTTCCGATGTTTAGAACGTGGGTGGCCGGATCCAGTGTCCCGGAAAGTAACTGGGCCTTGGCCACCAGCCAGTCCAGCGGGATCCCCGGCAGCAGGTCCTCGCTGCGAATCAGTGCCTGCTCGCCGCTGGGAACCAGCTCAACCATGGCCCTGTCCTCGGCCGGGAAGCCCTTGACTACTGCCTCAGAAATCACGCTGATGGGGGCGGTGGCGGGCCGGGGCGGCTCGAAATGTTGGGCAGCGAGGACCTCGTTCTCAAGTTTTTGGTACAGCTGCGGCAACTGGGAGAGGTGGTGCGGCACGTGCGCCCCCGGTACCCGTTCCAGCCAGCGCTCGCCATGCGGATAGACCCGGGCACCCGTGCCGAAAATGTGTAGCTGCGCAGGCAATCGGTCTTGCAGATGGCGGGTTTCAATCCCGTTGCTCACCTGGATGATGCGGGCTTCATCTCCCAGTCGGGCCGCCAGCGCCTCCGCATCAATATGAAAGTCCGCATCTGCCATGCGGGAGATGACAAGCACCGTGAAGTTGCGCAGTGGATCCAGCAGCTCACGGGCTAGGGCATCGCCACCCATGTGCACAACGGCGGGGGTGATCTGCTCGCTCGGAACGGGCGGCGCTGCCTGCGAGAGCCGATTCCTGTTCTTCTGTGCAGGCATCATGGCTCCTTTGCCATCGGAAAAACCGGATCGTGTTAGTGCCCCACCCTACATCCCAGCAGTGAATGGGACTTGTCATAGTCGTTTGAGTTACGCCAACACGGTAACAACCACAAATGGCCCGAAGTAGCCGGTTAAAAAAGGAAGCTGTGTGGCTCCGGGGCGATTGCGGAACCACACAGCTGATCGTGCTTCAAGAAGCTATTTAAGCGTGTTCTTGGCCCGGCGCTTGTTGAAGACGTCAAAGGCTACGGCGGCAAGAAGGACCAGTCCCTTAATGAGCTGTTGGAATTCTGTACCCACCCCCATAATCGACATGCCGTTGTTCAAGATACCGATGATCAAACCGCCGATAATGGCGCCGATCACGGTTCCCACACCACCGGTCACTGCCGTGCCACCAATGAAGACGGCGGCGATGGCGTCAAGTTCAAAGCCTTCACCCGCTTTCGGGTTGGCGAGGTTGAGCTGCGCGGTGAACACCAGGCCAGCCAAAGCTGCCAGCACACCCATATTAATGAACAGAGTGAAGGTGACGCGCTTGGTGTTCACGCCTGAGAGCTCGGCCGCATGGGCGTTGCCGCCCACTGCGTAAATATGCCGGCCCCAGATGGAATTTGCCATGACGGCCGAATAGCCCACCATGAGAACGCCCATGACCAGCAGCACAATCGGTGTTCCCCGGTAGCTAGCCAACAGGTAGGCGATGAGCAAAATGAGGGCAGAGGTGAAGACCAACTTGGCGATGAACCAAGCAGTCGGTTCGTCAGCGAGGTTGTACTTCTTCAGATTCGAGCGCTGCTTGATGCCAGCGATGACGAACGCCGCTGCAGCAAGCACACCCAGAACTGCCGTCAGCGGTTCAAGGAACGATGTTCCGCCGCCGAGGTCGGGGAGGAAGCCACTGCCCAGGGACCGGAACTCATCAGGGAAGGGGGAAATCTGCTGGTTCTGTAGAGCAATCTGCGCCAAACCACGGAAGGTCAGCATGCCTGCCAGTGTGACGATGAACGATGGAATGCCGAAGTAGGCAATCCAGAAGCCCTGCCAAGCGCCAACTACGGCACCGAGGACCAAGCATGCAATGATCGCCAGCCACCACGGCATGTGCCACTGGGTAATCATGACTCCGGCCATGGCACCAACAAACGCCACCACTGAGCCAACGGACAGATCAATGTGTCCGGCAATAATGACCATGACCATGCCCACAGCCAGAATGAGGATATAGCTGTTTTGAACGATCAAGTTGGAGACGTTGATCGGTGCCAGCGTGATGCCGTTGGTTGTGATCTGGAAAAAGACGATGATCACAATCAAGGCGATGAAGAGCCCCACTTGCCGGAGCTGGCCGGTCAGGTACTGAAAGGCGGAATTAATGGCAGTCATCAGATGTCCTGCTCCTTTGCTTGGGTCATGAAACGCATGAGATATTCTGCAGTTGCTTTGGCTTTGGGTACATCAGCCGTAATCCGGCCCTCGGCCAGGGTGTAAATCCTGTCGCAGATACCTAATAGTTCGGGCAGCTCAGAGGAGATGACGAGGATGCCTTTACCCTCGTCGGCCAACTGATTGATGATGTTGTAAATCTCGTACTTGGCACCCACGTCAATGCCGCGGGTAGGCTCGTCCAAGATCAAGACATCAGGGTTGGCGAACATCCATTTGGAAAGGACAACTTTTTGCTGATTTCCGCCAGAGAGCTTACCGGTGATGGAACCTACACCCGGTGCCTTGATGTTCATGCTCTTGCGGAATCCCTCGGCAACCACGTGTTCTTTGTGGCGGTCTACCCAGCCCCACCGCGATAGCTTGGACAGTGCAGCGCCTGAAACGTTCCTCCGGATGTTGTCCAAGAGGTTCAGGCCGTAATGCTTACGGTCCTCAGTCGCGTAGGCGATGCCGTGCTTGATGGCTGCCGCGACAGTCTTGGTTTCAATGGCAACGCCTCTTTTGTACACGGTGCCACTGATGTTTGTTCCGTAAGTCCGCCCGAAAACGCTCATGGCAAGCTCGGTTCGGCCAGCACCCATGAGTCCGGCGATGCCAACAATCTCTCCAGCATGGATCTTAAGGTTTGCTGCCTTGACCACCTGGCGGCTTTGATCCACCGGGTGGTGAACGGTCCAGTCTTCGATGCGCAGGAGTTCTTCGTCAATGGTTGGGGTGTGATCTGGGTAGCGACTGTTCAGATCTCGACCCACCATGCCCTTGATGATGCGTTCCTCGGAGATATCGTCGGCATGCATGTCCAAAGTTTCAATGGTCTGACCATCGCGAATGATGGTCACCTTGTCGGCAACAGCCTTGATTTCATTGAGTTTGTGACTGATCATGATCGATGTAATGCCCTGGCCTTGCAGGTGTTTGATCAGGTTCAGCAGGTTTTCTGAGTCACTGTCATTAAGGGCAGCCGTGGGCTCGTCAAGAATGAGCAGCTTAACTTTTTTGGAAAGGGCCTTGGCGATTTCCACTAGTTGTTGCTTGCCAACACCTAGATCAGAGACTTTGGTGGTGGGGTGATCGTTCAGACCTACCCTGGCCAGTAGCTTTGAAGCTTCAAGATTGGTTTTGTTCCAGTCGACAAAACCCTTTTTGGCGAGCTCATTGCCCAAGAAAATATTCTCGGCGATGGAGAGGAACGGGCTCAGTGCCAGTTCCTGGTGAATGATGACAATGCCGGCAGCTTCAGAGGACTTGATGTCTTTGAACTGGCAGAGGTTGTCCTCAAACCAGATTTCACCGTCGAAGGTACCTGCCGGGTAGACACCGGAGAGTACTTTCATAAGCGTCGATTTACCGGCACCGTTTTCGCCACAGATGGCGTGTACTTGTCCGCGTGTGACCTCGAGCGAAACATCTTGGAGGGCCTTGACCCCTGGAAATGTCTTGGTGATGGCACGCATGTCAAGGATCGTTGATGTCACGATGGACCTTCATTTCGCGTTCGTGATGGGAATTGCATTCCTTCCTGTTGCGGCGGTGTGAGCCGCCGCAACAGGAAGTTCGCACTACTTAAGGTCGTCGGCGGTGTAGTAACCGCTCTCGACGAGTTCCTTCTCGTAGTTGGCCTTCGTGACCACAACAGGCTGGAGCAAGAAGGTCGGAACAACCTTGACCTTGTTGTTGTAGCTGGTGGTGTCGTTGACCTCGGGAGTCTTGCCCTTGAGGAGGTCATCTGCCATGGCCACGGCCTGGTCGCCCAGCTTGCGGGTGTCCTTGTAGATCGTGGAGTACTGCTGGCCGGCAATGATGGACTTCACCGATGCTGCCTCTGCATCCTGGCCGGTGATAACCGGAAGGGCACTGGCGGCATAGCCAGAGGATTCAAGAGCGGAGATGATTCCGATGGAAATTCCATCGTAGGGGGAGAGGATGCCGTCAACTTTGGCTCCACCGGAGGAGTAGCTGCTGGCGATCAGGTTCTGCATACGCTTCTGAGCGGTTGCCGGATCCCAACGAAGCGTTGCGATCTGGGTGAAACCGGTCTGGCCGCTCTTGACGACCAGTGTGCCGTTATCGATGTACTTCTTCAGCGTTTTCATGGCGCCGTCGTAGAAGAAGGTTGCGTTGTTGTCATCCGGGCTTCCGGCGAACAGCTCCACATTGAACGGACCGGTCTTGCCGGTTTCCTTGCCGGCTTCGTCCAGGATGCCCAAACCGGTCAGCAGTGACGTGGCTTGGTCGACGCCGACCTTCTCGTTATCAAAGGTGGTGTAGTAGTCAACGTTGGCGTTGCCGTTGATGAGGCGGTCATAGGCAATGACTTTAATGCCGGCCTTGGCGGCGTCATCTAGCTGATCGCTCAATGCTGTTCCGTCGATGGAGGCAATGATCAGGACTTTGGCGCCCTTGGTGATCATGTTGCTGACCTGCTGGACCTGCTGCGGGATCTTGTCATCGGCGTACTCGAGTGTGGTCTTGTACCCCAGCTTCTCCAGCGACTGCTGAATGGCAGTGCCATCCTTGATCCAGCGTTCGGAGGTTTTGGTCGGCATCGCAATGCCAATCAGTGCACCGCTATTGTCGCCTGATCCGGCTGCATCGGTTGATTCGCCGCCGCGGGTTCCGCAACCTGCGGTTCCCAAAGCGAGGCCAAGCGCCAAGGCGCCAACGATCAATCTCTTAAATTTCATGGTGAGTTCCTTTTGAGTCCAGTGAGCGTCGTTGCCACGAGAGAGTAGGTACTGCGAGTTGTTGGCGATTAGCCTCAACAACGAAATCTGCGCCATCAATATTTGTTAGCGCTAACATTCGTAGATAGTGTAACCCGGCACACATCTAGCATGTCAAGTGCGGGTTTGGTCGAGATGGGCTTGTGAGCTGAGTGGTGTTTCTGATGCGTTCAAAATGTGAACGCTCACCCCTCCTTAAACGCAGCAGCCCGGCACACCAGATCATCGCGAGGAATCAATCTGGTGTGCCGGGCTCAGCGGCAGTGACGGAGGGGCAACCTTAGGCGCCGGAATGAACCCCGTAGTGCTCGCGGATCACGGGGCGGTAATCAGCTGTGGGTTCTGCATCGAGGTCCAGTTCCCATGCTGGACGGGCGCCTGAAAGCGCCCAGGCAGCCTGCACGGCCGCACCGCGGGCAACGTATTCCCCGGGGGCCGGTACCGTCACCGGCACGCCAAACACCTGCGCGGCCACTGCCTGCACGGCAGGGTTTTGCGCAGCTCCGCCAATTAATAGCAACCGTTCGGCGCTGACGCCCGTGGCGGCGACAGCGTCCAAGCCGTCGGCCAAACCACAGAGCATGCCCTCAATGGCGGCCCTGGCCGTGTTGGCGCGGGTAGTTGAGGCAATGCTCAGGCCATGGAAGCTTGCCGTGGCCGTTGGCAGATTAGGAGTGCGCTCGCCCTCGAAATAAGGAACCAGCACCACGCCGCCGCTGCCAGGTTCTGCCGTCAGAGCCAGTTCGGCAAACTCGTCAAAGGAGACAGCCAACAAATCTGCAACCGAGCTCAGGATGCGTGCGGCATTCAGGGTCACCGCGATCGGCAAATACGCGCCGGCCGCATCGGCAAAGCCCGCCACCGTCCCGGAAGGGTCGTTGACGGCGGCAGGGGCTGCGGCAAACACTGTGCCGCTGGTACCCAAGGAAATGACAATATCTCCGGCGGTGATGCCAAGGCCCAACGCACCGGCAGCGTTGTCACCGGCACCTGCGCCAACAATAATCTCGCTGCCATCGGCGTAGTCTGCGTGGACTTGGCCCATGACGCACGACGGCGCTGCAACCTTGGGCAGCACAATCAGACTTCCAGCCGGCTCACCCGAGCCGGCTTCGCGTGCCAGGCGCCCAAAAGCAGCCTCGAATAGTTCCAGATCGTAAGCCTCACGTGCCGGAGACCAATAGCCGGTGCCGCTGGCATCGGAACGGTCGGTGACAAGTTGTTCCAGATCAGGGCCCAGCGGGCTTTCATCAACAGGTCCGTAACCTCGGATCCGCCATGACAGCCAATCGTGGGGGAGGGCAACGGCCGCAACGCGTGCGGCGTTCTCGGGTTCGTTGTCACGTACCCAGCGGACCTTGGTGCTGGTCAGCGAGGCCACGGGGACCGAACCGGAACGCTCCACCAACGCCGCAGCGCCGAATTCAGCCACAAGGGCATCGGCGGAGGCGGCGGATCGGGTGTCGTTCCAGAGGAGGGCATCGCGAACTACACGCCCTTCGCTGTCCAGCAGGACCATGCCATGCTGTTGCCCCGCGATGGCGAGGGAAGAAACATCAGCCAGCCCTCCGGCGTCGTGCAGTGCTTCTAGCAAAGCGGTCCACCAGTAGGAGGGGCTGATTTCCGTGCCGTCCGGGTGGGATGCCCGGCCGGTGCGGATGGTGGCGCCGGTGCCGGAATCGAGAATGACAACCTTGCAACTTTGGGTCGAAGAATCGATCCCGGCAACTAGCGCCATGGGATTACCGCGCGCCCAGCAAGTGCTCGATGAAGAGCTGCTGCAGCTTGACGAAGCCGAAGCCCTTGCCGCCGAAGTAGGATTCCGTGTCGAAGTCCTCGTAGGAGGCCTTGTCGGCACGAAGTGCTTCCCAGCCCTCGCCCGGGTTCAGGGTGGGCTGGTTGATCTCTTCCACGCGGGAGGCCAGCAGTGCGGCCTGAACCTCGGGATCGGCGCGGAAAGCTGTGGCGCGTTCCTTCAACAACAGGTAGGTCTGCATGTTGGCAGCTGCAGAATCCCACACACCAGTCATGTCCTCGGTGCGTGAGGGCTTGTAATCGAAGTGGCGCGGGCCGGTGTAGGACGGGCCGCCGTTGGGGCCGCCGTTTTCCAACAGATCAACCAGGGAGAAAGCGTTCTGGAGATCGCCGTGACCAAAGACAAGGTCCTGATCGAACTTGATGGAGCGCTGGCCGTTGAGGTCAATGTGGAACAGCTTGCCCTGGTAGAGCGCCTGGGCGATGCCGTGGGTGAAGTTCAGGCCTGCCATCTGCTCGTGGCCGGTTTCCGGGTTAATGCCGACCATTTCGGGGCGTTCCAGCGTTTCAATGAACGCCATCGCGTGACCAAGGGTGGGCAGGAGGATATCGCCGCGAGGTTCGTTCGGCTTGGGCTCAATCGCGAAACGGATGTTGTAGCCCTTGTCGGTGACGTAATCGCCCAAGAGGTTCACGGCCTCGCGGTAACGCTCAAGTGCGCCGCGGATATCCTTGGCGGAATCGTACTCGCTGCCTTCGCGACCGCCCCACATGACGAAAGTTTCGGCGCCAAGCTCGGCAGCCAGGTCGATGTTCTCGATGACCTTGCGCAGTGCAAAGCGACGCACGCCGCGATCGTTGGAGGTGAAGCCGCCGTCCTTGAAGACGGGGTGGCTAAAGAGGTTGGTGGTCACCATCGGCACAATCATGCCGGTGGAATCCAGCGCACCCTTGAGGCGGTCGATCTCGTGCTGACGCTCGGTGGCCGTGGCGTCGAACGGGAACAGATCGTTGTCGTGGAAGGTCAGGCCGTAGGCGCCGAGGTCGCTGAGGCGGTTGACGGCTTCAACGGTGTCTAGCTTGGGGCGGGTTGCGGAACCGAACTGGTCCTGTGCTTCCCATCCAACGGTCCAGAGGCCGAATGAAAATTTGTCTTCGCGTGTTGGCTGCAGTGCCATGATGTTCCTCCGGGTGATGTGCGTCTCAAAAGATAAGTTCTGAGTACAAACATATTGGACATTTTGACGCACGTCAAGCGTCGGCGGTGAGAACTTTTTTGAACGATGGGGCGTGCAGGTGCTTTTGTAATGTGGTCATACTGCGCCGAAGACATATTAAGTTGCTAATGTAATCAAATGTGGTTGGTTTGGCCTCTCCGTGCACGACGCCGGAACGTGGCTCAGGTGCTGACCCGCGGAAATCAGCGGCGAAGGCGGATAACGGCAGGGGCTAGGACGGTGCGGAGCACAGTACGCTTACTGGCAGTGAAAGAGGTGAATTGAGTGGCATCCATGGATCAAGCACGCCCGGCTCAACGGGGCAACAATCTCGATGACGTGAGGCGTAATAACCTAGCCATTGTGCTGGGCCTGGCCCATGTCCGGGGCAGGGTTTCCCGTGCCGAAGTCACCAAGGTGACCGGGCTGAACCGCTCCACGGTAGGCGGCCTCGTGGCCGAGCTGGTGGAGCTGGGTCTGGTAGTTGAGCAGGAGCCGGACGCTGCGAGCCATGCCGGGCGGCCCAGTGCCATCATTGTTCCGCGCCCCGACATTGTTGCCATTGCCGTCAATCCTGAAGTTGATGCTGTCACCATTGGTCTGGTGTCCCTCTCTGGCGAGGTGCTCAAAAGAATCAGGTACGACACCGCACACGTCCCCACTCCCCAAGAAGTGGTCAACATTGTCACAGCTGTAGTTGCCGGGATGCGTGGTGAGCTGGACAGGTCATTTAGGACTGTTGGTGTTGGGGTTGCAGTCCCGGGCCTGGTCAGAGCTGACGATGGTGAGGTGGTTGTTGCTCCGCATCTTGACTGGCACAATGTGCCCTTCTCGGCAATGCTCAGCGATGCCTTGGGCTTGCCCGTTGTCTCGGCGAACGATGCTTCTGCCGGAATTACCGCAGAAAGCACCTTCGGTTCCGGCCGTGAGGCGAATGATCATATCTACCTCAACGGAGGAGCCAGCGGCATTGGCGGTGGCATCGTCATCAACGGATCCTTGTACCCCGGTGTCAGCGGGTTCGCGGGAGAGTTTGGTCATTCGCTGGTGAACTCCGGCGGGGTTCTGTGCCACTGTGGCGCTTATGGTTGCCTAGACACGGAAGTTCGGCAATCCGCACTGCTGGCAGCCGTTGCCTTGGACGCCGCAGATAGTGAGCAGCTGGAGAGTGTTCTCACCGCCCAGTTCGCCAGAGCGGAAGGCCCTGACGCTGCTGTGCTGGAACTGGTAAACCGTCAGATCGGCTTCCTCGCGGAATCGTTGCGGGGCACCGTGAATATCTTCAACCCCGAGCTTGTCATTCTGGGTGGTTTCCTTGGCACGCTCTATGCAGTAGCCCCGGAACTGTTGGAATCCGGCGTGCGTGACAGGGCCTTGATGGGCCCACGCGAAGATGTCAGGTTTGCCAGGGCAGAGCTCGGCTTGGACCTGCTCATGATTGGGGCCGCACAGTTGGCGTTTGCCCCCATGCTTGCCGATCCGGCCAGCATCGACAAAGCGTTGGGCAAAGCCAGCTGAGCCAGGGTGCCGAGCCCTCCCGTAACTGGGCCCCATACCGTGAGGCTGGCTCGAGATCAGTGTCTTGGGCCAGCTCATTGTCATGCCCATCTAGAGACGCCACTTTAGTTGAAATACCGACTCCGCCCGCGTGGATTAGTTGTCCCCGTCATCCCGTGAACCCGCTCTCAGTCCGGGCATGTCATGCGTGTAACGCTTCGGTTACAGTTCGATAACTGCGCCGAGTCCACTTTTGCGATGATTCGCGGATTCTGGCGGAATTGCTGTAAAGCACAACGTTACTGATGAGTAGTCCTTTTGGACAGGACCCCCATTTACTGCACCAAACGGACTGTAAGCTGCTGTAGATTGGCCTGAACGAGTGTGAGGGGGATAACATTTCCGCTCCCTCAAAGACCAAGAAAACCTCGTCGAGGTCCGGCCGTCACCCATGGCCGCCACTGCGAGCTAGCTCAAAAGGATGACTTAATGCCACTGCACTCACCCACGCAGCGGAGGTCGCATCTTGTTGCCATCGCTGCATTGCGGAGGCTGATTCCATGATCGGCTTCATCGCAAAACGGTTTATCAATTACGCGATCCTGTCGGCGATCGCCACATTGAGTGCCTACGTTTTAGCCAGCCTGATTTTGAACCCGGCCAGCAGATACCTTGGCCGTAATCCCCGCCCCTCGGATGAGACCATCAAGGCCATCCTGGACGGCCTGGGCGTCAACCCCAACACCCCTGTCATTGAGCGGCTCTGGGCCTGGATCGTGAATTTGGTGACCCACGGCTCCCTAGGCGATACCATCCACAACACCAGCGTGATCTCCGAGATGACGGCACGCGCCGGCACCAGCCTGCGACTCCTGATACTCGGTACCATCATCGCCGCACTGATCGGCGTCTTCCTGGGCGTCTGGGGTGCTGTTCGGCAGTACAAGCTCAGCGATCAAGTCATCTCCTATGGCTCCTTCACCATCTTGGCCATGCCGTCCTTTGTGATCGGCATCTTGCTGATGATCGCGGCAACCTCGCTCAACAACGTTCTGGGCATCCAGTTGATCAACTTCACCGGCGAATACACTGCTGGGCTGGAAGGCAGTTGGTGGGTCCACACTTGGGACCGCGCAGCCCACCTGCTTTTGCCCACCATTTCCTTAGCCCTCATGGGCGCCGCTGGATACTCCAGATATCAGCGCAGCGCCATGCTTGATGTGCTCTCGGCGGATTACATCCGTACGGCCCGCTCCAAGGGCCGCACCCGGGGCTCGGCCCTTGTCCGCCATGGAGTCCGGGTGGCCTTGATCCCCATGTCCACGTACTTTGCCTACTCCTTCGCCACCGTCCTGGCCGGTGCCGCCGTCACCGAGCTGGTCTTCAGCTGGCACGGCATGGGCGAGATGCTGGTGCAATCCATCCAACAAAGCGACATTAACGCTTTCACCGGAGCCATTTTGTTCAATGCCATCTTGATTCTGATTGCCGGAACCCTCGCCGATGTTGTCTATGCCGCCCTTGACCCGAGAGTGAGGGTGTAGCCATGTCCATGCTTGAAGAAGTTTCCGTTCCTGATGTAACCGCTGCTAATCCTGACGTTGTTAGATCCAAGAAGCCGGTATCCCGTTTCAAATTAGTCATCTCCAGGCTGCGGAGCACACCGCGGTTCTGGGTAGGCATTGTGGGCCTTGGCGTCATCATCCTGTGGGCCATTTTTGGCTTAGCTCCCAATGCCTGGAATTACACGGACCTTGATGTCTACAACATGGGTTCCAGCCCATCGGCCCTCCACTGGTTTGGTACCAGCGATATTGGTGAGGACATCTACGCACAAACCATTGTTGGCCTGCGCAAGTCACTCATCATTGGTCTTTTGGTGGGCCCGTTGGCCGCCATCATTGCCGGGATCGTGGGCGCAGTGGCAGGATACCTGGGCGGTTGGTGGGACCGGGTACTTGTCTGGCTCATCGATCTGCTGCTGGTTCTGCCGAGCCTGTTCCTGTTCATCCTGATTGGTAGTGCATTCAAGGGCTTGTCATGGGTTGCCTTGATATTCCTTCTAGCTGGCTTCGGCTGGATGATCATGGCCCGCGTGATCCGCGCACAAACCAAATCCTTGCGCGAACGCGATTTCATCAAGGCAGCCCGGTTTATGGGTGTAGATACGTGGACCATCATTCGCCGCCACGTCTTGCCGAACGTATCCTCATTGCTCATCATCGATGCGACGCTGGGTATTGGCGGTGCCATCTTGAGCGAAACCACCCTGAGCTTCTTCGGCTTTGGTATCCAAGCCCCAGATGTCTCCTTGGGGACGCTGCTCTCCGCAGGCCAAGGCGCGGCCGTAACCCGACCCTGGCTCTTCGTCTTCCCCGCGGCCATCCTCGTATTTACGGTGCTCTCGGCCAGCCTTGTTGGCGATGCCTTGCGCGACGCCGTGGACCCTACCTCCGGAGTCAACCGTGACTGACATTCTTACTTCTGCAACAACCACACCGCTCAAGCCCTCCAACCATCTCTTGGAAGTGCGCGATCTCCATGTCACCTTCCCTCAACCTGGCGGGGCAGTCACCGCCGTTCGCGGCGTCAACTACCACGTGGACAAGGGTGAGTTCCTTGGCATTGTGGGGGAGAGCGGATCCGGTAAATCTGTTTCCTCGCTAGCAGTGATGGGTCTGCTGCCCTCATCGGCCAAGATTTCCGGAGACATCCTCTTCGAAGGAAAATCCCTGCTGGGCCGCAGTGATAAAGAGCTGTCCAAGCTGCGCGGGCAGGGAATCTCTATCATCTTCCAGGACCCGCTGTCCGCACTGACACCGGTGTACACCATCGGCACACAGATCGCTGAAGCACTCCAACTCCATGACAGCAAACTCTCCAAGCTTGCCGCCAACACCCGCGCCGTGGAACTGCTCAAAATTGTGGGCATACCCAACCCCGAGCGCCGCGCGCAGGCCTTCCCACATGAGTTCTCCGGCGGCATGCGTCAGCGCGCCATGATTGCCATTGCCATCGCTAACAACCCTCGCCTGATCATCGCCGATGAACCCACCACGGCGTTGGACGTCACCATTCAAGCGCAGATCCTTGAGGTGCTCCAAAAGGCGAAAGATCTGACCGGCGCTGCAGTGGTGCTGATTACCCATGATCTTGGTGTGGTGGCAGGCAACGCAGACAGGCTCGCCGTCATGTATGCCGGCAGAATTGTGGAAACCGGCACGGTGGATCAAGTGTTCCGGGCTCCGTCTATGCCATACACCATTGGGCTGTTGCGTTCCATGCCGAACCTTGCCACGGCCGGCCATACCCGCCTGGTCCCGTTGGAAGGGCGCCCGCCACAATTGAGCAACCTGGCGCCAGGCTGTCCTTTTGCTCCCCGGTGCCCTGCTGTCATTGATGCGTGCCGCACTACGGAGCCACCGCTGACCATGATCGACAATGAACCGTTGAATGCCTCCGCCTGCCTGCGGGTAGCCGAGATTGCCAGTGGCGAACTGAGCAGGAGCACCTTGTATCCTGTGCCGGAGCCCGTGGCCGCCGCCCAACGCGCCGAGGTTCCTCCGGAAAACGTCATGGTCGTTTCCGAACTCCAAAGGCACTTCCCACTATCCAAGGGCTCAATCTTCAAACACACCATTGGTACCGTGCGTGCTGTGGACGGAGTGAGCTTCCAGATCCAGGCCGGCAAGACGCTGGGCCTGGTGGGTGAATCGGGGTGTGGCAAATCCACCACCATCATGGAGATTTTGGAATTGGCCAAACCCCAAGCTGGCCAGGTGGTGATTAATGGCCGTGATGTGGCGAGCCTTTCGGCTAAAGAACGCCGGGCGCTGCGTAAAGACATTCAAGTGGTTTTCCAGGACCCCATGGCGTCCTTGGATCCGCGGCTTCCGGTCCAAGACATTGTGGGTGAGCCACTTTCTGTTCATGGAATTTCTGCCAAGGAGCGCCTGAAAAAGGTGGCCGATGTTCTTGAGGTCGTGGGCCTTGATCCGTCCATGGCATCGCGCTATCCTCATGAGTTCTCCGGAGGTCAGCGTCAGCGTATCGGCATTGCCCGTGCGCTGGTGACGGATCCCAAGATCGTGGTGCTGGATGAGCCGGTGTCTGCGCTGGATGTTTCCATTCAAGCCGGCGTCATCAACCTGCTCCAAGATCTTCAGGAAAAGCTGGGGCTGTCCTATTTGTTTGTGGCCCATGACTTGGCCGTGGTGCGGCAAATTGCCGACGACGTGGCCGTCATGTATCTGGGGCGGATTGTGGAAAGCGGTCCCACAGAGAACATTTTTGATAACCCTCAACATCCCTACACGCGGGCGCTCCTATCCGCCGTGCCCGTCCCTGACCCAGCCATAGAGCGTAGCCGCACCAGAATCATTCTGGATGGTGATCTACCCAGCCCCACCGAGGACATCACTGGCTGCAACTTCCGCACCCGCTGCCCCCTGTACCGGCTCATGGACGAGGCCGGACAACAGAAATGCCGCACCATCGATCCTCAAAATCGCTCAGTCAATGGCAGCGACGTAGCCTGCCATCACGCCGAACACATAGACCTCATGACTCCTGCTTAAGCAGAGGCTAACGGCCTACTAAAACCAACGGACGCACCAAAACCACAGAACACTCGGATTGCAAGATCTGCAACGCGGGGGTTCACCCACTGGGAGGAAACAAATGAAACACATCAACAAAATGTTGGGGGCGAGCGTTCTGGCGCTTGCTCTCACCGTCACTGGCTGTAGCGCTGGCGGCGGCGGAAATACACAGAACACTGTTGACAGCAGCAAGGGTGCGGCAGATTCTGCAAAACTTCCCACCATTTCGTGGGAAGTTGCAGACTACGCTTCAGTCAAAGCCGGTGGAACTCTGACCTTGGCTGTGGATCAGCTGCCGGACAACTGGAACGCCCTGCAGGCAGACGGTGCAAATGAGGCAGGTACCTCCGTGCTTGACCCCACAAGCGGAGGTCCCGTTCGGATCACTGCTGACGGCTCTTGGGAGGTCAACCCTGATTACGCCACGGAGGTCAAGCTCATCAGTGATGACCCCGAGGTTGTCGAAATCAAGCTGAACCCCAAGGCCGTCTGGGAAGATGGCACCCCCATGAGCTACAAGGACTTTGATGCAACCGTCAAGGCCAACAATGGCTCCAACGCTGCGTTCCAGAATGCTGCAGATAACGTCTTCAAGGACATTGAATCTGTAACCCGCGAGGATTCGGATCAGAACTTCAAGATCACCTTCAAGAACAAGAATGCAGACTGGATGTCCATCTTGGGCAACAAGGGATCGGTTCTGCCGGCATCCGTTGCTTCCACGCCCGAGGCTTTTAATACCGGTTATGCAACAAAGCCCATGCCTTCCAATGGTCCGTACGTTGTGTCCAAGATTGACACCACTGCCCAAGTTGTAACGCTGGTACCGAACCCCAAGTGGTGGGGTCAGAAGCCCAAGCTGGACAAGATCATCATGAAGGTTGTGGCCCGTGACTCGCTAGCTCAGGCTTACGCCAACAAGGAAATCGACGCGATCATCGTTGGCACCAGCAAGGACAACTATGACACCGCCAAGAAGCGTGAAGACGGTGTAATGCAGCAGTCCGGCGGTGTGACGTGGAGCCACATTACGTTGAATGCTTCCAAGGGCCCGTTGGCCGATGTGAAGGTTCGCCAGGCCGTTGCGCATGCCATTGACCGTGACACCATCGCAGCTAGCCGATTGAGCCCCATTGGTGCTCCCATAACGAATCAGAACAACTACATCTTCATGCCCGGTCAGAAGGGTTATGAGGACAATGGAACGGCCGCCATTGGTTATGACGTTGCAAAGTCGGAGGCCTTGTTCAAAGACGCTGGATATGCCAAAGGCAGCGACGGAACTCTGGCCAAGGGCGGCACAGCGCTGACCCTTACTTACACGCTTCCGGCCAACAACCCCGTGTCAGAGCAGATCTTCAAGCAGGTCCAGGCCAATCTGAAGGTTGTTGGAGTGACTCTGAAGAACAATTCGGTTCCGTCCGATAAGTACTTCTCTGACTACGTCACACCGAAGAATTTCGAATTGACTGGTTTCTCATGGGTTGGCACGCCTTACCCGATCTCTTCAACCGAATCGATCTTCTACCCGGTTGCTTCCGAGCAGAACTTCACCGGAATCACCGAGGAAAAGCTGGGGGATCTGTGGGCCAAGGCCAATGCTGAGCTCGATCCTGAAAAGCGCATTGCGCTGGCCAACGAGATCGACAAGGCCATCTTTGCCTACGTCCCCGTCATCCCGTTGACTCCGGTCCCGAAGACCTATGGCGTCAAGAAGGGCCTGGTCAACTACGGAGCCGCGCAGTTCCAGGACTTTGACTGGACCACGGTGGGCTTCAAGTCCTAAGTAGCCACCGTTAGTGAGGCCCGGTCCGCTCGTGAAGAGCCGGCCGGGCCTCACTTTTGCGTTCTAGCTCAGGGTGCTGATGACACCCAGAGTCACCAGAAGGACACCCACGACGACGACCGGTACGTTCCAGCGGCTCGTTACCTTACTGGGGTGACCGGGCTGGGAGACAGGGGAAGGCTGGGAGGAGGTCTCGGCGTCGTGCATCATCAGGCTGTGGCTGCGCTCCCAAAGATCCCACTGATTTTGGATGACAGTTTGGGTGTGGGGGAGTGAGGGCAGATTGGCAGGGCCAGTTCTGGCGAAGCGTGGGCCCATCTTGCCGGCGCCCGGTGCGCCCCAGCTGGAGATGCGCCCGGAGGTGGTCTCCAGGGTGACGGTGTGGATCACGCGCAGGGAAATCAGTTCGCTGAACGGGATGGTGTGCTCGCGCAGGATGTTGCGCACCCTCAGACCGTCAGGGCGCACCAACAGGCAGGGGCGCCAGAGGAGAACGTACATGCCCCACGCGACAAACAAGAGCCACGGCAAAAAATGCCAGATGGAGCCGGGAGTGCCGGCCATAATCAGGTTCACGGCGAGGGCTGCACAGATGGCTAGCCCCACGGCGGCGAGCACGCGGGTGGGGGTCGAATAGACGGACACGGTACGCGGGGCGTCGGAGGCTGATTCCATGGTCCTTCTAGAATGCCAGACTTTTATCAAGCCCGTTCCGGCTATCCCCAGAAAGCGTGGCGGGGCGTCCCGGCGCCATGATTCCTAGAGTGAGTCCGGCTCTATTTGAGCTTCCTTGGCCAATTCCTCGGCGTGCTCATTGATCTCTGCAATGTCCGGGCTGATCATCTCGGTGTAAACCTCTGCCAGTGGATCCTTGGCAGAGGATTCGTGGGTCAGGTCTTTCTCGTCAAAATCTGGATTTTTGCTCATGCTTTCACCTTAGCCGTGGGGATGCGGCACTGCTAGAGGTCAAGGAAAGCCAGGGCAACGCCCAAGCTCCTGCCGTGCGTTAAAGTAGAGAAGCCCGGCAACCGGCTTATTTTCGCTCGCCCGGGACTCGGATCAGATCTGGCTCGCATTGTTTGCGGACCGGTGATCCGCCCCATCGATCAAGCCTGAATGGAGCCAGTCATGGCCGTCACAACAGCAACGGCCACCCCAACACCGGAGCAACTACAATCCGTGTGGGGCACTCTGAAGTCTCCGCGCAGGTTGAAGACGGAAGTCCTGGGTGGCCTGGTGGTGGGGCTGGCGTTGATTCCCGAAGCGATCGCCTTCTCCGTCATTGCTGGCGTGGACCCGCGGGTTGGACTGTTCGCGGCCTTCACCATGGCGGTGACCATTGCCTTCACGGGTGGTCGGCCAGCCATGGTTTCGGCTGCAACGGGGGCGGTGGCGTTGGTGATCGCTCCGTTGGTGCGGAGCCACGGCGTGGACTATCTGATTGCCTGTGTGATCCTGGCCGGGGTCATCCAGATCGTCTTGGCGCTGGCTGGTGTGGCGAAGCTGATGCGGTTCGTCCCGCGATCGGTCATGGTGGGCTTCGTCAACGCACTGGCTATTCTGGTCTTCATCGCGCAGCTGCCGGAACTCATCGGCGTTCCGTGGCTGGTCTATCCACTGGTGGCCGCGGCCCTCTTGATCATGTTTGTGCTGCCGCGATTCACCCAAGTGGTGCCGGCGCCGTTGGTGGCGATCGTGGTGCTGACAGCGGTGACAGTGCTGACCTCAATGGTGGTGCCGACCGTCGGTGACAAGGGGGATCTGCCCAATTCGCTTCCCACAGCGCTCATCCCCAATGTTCCGTTCACGTTCGAAACATTGCAGGTGATCTTTCCGTTCGCGCTGGCCATGGCGTTCGTGGGCCTGCTGGAATCGCTCATGACAGCCAAATTGGTGGATGACATCACTGACACCCGCTCCAGTAAGACCCGTGAAGCCTGGGGTCAGGGCGTGGCCAACATTGTGACCGGTTTCTTCGGCGGCATGGGCGGGTGTGCCATGATCGGCCAGACCATGATTAACGTGAAAGCCTCAGGCGCCCGCACACGGATTTCTACCTTCTGCGCCGGTGTTTTCTTGCTGCTCTTGGTCGTGGTGCTGGGCGATATTGTCCAGCTGATCCCGATGGCCGCGCTGGTGGCCGTCATGATCTTCGTTTGTTGGGCAACGTTCGATTGGCACAGCATCCGCCCGCGCACTCTCAAAGCACTGCCCAAGAGCGAAACGCTGGTCATGGTGGCCACCGTTATCGCCACGGTTGCCACTAACAATCTGGCCATCGGCGTTGGTACCGGAACGGTGCTGGCCATGGTCCTGTTTGCCCGGCGCGTGGCGCACTTTGTCACCGTGGAGCGAGTGGTGCTCCAAGACGGTGAGTGCGAGGAGAGCGTCACCTATGTGGTCAACGGTGAGTTGTTCTTCGCCTCCTCAAACGATCTGTACACGCAATTCGAGTACGCCGTTGATCCGGAGCACGTGGTCATTGACCTGCGCGCATCCCATCTCTGGGATGCCTCCACCATCGCCACCTTGGACGCCATCACCGATAAATACCGCCGCCACGGCAAGGACGTGGAGATAGTGGGCCTGAACGACGCCAGTGTTGCGATGCACCAGCGCCTCGCCGGGAAACTGGGCGGGAACTAACCCTTCATCAGTGGAAGTTCTGCGGCGCCTGCCTCACCGTGCGCTGGTGGTCACCGTGCGCAAACGGATGATCAAGGTGAATGCAACTACCACGATGGCCCCCACCAAAGCTGCTATAGCCGCAGGCGTTGACAGCAGCTCACCGCTGAAACGAGCCACGGCTACCCAGGCTAGGCCCCAGCCCAATGATGCGGCCGGAGCCAGACGGCCCTTGCCATAAATCGCCAGAGCAACTCCAACGGCAGCAGCGACTGCCAGAACAAAGACTGCCCAGGCGTTGGGATTCAGACCGAAGCCGTTGAAGCCAGCGGCCACTAAGACGGCGGAAATGTTTGCTGCTGTTGCCACACAGACCCAGCCCAAGTACAAGCCCATGGTGCCATCTGTGATGATGGCGTCCACGGTGTTGGTTGGCCGGTGGCGAAGGATCAGCACAAAAATGTAGGCAAGTACGGCTAGCAAGACGGCAATGATCGGCACGCTCAACGGCAGCAGATCGAATTGAACGCTGAGGATCCATGCGGCGTTCAATAGTAGTGATGCTGCCACGGGGTAGCCCAACAAGCGGTGCCTGTGCTCGGTTTTCTGTTTGGGCAAAAACTGCCACACAGCGTAGGTCACCAGTCCCAAGTAGATAACGCTCCAAATGGAGAATGCCGGACCGCCCGGTGCAATGAGCGTTGAATCCGCTGAAAGCGCCCCGTTGGAGGCGTTCTGAATTTGGGTGCCCCCGGCCGCGCCAGAGCCAATGAATGAGCCGATGATAGCTGCCAGGGCGCTTGCGGCAACAACTATCTGGCGCAGGGTGTCGTTCTTTGCTGGTGTCTGGTCCATCTTTCCACCCTAGCGTCCGGGCGGGCTCTGCGTCATGGAGTTGAAACTTTCCAGCACTTAACCGTCCGTTTGCATAGGAATGTGGACTAGTCCGCTGGCCAGATAAATGAGGGCCTACTCTGCCGCTCCGGGCACAAAGAATGTGCTCGAGGTAAGCCGCGAACCGTCCAGCACCACCACCCATTCGTACGTGGCACTCGGTGGCAGCGGCAGCCCGCCGGGGAAGTTCAGCACAATATTTGAGGTCCCAGGGAACCCCATGGGCGGTTGTTGGATCTCAGGGTTGGCAGGATGGCGAAAATCCACGTCTTGTTGGAACATTATGGTGTTCTCGCCCTCGGGCCCGCCAAGGGTGACAGGCTGCCCATCGGCGTCCACCAGCAGTACCTCCACCGCGGCCGAGGTCTCCTCAAACGAGGGAATGGTGACGGTAATATTCACGTACACGGCAAACGGCGCTGTCAGCCCGGTTTTCGGATCTGAACCGAGGAACTGGATCCCGCCGCCAATAATATTGACCTTGCCCGCGGCGTCCACATTCACAAAGTCGGCGATCAACACCGTGCCGCTGCCACTGCTTGAACTCATTGTCATGCGAAATTCTCCATAGCGCTCAGGGCCGGCTGGTTCCTTAACCATAGGTCCTTACGTGCGGTGACCTCGTTTCCCGCGGCGTCTGTGAACTATGCCTGTGAAGTTCGACGCCGGACGCTCACCTTGGGTGCTTAGCTCACCTGCTCCTCGGGCGTCGGAATATCTAAGAAGCTCTCAAGTGATGTGCAGTATCCGGGTTCCCTGAGCTTCTTCATGGTTAGTGATTCAATCTGACGGATGCGCTCACGAGTCACGCCGTAGACCTGCCCGATTGCGTCAAGGGTCTTGGGTTCCCCGTCGCCGAGGCCATATCGCATGGATAGAACTCCAGCCTCGCGCGCACTGAGGGTATCGAGGACGTTATGCAAGGCGGCCAGCATGTCGGTGCGCTCGGCGTATTCGTGAGCGGTTGCCTCTAGCGGGTCGTACATTTGCTCTGACAGTGGTTCGGATCCGCCATGACCGTCGGGAACAAGCATGTCTAAGGAGAACACTGGGGCCGCGTACTTCATGATCTTGCGAACATCTGCAGGGGTTGAATCCAGTTGGTGAGCCAATTCTTCTGGAGTTGCAGGCCTTCCCAACTCCACCGAAAGGTGGCGTCGCACGGAAAGAAGCTTGTTAATCTGTTCCGTCATATGAACTGGAACACGGATGGTGCGTCCAAAATCTGCAATAGCGCGGGTAATTGCTTGACGGATCCACCAGGTTGCGTAGGTCGAGAACTTGTTGCCCAAGGTGTAATCGAACTTATGGACGGCGCGCAGCAGGCCCAGATTTCCCTCTTGGATGATGTCAATAAAATCGAGGCCCCGATCCAGATACTTCTTCGCAATGGAGACAACGAGCCGCAGATTTGCGTTCATCATCGTTTCAAGGGCACTGGCACCAAGCCGGGCCAGCTTTTCCAAGTCATGGCGTTCGCGGCGGGAGCCCAACACGCAGTTTTCTAATTTGTAGGTAGCCATCAAACCAGCCTCGATAGTTTGGCCTAGGTCCACCTCGGCAGCTGCGTCAAGAAGAGGAAACTTTCCAATCCGTTTGAGATAGTCGGCCACAATATCGTCCGTCAGGCCTGTAATGTGGGCCAACAACTCGGCCGGCTCATCATCGTCGTCCTCCGGCAGCTCAAACAGGGGAGCAGCCGGTTCCGGAACCACAGCGTCTGGTTCCAGTTGCGGCGATGGAGTGGAATTCTCATCACCGGATGTTGCCTGACCTTCACCGCCAGCCGATGGGGCATCAGCCGAGACTTCAATTTCCGGATACCTCAGGAAATCTTCGATCTCCTGCAGATCGGTGACGATTTCAAAGAACTCATAGCGACGCGCAAAGGGAAGTACGCGGCCCAGGAATTCTTCCCCCTGCACATCAGGGTCTTCCACTGTATTGATCGCAAACAGCACCACGAGTCGACCAACACGCCCGTCCTTCTTTTTACGGATCACACGGCCCAGCCGCTGCACCATCTGGCGCTGGCTGCGATTGGCGGCCACGATGATGCCCAAATCTGCCTCGGGCACGTCTACGCCTTCATCGAGAATGCGTGGTGCAGCCAATACTTGGGCATCGCGATTGCTGAAATCAACGAGTCCCTGCTTGCGCTCCTCGGGCCGCATGCCGCTGTAGATTGCTGTGGCGGAACATCCCACCGTGCGGTAAATGTCCTGGGCGCTACGAGCTGAGGCTTGGGTCTGGGTGAAAACCAGTGTTCCTCCGGACTCTGCAACAGGCTGATGCAGAGCGGCCAGCACCAACCCCTTGGTCTTGGTTTCGGCCAATAGCGACAAGCGTGCGGACATAGCCTTCATGTATTTGCGGGCCAGACCAGCCTCGGCTGTGAGCCCTGCGGAAGCTGCCAGTGCAGCGACTGCGGCAATGAACGCGGGAAATGGAAGTGGTGGCACATTGGCGTACTGCTTCAGATAACGGGCGGCCTCGGACATGCTGTCGGAGAACTCGTCGTAATTGGCCCGCTCAGCTGGTGTGAGCTCAACACCGATCAGAGCGATGTCGAACGGGGCAATAACCTCGTCACGCAACGCCCTGTCATACCAAAGGTTGAAGACCACTCCGCCAAAGTAGGGAGACAACATTTCGTGATGGCCGCCGTCGTTCCTCTCATACGTGGCAGTCAATCCCAAACGCCAGTTGTATCCCTGCCCCAGAGCCGCGGCGAAGAGGGGAGCAGCGTAGCGGTGGCACTCGTCGGCGATCAGTAGCCCGGCTTTGTGCGCACGCAGTGTCTGGTGCGTAGCTGCCGAGTGCACGATGGCGATGAGGACATCCACATCGTCCAGAGAATCCTTGCCACCGTTGCCCAGTAGTCCCGTGGATGCGGAGGGAAAATCGCGCTTGAGGGTAGCGAGCCATTGACGCTGGAGCTCTGCGGTGGGGACCAGAATGAGTACTTTGATGCCCTGCCGGACAGCCTCATGAGCAGCCGCAACACCGAGGCGTGTCTTGCCGGAACCGGTGACAGCCTCAATGACGCCACGGCGAGCATTGTTATGCCAGGCGTCGAGCGCCTCCTGCTGCCAGGGGTAGAGGAAACCGTAATCGGCTGCGGCAGGTATGCTCCGTAGGATGGGCGGCAAGGTGTCATGACGGACCTCGTCGGCACTTGCCAATGGTGTGTCCACTACCTGTGTCATGATGACTCCTTTTCCTACGCGATCCACCGGAACATGATGGTGGTCTCAGGCTAGGAGGAGGGTCTGACATTTAAGAGTTACAAAACTTTTGTAACTCTTGATTTGACAAACCGAGAGTTACAAAAGTTTCGAGAACGCGTTTGACGGGCCAGATTCTTCCGGTGAGAATCAACAGACATCCTGCAACTTTGCATGGATGGCCTGCCGAGAATGGACATGCTATGTGGACTATGGACGCAACTTGGGGAAGCCTACGGGCGACGCGGCGACAATTCGCAGAGACCGGAGGTTGGACGAGCTCGACAGACCATTTGGCGCACCCGGGGGCCTTGGATTCATCCATGGAGCACCTCGATGATGAACCGTACTTTTCCTATGACGCGCGCCAGCACTACGTGCCAAGCGAGGTGAAGCACTACTTAACCGGTGCCAACGGTCGTGCCATTCGCCTCACTAAAACGGACGAATCTGCTGGTACCAGCCTGTATCGCCGCGACGGTGAATGGGTTCCCAACGACCACCTAGATGTTCCTGCTGACGCCGGCACTGCTCACGTCACGGAAAATGCGGTTGAAGTGTGGGAAAGTTTCAAGGGGAAAGCGTCTGTGCGGGCTTTTTCCAATACCAATCTGGATATCCCGGCAAAAAACTGAGGCACCGCCTAAGCCCCGCGCAAAAACCCTACGCCGCCAGGGCCAGCGAGCCTTGGCCAGCCAGCCCCAGAACCGACTCCTGAATACTGCACAGCAACACGTTCCGTTGGCTGGAAGTCAGCTCCGCTTCCTTTGCGCGGCGGGCCAGAACAGCGAGCCGGTCAGCAGTGTTGTTGAGGTCGTTACTCCCGTGTCCCTTGACCCACTGGAACGCCACCAGTGACTTCTGCGTCAGAGCACGGATGCCGGCTACTTCTGCTCGGCACGCAGCGTTGAGGCCGGAGGGAAGAGAGGACGGGTTGGCGAGAACGTTGACCGCTGTCTGATTATCGGAGAGAACAGTGACGGCGCAGCGGCCGTCCAAGGTCCCAGAGAACCGGGAACGCGCGGCCAACAGTCCTAAGTGAATGGAGTGCAGCTCGGCCGCCAGGATGTTTCCATGTTGACTGGCCCGCAGCCCCAAGATGAGAGGGCTGCCCAAGCCGAAGTCCATGACCCAGCCATGGCCTCGCCACGAGCTGCGGGATCCCTTGGACGCATCAGTGGCGATGACTAGATTGGTGAGCAGAGATTCGAGGTGTTCGGGAACCGCGTTCTCAATGGCCGCAGTAGCTGCCCCGGGCGCGTACAGAGGGCTGACAGTGACACCAGCCGCTTCTAGAAGACCGGCAAGAGTGTCCGCATAGACGGGTACCTCAACAGTTGATTGGAGCGACTTGATGGCAGCCAGAATTTCTGCCAGCTGACCGCCACAATGGTCTTTGATCCTCGGCACCAACGTGGAACCGATATGCATGTCCACAACGTCCGGTCCCTGAGTCCGCGTAACAACCCAGACGCACCGGCCCCCACGGAACTTCACCGCGGCAGTGATGCCGTGCCGGGCCCCAACTTCCACGAAGGCTGGCCGCAGGCGAAGGAGCCCAGGCCCGGGCAGCGGTAGCTTTCGGCTGGGTGTCGCGACCGTTGCTGATGCGCTGCTGCTGTCCATGGTGGCACTCCCCGAATCGTCGATGTGGCTATTGAATGCGAGCCTAGGGCCAGGCTCTGACATTGTGAGCAGACGGGGTGGCGACCATGCAGAGCGTTAGGGGAATGTCGCCCTTCGGGGTCGTAACAATCTTGCGATGTCGGACCCCTATGGTTCATTGAGATCATGAAGCTACCTAAGATCCTAGATTCCGCCCATGTCGAGCAGGCCGCAGCGCTGGTCAATGAGTACTACACCAAGACCTACAAGCGTGGCGAAGTGCAGACTGGTGCCCGCTTCGAATCATGGATGGGTGGCGGTGATGCATCTGAGGTGGTCAACACCATCACAGCCGATGACCTGATTGCCGTCACGTTCTTGTCCGTTGACGTCCCCGCACCGGCAGCCATTGGAATTCTGGAAACCCACAAGGACAAGATTTCTGAGTTGCTAGAACAGATCCCGTCTGACCTTGACCTTGCCAAGGTATCGGCCGAGGACTTCGCCTCAACGTTGGGCACCGATAGTGCGGCCGTCCAGCTCTGGCGGCTCCTGCGTCAATCTGATGCGGAGTGGTGGGGCATTGGCCAGACCAGAGCGAGCAAGATCATGGCCCGAAAGCGCCCTCGGCTGATTCCGATTTATGATTCCGTGGTGGGCCCGTTGATGGGTCTGAAGAATTCAAACAAGCAGTGGAGCACGTGGCACGAGCTACTGACTGACGGTTCAGGACTGCCCGAGCGGCTAAAGGAAATACAGGAGAAATCGGCAGTTGCTCCTGACGCGTCGGCTTTGCGCATCATGGACGTGGTGCTCTGGAAGCACGGCAAGAATCTGGCCACGTCGAAGTCTGGCGCCGGCCACCGGGACTAATGCGCAGGCCTCACCGAATCGGTGAGGCCTGCGCATTGTGTGGACGTTGTGGTCACCGGGTGCTGAGGGTTCCCAGCGTACTTGCCATGAGGGAGTCCATGTTTAAGAGGGCTCCTCTGACACGGCGTTGTGTGGTTACGGGGCTTAGCTTGTGTGGCGCTGGGTCGGGGCAAGAACCTTGATGACAGCGGAGTCATCCTCTGCAGCCAATCCCTGTGCCTGGCCCAAGAGGAAGAGCTGTTCTGCGGCTGCGGCCACGGGTGCGGCCAGTCCGGCTGCGCGGGCTGCCTTGCCCACGATCCCCAGGTCCTTGACGAAGATGTCCAGCCGGCTGAGCACCTCGGCGCCATCTTCGGTGTAGGCCTCCAGGATGCGAGGTCCACGGTTGGAGAGCATGAAGGAACCGGCGGCTCCGGCTTCGAGGGCGGCCAGAGTTTTCGCCTGGTCAAGACCCAGGGCATCAGCCAGAGCCAGAGCCTCGGCGGCTGCAGCAATGTGCACACCACAAAGCAGCTGGTTGACGGTCTTGAGCGCCTGACCGTCGCCGGGGTTATCGCCCACAATGGACAGGGTGGAAGCGAGCAGTTCAAGCACCGGGGCAGCCTGACGCTGGGCTGCCGGCGTAGCGCCAACCACAATCAGCAGATCGCCCTCACCTGCACGGACAGGGCCGCCGGACAGCGGTGCGTCAACAAGTTCCACACCGAAATCGGCCAGCCGTGCCACAGTAGCCGGAATAGCCTCGGTGCCCACGGTGCTGGTGAGGATGACCACTGAGCCCTTGGACAGGACGGCGGCTACGCCGTTGACGCCGAACAGGACCTCATCGAGCTGTTCGCTGTTACGAACGGCCAGTAGGAGGGCGTCGGCCCCACGTGCTGCTGCTTGCGCGGAATCAAAGGTGTTGATGCCAGCCTCTTTGGCCAGTTTCAGGCGAGGCTCGGCGATATCAAAGCCATTGACGGTGAGTTTGGATGCCAGGCGGGTAGCCATGGGCAGCCCCATTGCACCCAGCCCCAATACTGCGACGGTGTAATCGTTGTTCATGGTGGTCTCCTTGAAAATTTCTTCGTTTAGAACGTTGTGCTGAGCTTGCGGGTGACGTCGGCCAGGGATTGATCGTCGCCAACGTTGCCGGCGAAGACAATGTAGGGAATGCCAGCGGCCGGGCCGTCCACGGGTTCCCAGAGTGAAACGATGCCCGGGAGCATGGGCCCGCGAACAATGGCGTGGCGAATTTCCAGCCCGTGCGCAGCCACATCCGAAGACGTGATGCCACCCTTGGCGATAACGAAGCGTGGGGGAGTGGCCTTGAGCGTTTGGTTGACCACATCGACGACGGCGGCCGAGACTGTGCGGGCAATCAACAGGCTCGCTGCGGCGTCGTCAGATTTGATCAGCAGGCGGCTGGTATGGACAATCACGTCACCCGTTGCCAGCGCTTGGGTAATGTCGGCGACGACGTCGGACACGTGGGTGGCGCCGTCGTCGGCCAGTAGCTTTTGAACATCGATCTCAACGATCCGGGCCGAGCGGTGTGCATCGGTCAGGGCTTTAAGTTGGCGGGTGGTGACGCCCACGTGGGAACCCACCACTATCAGCCCGCCGCGAGCCGAACCTGCCGGAACGGTGCGGTCGGCGTGGAAGATTTCTTCCGGTGCCAGTGGCGCGTGGATTTCCTGACCAATGCGGGCGCGGACAAACGGCGGCCCAACGCGGTAGATGAAGGACTTTCCGCGGCGCTCGGATTCTTCCAGACCCAGCGCGAGGACGCGCAGGTCATTTTCTGTGACGGCGTCAACCACAATCGGGGTGGAGGCGGTGGCTGCCTCGAGAGCGTCGGCGATGGCCGTGGCTCCGGCAACGGGGGTGCCGCGGCGAATCAGGGGCAGGTCCAGGGTGATGACCCGGGAGGCAGGGATGCGGCCCTGGGATTTCTCTTCCACGTAGTCCGCAAGGGAGGAGTGCGTGAAGCCGAAGCTGGCATCGTTGGCGAACTCGGTCTCGGCTACCGGGATGAGCGTGCCGTTCCCGCCGCGGGTGTAATGAATGCTGCCAATGGTGATGCGGCCGGCGTCGGGAAAGGCCGGGACAATAACAACACCGTCAATGGTTCCAGCATTCTGGGAGGCAATGGTTGTGGCAATGGTGTCCGGCTCGAGGGGGAAGTGTCCGCGGAGTGTGGAATCGCTGCGGCTGACAAAGCCCACAGAAATGCCTGCGTTCCGGGCGGAAGTCAGGGCGTTGAGAACAATCTCCTCGTTCCGGGTCGCAGCCTCGGCGGGATCCAAGCTGCGGGTGTTGGTGAGAACGTACACAGCCTTGGCCAGAACTCCGTCAATCCGGTGGCCGAAGACCCAATCGAAGTCTGCAACGTCCCACTGTGTGAGAACTGGCAGGTTGGCAACCGACTGAGTTCCGGTGGGGTCGTCGTCGAGCACAATGAGCACTCGGTTTGCGGCGGCAACCTTGGCAGAAACCAGAGCCGCCGGTACGGAGACCTCGGCCGGGTAAGCAGCCAGGAGTTCGGATTCAAGGATCATTTCTTCACACCTCTTTGTGGGGAATACTTTTGTAAGATGTCTGACATCTAACATTTGAATGCTAGTGTGGCACACGACACGTCAAGCTTGCAAGCCACTACCGGAAGGCCCGGCAAGAAGGCCCTAAACTGTAGTTTCATTCGTGTGGGGAAAGGGAATCATGGCACGCAAGTCATTGACCGATGTGGTGGCTGATGATCTGCTGGACCGAATCGTCGCCGGTGAGTTCGCGCCGAACTCGTTAGTCCCGGGTGAACTGGAGCTGAGCTCCCAACATGAAGTGAGCCGGATGACGGTTCGCGAAGCCATGAAGACCCTTGTCGCGCAGCGCATTCTCAGGGTGGAGCGGGGGCGCGGAACATTCGTCAACCCCCTCGCCAGCTGGGGTTCCCTCAACGCCGTGCTCCGGGCCGTCTCGGAGGGTGAGGATCACGCCGTCGTGGCTGTCCAGCTGATTGAGCTGCGGCGCATGCTGGAAACCGGCGCCTGTGAACTGGCAGCGTCGCGCATCACCGATGAAGACCTCGAAGATATGGGCCAGCAGCTCAGCAAGATGAAGGCTGCCCATGAGGCGTCTGATGTGCCGGCGTTCGTGGCATCCGACCTCGCATTCCACGACATCATTTTGCAGGCGTCCGGCAATATTTTCGTGTCGGTGCTCTTTGACCCCCTGCACCGCATTTTGGAGAGCCGTCGCGCCGAAACGTCACAGGTTCCGCAGATCCAGAGCAACGCCATCGCCATGCACGGGGCCATTTTGACGGCGCTCAGCAAGCGAAAGCCGGAGTTGGCCCGGGTCGCCATGGACAACCACATGGCCCAAACGCTCGATGACCTGAAGAGCTACGTGCTGCGCTCGCAGTAAGGGCTCCACCACAATAAAGGACGACGGCGGCCGGCTCGCCTACCGCTGTTGGCGGCGATGGCTGCCGCCTATTGCGGACTGCGTTCATGCCTGGCAAGGATTCCCTGCCAGGCATGAACGCAGCTAACTCAACCCTTGTTGGCGCACTGCTTGCAGCGGGGGTACCCGCCCGTGCCGGGCAGTCGATTCCGGCTCGGAATCTGCTGGCCCGTTGGGCAGTCGATGTGGACGTGGTGAACGTCAGGATCCGACTGGTTGGACGAGTGATAGGCACTAACCTTCATAACGCACTCCCTTGTGTGAAATTCAGCTTCACCGTGAAACCAATTTCAGCCTACCGAGTGGGTCTGACATTTAAGGAGTGTGGCATGGTCCCCGCCCCTATCTGAGGGTGGTGATGGCTACAGTGATGACCGTGGCCAGGCGCTGGACGCCCGTCACAATCTTCTTGGCCGGGACGGCGCCGTACGCGAGGCGGAGTTCATGGTACCGCTCGGAGCTGGGCAGGAAGGGGGCGCCATGAAAGAACGACACATTCTCATCCAGTGCCATCAGCGTCACGGTCACCAGCTGAGGAGTTAGCGCTAGCCTCGGTGACCTGGTCATGGCCGACGACAACGGGGTTCTTGCTCTCAGCGTTGCGGCTGCCGCGGCAATCGTGGACAAGGCGTTCGCCCCGCCAAAAGGCGAGGGGAGCGCCGTCGTCCATTCATTTTACTTGAAGCATCAACTAATATTGAGGTATGCTTGCTGTATGACCACTTCAGCAGAGCTTCCCCCGGTACTTTTTCTCTCACACGGCGCGCCGCCACTTGCCGACGACGCCACCTGGACTGCCGAGTTGGCAGCATGGTCGGGGACGATGGAAAAACCCAAGGACATCTTGATGATCTCCGCGCATTGGGAGAATGCGCCAGTCACGCTGAGTGCCTCACGCAACAAGCAGGAACTTGTCTACGATTTTTGGGGCTTCCCGCAGCGTTACTACGACGTGCGCTACGATGCGCCAATGGCGCCCGATCTTGCCGACGAGGTGGCCCGCCTGGCTGGCACCCACGGCCACCACGTGGAGCGTGACGAGTCTCGCGGTCTCGATCATGGTGCCTATGTTCCTCTGAAGGAAATGTTTCCAGATGCCGATATCCCGGTGGTGCAGATGTCGATGCCCACCTTGGATCCGCAGGGCCTGTTTGTGCTGGGACAGTCGTTGGCGCCGCTGCGTGAGCGTGGCACCATGATCGTTGGATCCGGATTTACCACGCATAATTTGGCGTGGTTCAACCCTGCGGCCGGGCCGGACACCGCACCTCCTGCTGCGTCGAGCGAATTCGACCACTGGGCCGAAGAGGCCATGGCCCGCGGTGATGTGGATTCAATTCTGGACTTCCTGCACAAGGCCCCGGCCGCCCGCGAAGCTCACCCGCGCTCGGAACACTGGGCGCCGCTCTATGTGGCGCTTGGCGCGGCTTACGAATCCGGCGGCATTGAGGCAAAGACCGCCATTGACGGTTTCTGGTTCGGGCTCTCCAAACGCTCGTGGTCGCTCACGTAAACCTGCTGTGTGGCCACAGCCCGGAGTGAACATCCGCAGTTCAGGCGGCGCCGCGTCCGGTGCCCTGGTACGCAACAACAACTTGTGGGTACCCGGGCACGTTCAACTTCCGTTGTTCAAAGTCGCTGAGCCGGACAAACGTTATTCCGTCCCAGCCCTCGTCCCGGGTGTTGCCGCCCGCCACAACCGCCCAGTCTGCCCCGGCAGCATCGCTCCAGACCATGACTGTTTCATGAGGAACGTCCAGGGGCGCGATTCGTTCGTCACCGGTGTCAAGATTGAGCACGGAAAGGTTCGGGACGCCGTCGGCATTGCCAAAGGACCCAGTCCCCACAGTGAGCAGAAGGCGTCTGGCAAGAGCGGTGCCGTGAGCGTGCGAATTTGCGGCGCTGGGAATGGTGCTGGACTTGCCTGTCACTGGGTCAAGCCGCACCACAACCTTCCCCTGCACGGGCAGCAGAATTGTCCCGTCCGCATCCACTGCGGCGTAATGGATCTTCTCCCAGGAGGCCAGCCCGCCTTCCGTCCCAAAGGGTGCAATCTTGCGGGTCGTGGCATGGAGCGAAGCGGGGTCCACCACCGTGACCGTGAAACTGTCGTGATCTATGGTCGCCACCCACGCGCCGTCGGGGGCCACCACAACATCGAACGGCCGCCACCCCACCCGCACCGAGCCCGTGAAAACTCCCCGCTGAACATCAAACACTTCGAGGAAACACGTCTGCGTATCCACACTGACGGCAACGTAAACGGCTGATCCGTCGGGCGCAACGGCCAGGCCCAGCCCACCCGGACGGTACTCGCCCTGGCTAATTTCTGGCGCTGGATGCAGGTACGGCACCAAGGCTTCCCGCTTGAACGTCGCCAAATCTACAACCGCCAAGCCCTCCGCAGTCGCCACATAAGCGGCATGGGTGGGGGAGTAGACGCCAATGCCCCACGGTGCCGCACCAACAGTGAGGAATTCAACCGCGTCCTTGTCCTGGTTCTCCGGATCGATGCGCGCGATCTTGTCCGTGTGCGCCAGTGTCGCCAGCAGAAAGGAAGAGTTCGACGGCGGATGGCTCGCCGTGGGTGCCGTGCCCGCTGACGGCTTCGGGGCAGCAACGGTGCTGGGCTTCTGCCCTGGCACACCATCTGTGGTGCAGCCGGCTAGGGCGAGAGCCGCAATTCCGGCCACGCCAAACACGGTCCGCCGAGCGATTACGGGCTCCACTGCCGCGCCCGAGAAAGAGCTAAACGTAGCTGCGTGCCGCCGGCCTCGGCGATCAGCCCCGTGTCGCCAACAACCACCAGCAACGTTCGTGCTCGGGAAAGCCCAACATAAAGCAGCTCGGCTGCACGCTCCATATCCTTGAAACCATTGACGCACAGGATAACAACGGAGCGTTCAAGACCTTTGAAGCCCAAGACGTGGCCGTAGAACTCACTTTCGTTGGCATGGAATTCACGCCAGTACTCACCGATTTCATTGCGATCAGAGTATTCCAGATGGATTGGATGCCGGTTTTTGGTTGTCAGCAGGGCAATTTGGTTATTGGTCCAGCCGTCTTCAATGAGTGCATCGATGCAGCTACTCGCAACGTCCAAAGCGGCATCCGTAGCACATTGGACCATCCGGACGGCCATTCCGGTGCTGCCTCGGGAGATGAACTTATCCCCCGCAAAGTCCTTGAAAGTTTCGGCAATCTTCTTTGTATTGCGCAGATTCTCGTCAATGTGGATCGGGAGGAGATCGGCTATTGCATCATCGCTGGACCAGCGCTTGTAGACGTCCTGGCCATCATCCATAAACGCATAGATTTCAGACTCTTCAGGGTCCTTCAGGCAGGCACGCAGCGCCTCCCACCACAGCGGGGCAAAGTCCTGCGCCTCATCAACGATCACGGCATCGAACTTCTCATGCTCCGGAAGGTCTGCGGCAAGCTCTTTCAAAATCCGGGGCATTTCCACATCGTAATAGTCCTGACCCTCGCCGTCGGGGACACCCAGGGACTTCACGAATTCATGGAACTCACCGGTAAATGCGGGCTGCGCCTGCCGCCAGCCGCCGACTTGGTCGGACAGGTACATGCCAAGTCCCTTGTTGTAGCAAAACAAACCCACGCGTTTTCTCGATTTGCACAGCTCCCTGGCCTTTTCCACCGCCAGCCAGGTTTTGCCACTCCCGGCGCCGCCGGTGAACCTGATGCGTGGCAATGAACGAGTCGCAGAAAGCAGGACCTTCTGCCGCTCCGTCAGGTGATCCTGCTTGTCTTCATCTTCTCCATAGCCGGCTGCGTCATTTTTGGCTTGGTCAAGATTTCCCTCGAGCTTGGGGATAATTCTCTCCAAGAATGGCTTAGCTAGCGGTCCCGTGCCGTTTCCTTCGACTTCGATAGCGTGGCGAATCAGTTCGGCAGGATTTTTGAGATCGTCCTGATCTAGAAACATGTCCCGAGGATTGCCGGACTTGACCCATTCTTGGCCGACCGATGAGTAGGGGAATGCGGCCATGTAGACGAACCTGCTTGTTAGCAGCATTCCCATGTGGTCCTGCAGCCACAGCTTGAAGGCATGTTGGGAGCCTTGGGACTGGGCCAGCGGGTCTTTCAGTTTGCGTTTGCCATCAGCTCCTCCGGATTGGAACCACTGGCCGTGCTCATTAGTGACTAGGCCGCCCTTGACCTCAATGGCTGCCAGACCTGCGCCGGGCCAGAGCACCAGAATGTCGATCTCGTGCTCCGCTCGTCCGTGCCGGACCTGGACCGAGTGGACCAAGACGACGTCGTCAGGCAGTGATGCTTTTAGGGCATCCCAGACGGCCTTTTCGGCAAGCTGACCATCGGCGAAATCTGGTTCGGGCGGAATGAGGCGCACGGCTGGGTTCCTCTCGGAGTTGCTGGCGGGGGCTTGCTGAGTCTTAGCCGGTTGGCTCTCAAAGTGCGGATTCGAACACGTTCTGCCAGTGCCATCTGAAGTAGCCAGCAGAACGGGACTCAAACTTAGGACATGGCCTATCGATCAGTTGACTGACGACATCATGTACAGCCCTTGGCACCTCACTTGTACCGCGGATTAAACCTCGGTCATCAACTGAAATGTAGCCTTTTTCGAACAAAGAGTCGCATCCCAAGACACACACCAGCATCGAGTTGTGGTTGAAGTCCAGGCGCTCGGATTCCGTCATCATCGATCTCTTCTTAATATGGCCTGCTACAAGAAGATCTGCTGGCAGGTGCCTTCCGCATAGGGCACAGGTAATGTCTCCCTTGCTCAGAAGCTGAGCCCGCAGGAAGTTCTGCTCAACGCGGGATTGGGCAGCAACCAGTCGGTCGGTAGGCCCATCTATTGTGAATATTTTTTCGATGTTTGCGTCGGTATTAAGTTTTTCGGCAGAATCAACGAAGGCCACACCTTGATCCTGCAAGGCCTGCAGCGTCGTCTCAACAGGGAGCGGGGCTATGTATTTTCTGGACAATTTGCCGTTCTTGTTTAGCGGTCCAGTACCCTTCTCCAGTTTCTCCAACAGGCTCCTAGCTGGAATGTTGACGTAGCCAACTGGATTTACAAGTACAAGGTAGCCTTCTGTATCTAGTGGGTCGACGTAGCCACTCGGCCTGAGCGTTTTGACAGGTGTCGTAATGACCGTACTCAGGCCACGGACTTGATCGTTGTGCCGGTGGATTACTAGATCACCCGGGCGCAATTCATGGATGACCGCCCAGTGGCTAGGGACTGTGCCGCGACTGTCAGCGACGGGAGCCCACAGCGTCCCCGCTGGATAGACCAAATGGAAATTCTCCGACTGATTTACCCACCAGGCCGCAGGTGGAACTGCCAGTGGCCCCGGGATACTCGGCGGCACAGTGGTAGCGGACACCGGCTCGTCATGCACGACCTCCCTAAGGATCTTGCAGTTAAAGCCTTCGAGAATCGAGCGAGTGGTCGCGGAACTGGAGAAGCTGGCAGGCGTAAGCCGGGCCGAGTCTGGGAACTGGTGATGATAAGCCGCAGCAAGCAGGGCCTTGGGGTCTACAGCCACGCCTTCATTCACTGCGACGTAAGTAGTCGACTTGCCAAAGTTGTAGTGCTTCCGGAATTCATCGCGCGTCATTGATTTGGCTTCGTCAATCGCCCTTCTGAAGGCTGCGTCCGTAATGCCCGTGAAATGTTCCATGGTCCAGATACTAGCGACTGACGGCCATGTCCGTACTCGAAAGCTGCTCTGGGCGGTGTCATATTCCAGAGGCAATCATTTTCGTCTTTGTCGCAACCACCACATAGCCTGGCCAGGTGAACACTTTTGATGGGGAAAACGCGCCGGCGCAGCTTGAAGAGGGACTTTACGAACTCCTCCACACCCAGGACCTGACGGCACGCCTCCGTGCCGTGCCGGAACTAGAGGCAACGAGCTCCCGGATCGACGAGGCCAGTTCGCCGCAGGCATTGTCACGCCATGTCGCGGAAACAGTGAAACGTTTGCTGGCCAACACCGTTGCAGAAGACCGGGTTGCCAAAGTCAACCAGTTGCTTGCCATCATTGATCCGGACAACGAGGTCACTGCAGGGCCAACGCAGCTTCGTTCCCTTCACCGTCCCGATGTCCTCAAACGCCGCCAGCTGCGAAGGCCCACCACAAGCTTGAGCGACAGCGCGTTGCTGACAAATGGCAAGGACGATCCGAACCTGGCCGCAGAGATCCGCGCAGAAATCGAATCGGCTGACACCGTTGATTTGCTCTGTGCATTCATCAGGTGGACAGGAATCCGCCTGCTTGAACCTGCACTGGATGCGCTCAAGGCCCGCGGTGGAAGGTTCCGCGTCATCACCACGACCTATATGGGAGCCACAGAGCGCAGGGCGATCGACGAATTAGTCAAGAGATACGGTGCTGAGGTCAAGATCAGCTACGAGACTCAGTCCACGCGGCTTCACGCTAAAGCGTGGCTCTTCCACCGCAATACCGGGTTCAGCACTGCCTACGTGGGCAGCTCCAATCTCAGCGGCGCCGCGATGCTGGACGGCCTGGAATGGAACGTGCGGCTTTCCAACATTGGAACGCCAGCTCTGCTTCAGAAGTTCGCCATCACGTTTGATAGCTACTGGGAACAACGCGCCTTTCAGCCCTATGACCCCGCAACAGATGCGGAAAAATTGGATGCCGCGCTGTTGCGGAATGGAGATACGAGGACGTCTGCTCCCAGCGGCTACACCGGGCTTGAGGTCGAACCCTACCTGCACCAGGTCGAGATGCTCGAGGACCTTGAAGCGGAACGCAATAAGGGATTCCATCGGAATCTGCTGGTTGCGGCAACAGGCACTGGCAAAACCGTCATCGCCGCCCTAGACTTCAGGCGGCTGTGTGAAGCGTCCGGTAGGAAACTTACCCTGCTCTTCGTCGCCCATCGCAAGGAAATTCTGCAGCAGTCACTGACGACGTACAGGAACGTCATGCAGAGTGGTTCCTTTGGCGAACTCTTCGTCGGTGATCACAAACCGCAGGAGTGGAAACACGTTTTTGCCAGCGTTCAGTCACTCACTGCCAAGAATCTCGACAATTTTGACCCGTCCAAATTCGATGTTGTTGTTATCGACGAATTCCACCACTCCGCAGCCAAGACCTACCGAAAACTCATTGATCACCTGACTCCTCAGGAATTCCTCGGATTGACGGCGACACCCGAGCGGGGCGACGGCATCCATGTTGCCGACGAATTCTTTGAGGGTCGGACCGCGAGCGAGCTGCGCCTTTGGGATGCCCTCGACGCGGACTTGCTCGTGCCGTTCCACTATTTCGGAGTCTCCGACGGTGTAGACCTGAGTAGTTTGGACTGGAAGCGCGGCTCGTACGACCTGCAGCAGCTGAGTGAGGTGTATACGGGCAATGATGTGCGCGCTGGGAAGATCATCAAAGAACTCCAAGACAAGGTCACAAGCAGCGAGCACATGCGAGCCATCGGCTTCTGTGTTTCCATACAGCACGCGGAATATATGGCGCGGGTATTCAACGCTGCGGGGATCAAATCAGTGGCCGTTTCGGGCCAGACTGACGACGGCGAACGCGCCCTTGCGCTGAGCCGCCTGCAAAAACGGGAAATCAACTGCATTTTCGCTGTCGACTTGTTCAACGAGGGCCTTGACCTGCCACAGGTGGATACGATCCTGCTGTTGCGGCCCACACAGAGTGCCACGATCTTCATGCAGCAGCTGGGCCGTGGACTCCGGCGGGCAAAGGGAAAGGCCGTCCTGACGGTCATGGATTTCATTGGCCAGCAGCACAGGGAGTTCCGCTTTGACGTTCGCTTCCGGGCAATGACCGGCTATGGACGCAAACAACTGGAAAAGGCTGTTGACCAGGACTTCCCATTCCTGCCTTCCGGTTCTCAGATCGTGCTCGACAGGGTCGCCAAAGACGTAGTCCTTGAGAATCTGAAGGCGCAGTTGAAGCTGAACAAGCCCAAGCTGACTGCCGATATCAAGTCTTACGGCGAGTTGTATCTGGCTGGCTACTTGGCAAAGTCCGGCCACGACATCAAGACAATCTATAAGTCAACCAAGAACTCATGGACGGAGTACCTC
The DNA here is from genome assembly GCF_001445575.1 of Arthrobacter alpinus. Lineage (NCBI taxonomy): Bacteria > Bacillati > Actinomycetota > Actinomycetes > Micrococcales > Micrococcaceae > Arthrobacter > Arthrobacter alpinus. Next base: position 3,911,061 of record NZ_CP013200.1, on the reverse strand, counting down.
AGACTGGCGGGACTGATCGATTGGATGTCACCGGCGGAAGCAGCAGTAGCAGGCAAGCTCTACGAAGTAGCGTCTGCCGAGGAAAAGAAATTGCTGACCCGGATGGCATCGCTAATCCATGTTGACGATCGCGAGCGTGCTGACGCGTACTCGATGATTGTTGGAACCGACGCGCCCGCCTACGCCGATTTATCGCCGAGAGAACAGACCTTTGCAAGGATGCTTTTCTTTACTTTGTGGGATAACGGGGGAGGGTTCGAGAGTTACGAGGAGGGCTTCGATAATCTCCGTCGGTATCCGTTTGTCTGCAGTGAGATAGCCCAAGTAGTTGCACTGGGTGCTGCGACATCCAAACGTACCGGCAAGACGCTCGGAGGAGCACTGACTTGGTCGCCCTTGCAAAGCCACCTCACCTACGGCAGGTACGAGGTTCTCGCCGCACTGGGCGCGAAATCCCTCGACACCGATCAGCAGAGAAAAATCATCAGTATGGGTGGAGTTGCATGGTGCGAACCAAGTCGCACAGATGCCTTCTTCGTGACGCTCAGCAAGGATGCTGTAAACCATTCGGCGACGACCATGTACAAGGACTATGCGTTGAGCCCAGAGCTCTTCCACTGGGAGTCCCAGAACGCCACGTCTCCAGAAAGCCCGACTGGCAGGCGCTACTTGGATTCGAAGGGGCACGATTCCCAAGTTCTGATCTTTAGTCGCGACAAGGCTGACGACGAAACAGGCCTAACCGCGCCTTACACATGTCTGGGCCAGGTCGACTATGTTCGGCACAAGGGCGGGAAACCGATTGCAATCACATGGAAATTGCACCGCCCTATGCCTGCCGACGTGTACGCCGATGCGGCCGCTGTCGCTCAGTAGATGGGTTCCATGGACTGTGGCGCGCTGGACAGGCTTATGGGTGAAAATCGAAAATACGTCAATTGCTTGCACTTGCATGGGCAGTCCAACCCATCGGGAGTTCTCAAGTCAATAAGTATGCTTGCCGAATGGTTAACAGTTTCCTCAAAAATCAAGGCGTTGCAGCGTTAGTCATGATCCCTGTATTTGCCGTGAGTGCCTGTGGCGTGGCGACGCGCCCTGCTTTGACTCTGTTGCCAGCTGCTGAAGCCGGGCCAAAATATCAGCAGCTGTCTACCGAGATCAGTGAAGTATTGAGCACAGAATATCCTGGCCTTGAGTGGGCTCCTGTCGAAAATCAGCACACACGCATGGCGGAGAATAATGATGGAGAGTGCATCCTCAGCATCGGAACACTACGGTCACAGCAACACTTGAGTGGGCTAGCCGGCGAGTGGGAACCCGTCATGGATACCATCGCCCCCATCCTTAAGAATGCGGGTTTCTCCCCGGTCATCGATACAGACTCTCTCAAGGGCGGATGGACCGGTATAAGCTCCCAGGATCATCACGGCGGCGAAATTCGAATCAACGAAAAGAATACTTCTAACATCCACGTCAGCGCCAAGGTGTCAGACGAAGACTGTACAGGGGAATTGGGCGGGTAGGTTTTCTTAGTTCCAACAGTCCTAGTCACCGGGCCTCAGTGGTTGGATTACGTCATCTACTGTCGCGTAACTTCTCCCCGTGCCACAGTGGACATGTACCCCGCTTCCATAGGAGATCAGCCGTGAGCATTCGAGAAAACACCAACCGTCGACTCAAAGTAGTTTTGGACATCATGGCCGCCGGATCGGGGCTGGACGAGAAGCCCAACGGGGGAGAGGTCCTGGCCGAGGCGGCCACTCGCATCCCCTTCACCAAGGAAGAGTCCGAGCTTCTCAGCGGCGGCATTCCCCGCGGACATAAGAACCTCACCAAAGCCACGGCAGATCTGGTCAAGGCTGGCTGGATGACCAAAGGTCGGGGCGGTTGGGAGATCACCGACAACGGGCTGCGCGCCACGGTTGCTTTCGACACCGCCGACAAGCTGGCAGAGGCCTTGGGTAACGGTACTTTGATACCCGCAGGCACCCCGTTGCCCGAGCAGACCACGGAAAAGCCAGCGGCTAAGAAGCCAGCGGCAAAAAAGACTCCAGCCAAGAAGCCGGCCACCAAGGCAACCACCGCCAAGGCCAGCGCAGCGAGCGAAACGGATGCGTCCGGCGTCGTACAGGCCGAGCAGCCGGCAGCGGTGGCCCTGGCCGGGACCTTCGGCGAAGCGCTCGGTGCGGCGAACTGGGATCCCAGCCACTCCAACGTGCAGATGCAGCTCGACTCTACTGCTGGCGTTTGGCAGCTATCGGCCGAGCTCCCCGCCGGGCAGTACAGCTACAAGGCTGTGCTGAACGGCAACTGGGATGAGAACTACGGTGCTTTTGGTCTGCTGGATGGCGCCAACCACGAGTTCGCCCACGCCGGAGGACCGGTGACTTTCCACTACAACCACGCCACGAAGGACGTGCTGCGCGGGGAGTAGAAGGCGGCAGCTGGAACCCTACGAACTACTTTGTCAGACCCTCAACGTACGTTGTGAATAGGCCCAATCCACCACGGATTTGGTTGCAGTACCGTTCTTGGCGGTCCTGCTGGCCTTTCATCATCACTCGTAGGGGAAATCTTGAAAAAGTTGTTAGTTGCTTTGCCTCTGGCGGCACTTTTGTTGGCCGGCTGTTCCAGCCCGGCGCCCACCGTTGACAGCGTCGCTGGCGCTGAGTCGGCAGCCAGCCAGGCCGAGAAGCCTGCTGCAAAGACGGCCGAAAAGCCCGCGGACCGCTCCGCTGCCTTGGGCGGAACCGTCACCTACGAAAGCGGCGTGAAGGTCACTGTGACCTCGCTCGGCTTCCAGCCGGTCGGCCAGTACGCCCACGGCGCCGTAGAAGGCCAGGCTGCCGTCTTTGAATTGACCGTTGTGAACGGCAGCGACGAGGACCTCGAAGCGGGCCTCATGTCACTCCCAAAGGTCACCGTCGGTGACAAGAACAAGCAGACCGAATCCGTGTCCGACATGGATAGTGACCTTGGTCTGAATATGTTGAGCACCATCCTGCCCGGCGAGACCCAGACCGTGAAGTTCGGCGCTGGAATTGCCGCCGCAGATGCTGGTGCAGTCCGCGTGGAGATCAGTGGACCCAACATGTTCACCGACAAGGCCGCCATCTTCAAGGGCGCTCTCTAGCCTCTGTTGATAGCTCCTGCCTGCCGCCACCGCAGGCAGGAGCGAGTCACCGAGCGGCAGCTACGTTGCGGAGGGGCCGTTGCGACGCCGCAGGGCAGCGGCCAAGTAGGTGGCAGTGCGGCTCTGCGGGACACCCGCAACTTCCTCCGGTGTACCAGCAGCCATAATGCGGCCACCGTCGGCTCCACCGGACGGTCCAAGGTCAATGACCCAATCGGCCGAAGCCACCACATCCATATCGTGTTCAACCACCACCACTGTGTTTCCGGCCTCGACCAAACGGTTGAGCTGATGCAGCAGTAACTGCACATCGGCCGGATGCAGACCGGTGGTCGGTTCATCCAGAAGATAGAGGCAATGGCCGCGCCGGGGCCGCTGCAGCTCGGTCGCCAGCTTGATCCGCTGGGCCTCACCACCGGAAAGTTCGGTGGCAGGCTGCCCAAGCCGCAGATAGCCCAGGCCCACTTCGCGCAGGGTGGCCAGGCTTCGTACCGCGGCCGGAATGTCCGCCAACACCTCAGCTGCCGCATCCACCGTCAGCCGGAGAACATCGGCAATGGTTTTCCCGCGGTACTTCACTGTGAGCGTCTCTTCATTGAACCGGGAACCGTGGCACACCGGACACGGTCCGTAGCTGCCTGGCAGAAACAAAAGCTCCACGGCGACCGAGCCCTCGCCCAGGCAAGTTTCACAGCGCCCGCCCGCAACATTGAAGGAGAATCTAGCCGCCGTGAACCCCTTGGCCCGGGCTTCGGGGACCGCCGCAAATTCACGACGGACGGCGTCGAACATCCCGGTGTACGTGGCGAGATTTGACCGTGGAGTCCGGCCAATAGGCCGTTGGTCCACCTGAACCACTCGATCAACGCCATCAAAGCCTGCACGTGCCACAGTCGCGGTAAGTCCTTGATCGTCGGCATCGATTTGCCCGCCAGCAGCGCTGTTGAGAACCTGCAACAGCGTGGATTTCCCGGAGCCGGAAACCCCCGTGAGAGCCACCAACGCGTGCTGCGGCACCCGAGCCTCAAGCTCCTGCAAATTGTGTTTGGTGATGCCCCGCAACTCCAACCATCCGCCAGGGGCCCGCCTGCCACCAGTGGTCGCAGCGGACTGCGTTGACAGTGGCGCAGCGGGGGATAGCTCGCCCAGCAGAAATGGTCGCGTCAGCGACTCTGCAACATCGGCAAGCCCCTCCACGGGCCCGCTATAGACAACATGCCCACCCTGTTCCCCGGCCAGCGGACCTACATCCACCAGCCAGTCCGCCCTACGCACCATGTCCATATTGTGCTCGACAATGAACACCGTGTTCCCTGTTGTTTTGAGCTGTTCCAACACCTCCAGAAGCGGTTCGGCATCGGCCGGATGCAGGCCCGCGGAGGGTTCATCCAGCACATAGATGACACCGAACAGGCCAGAGCGCAATTGTGTTGCGATCCGCAGTCGTTGCATTTCCCCGGGGGAAAGCGTTGGCGTGCTGCGCCCTAGGCTCAGATATCCCAAACCCAAGTTCAGCAGCACGGCAATGCGGTGATTTAGATCCTGTGCGATTGCCGCTGCGACCGCTTCACGGCTGCCGTCATCTCCCACTGGGCCCGCGCTGAGGTTCTCCAGCGTCGCGGCGAGTTCCGTTAGTGGCAAGGCGTTCATGGCGGAGATGGTGTGGCCCGCCACCGTGACCGCCAGCGCTTCAGGCTTCAGCCCGCTCCCGCCGCAGACTGGGCAAGGACCCGAATGCATAAACGCTAATGCCTGCTCACGCATGGGTGCACTCTTGGAATTGGCCAGTGTATGCAGAACGTGACTGCGGGCACTCCAAAATTTGCCTTTGTAGGGTTTCGCCACCCGATCCCGTTGCGGTGTCACTTCCACAACAGGCTGTTCTTCAGTGAACAAGATCCAGTCACGTTCGCTCTTTGGCAGCTTCTTCCATGGACGGTCGACGTCGTAGCCTAAGTGCGTGAGGATGTCCCGCAGGTTTTTCCCTTGCCATGCGCGTGGCCACGCTGCAATGGCACCGTCCCTGATGGAGAGATTGGGATCGGGTACCAGCAACTCCTCGGTGACCGTATGGGCTATGCCCAAGCCGTGGCACACGGGGCAGGCTCCGGCCACAGTGTTGGGCGAGAATGAATCCGAGTACAGGATGCCGGCGCCTTCCGGATAGTCACCTGCCCTGGAGTACAGCATGCGCAGCGAGTTTGACAGTGTTGTCACCGTTCCCACAGAAGAGCGCGTGCTGGGACTGCCGCGTCGCTGCGCCATGGCGACTGCCGGGGGAAGCCCTGAGATTGATTCCACATGAGGCGTATTACCTTGTTGGATGAGCCGACGGGCATACGGTGCCACCGACTCAAAGAAGCGACGTTGGGCCTCAGCGAAGATGGTGCCGAAGGCCAAGGAGGATTTGCCGCTCCCGGAAATACCGGTAAACGCGACGATGGCATCTCGAGGAACATCCACATCTACGTTCTTGAGGTTGTTCTCGCGGGCGCCGCGCACCTGTAGAAAGCCTGCGCGTTCCTTGTTCGTTGTCATCAAGTGCATGTCTGATTCGTGGTGAAGAGCCATCCTTCGACCCTAGACCGAATCCCGTAGCTGCGCTGTGGCCTGTGGCATGTCGTGGCTGCCGCGCATTCAACAACGGGTCACCTTTTGGGGAGCGACTGAGCCTGAACCGTGGGCTAGAACATGCGGCAAAGGCCAGGGCGCGTCACCGAGGGAGGCAGCGTTTCGCCGCAGGCGCGCAGCACCGCTAGCCTTGAAGCATGACAACCGATGCGAGCGATTCCACCCTGAGCCCCGCCTCGGCGACAAAGCCTGTCAGCGCCTGGCATGCGGAGGGTGGAAACCTGGTGGCTGAGGGTGACAACCTCAGCTTCCTGCGGACGCTTCCGGATGAAAGCTTCCGGCTCATCTACATCGATCCGCCGTTCAATACCGGCAAGGTCCAGGCCCGCAACAACATGACAAACGTACGCAGCGAAACCGGCTCACGTGTTGGTTTTCAGGGCCGTAGCTACGAGACCATCAAGGGCCTGACGCTCAGCTACAACGATTCTTTCGGTGACTACTGGGAATTCCTGGAACCTCGGCTTGAAGAGGCCTGGCGTCTGCTCAAGGACGACGGGACCTTGTACCTGCACCTCGATTACCGCGAGGTCCATTATGCGAAGGTCCTGCTAGATGCACTCTTTGGTCGCGAATGCTTTCTGAACGAAATAATTTGGGCCTACGACTATGGCGCCCGTTCAAAAAAGCGCTGGCCTGCCAAGCATGACAACATCTTGGTCTACGTTAAGAACCCCAAGACTTACTACTTCAACAGTGCCGAAGTGGACCGCGAACCGTACATGGCACCCGGGCTTGTGACACCCGAAAAAGTAGCGCTGGGCAAGCTGCCCACCGATACTTGGTGGCATACGATCGTTTCACCCAACGGCCGCGAAAAGACGGGTTACCCCACGCAGAAGCCTGTCGGCATTCTGCGCCGCATCATCTCCGCCAGTACCGAACGTGGTGACTGGGTACTGGACTTCTTCGGGGGCAGCGGCACTACCGGCGCCGCAGCTCTGGAACTTGAACGCCACTTCGTCATGGTGGACCAAAATCCTGAGGCCATCGAGGTCATGCGCACTCGCTTAGACCCCGAGCAGGTCACCTTCGTCAAGCATGAGGCCGTTGCGGCGATCCCAGCCGTTCAGCAGGAAGCCGCTACAGAGATCCCAGCGGGATAAACCACTCCACGGCGAGGTAGATACATGCGCCGATAGTCACAACTCCGGTGAGGCACGCCGCGATCCAGAGTGACCGGCGTCGTGCCTTCACGGCAAGACCCAGCAGGAGCGGGAACGCGAGCATGGCCAGTGTGGCTAGGAAACCCAAAATGCCCAAGGCGATGGCGGGTGCCGTGGTTCCGGTATCGGAAGCTCCAGTCATGATGATGAACGAGACCAAGCCCAGAATAATGGCGGGATAAGCCAGCAAAGCCCAGCCCACGATGGCAATAACAATGCCCAACCACGGTGGACGATGCGGCTTCGGGGAGGCGGCCGACTGAGCCACAGATGCGGCCAAACGCTGGGACGGGATCTCACGATGAGGGCGGGGCATGAACTTATTCTGACACGCACTGCTGGATGCGGGCTGTGCTTCACGCAGGTGCTGGCGGGTGTTTAGTGCCTCAGCTGAGGGGGTATAAGTAAAGGGAGCCGGCAACGATCACGGCCGGAATGCCCATGAGGACAGCCCACACTCGCAATTCCAGACTTTTGCGGGCATGGCCCAGGCCGGCGAAGAGTGGCGCGCCTACCGTGCAGATCACCAAAACGATGGCAATGATCATGAAGAGGACGGCGCCGCCGGTCTCGTCGTCGACTTCGACGCTCAATGCCCCTAGTCCAGCGGCGATTTGGATAATCATGATGGAAGGGTAGATGGCCAGGAGCCAGCCGATGCTGATGATCAATTTGGCGACGACCTTGCGGTCCACTTTTTCTCGCCGCAGTTGGGTCGGTTCTAGCTTCTTCATAGCCTATTTCTAACACCCTCAAGCGGGTTAAGCAAATGAATGGACTAAATAGTGTTGCTGTTGTTAGAACATTCCGCTGTCGATGCTGAATAGGCCATACAGAGCCGGAAAGAGGGAAAATGCGCCGATCACCGCCAGCTTCGGGGCCCTGAGTGTCTCTGCTCTAATACGGCATTAGCTCAGATTGTTGAGCCAGCGGAACACAAAGTATAAAACCACGCAGACCGTGGGGATGCCGGTGATGAGAGCGGCCCGCAGCATGGCCTTTTCCCTGAAACGGCCGTCCTCGCCTAGCAGGGGCGGGAACGCCAGCATGCTCAGTGTGTCCACGAATCCCGGAATTCCCAGGGCCACGCTGGCAGCCGTTGTTGTGCTGTCCAGAGTGCCCGTCATGACCACAAGGGACAATAGGGCCAGCAGCGCCACGGGGGTAGGTCAATACCGCCCAGCCCACCAGTGTGATAGCCATAGCACACCACACGGAACGGTGTGGTGTGGCTTCCGGGGCGGGCGCCTGCGAACGCGATACTGCCAGGAGTTGGGACGGGATCTCATTGTGGGCGGGGCATGCTTAAGTTTCGAGCACGCGTGGCTGAAGCAAGCCTGTCAAATCGCTACGCCGGTAGTTTAATGTAGATCATGACGGCCACCACCAGTGCGGGTGCCGCTGTGCAGATGGCTGCTATCCACAAGCCCAGTTTGCGGAAGGTGAATGCACAGGCCATCAGGACAGGGCTGGCGACCATACACAAGATTCCTGCAACACAGAGGAATACAAAGAAACCAGCGCCTTCGTGACCGCCGCCCAAACCGGGGCCGCTGACGGAGTTGAACATGGCGAGAAAAACCAGCACGATGATTGGCACCGCAAAAAGACCATACCCAACGGCTGCCGTGAGCACGGCCCATACGGCATTTCGGGGCTTGACCCGAGCCACTGCGGATGCCCGTGCGCCAGAATTGAGCTGGTGCTGGCCAGGGACTTCATACATCGGTTGGGACATAGGAACTCCACCTTCGTTATTATTACTCCAACAAATGGATTATATCTGTTCCGGGCCCAAGCCTAAGGAATTTCACGCAGTGCGGTGCCTACGAAGCATTCTCAGCCCAGATTACTGAGCCAGCGGAACACAAAGTACAAAACCACGCAGACCGTGGGGATGCCGGTAATGAGGGCTGCCCGCCACATGGCCTTTTCCTTGAATCGCACGGCCTGACCCAGCAGGTGCGGCGCTGCGATCATGCAGAACAGCAGCACTGCGCCGGCAAAGATCAGTGCGACCCGGGCAGGAGCTGCCAAGCTCTGAGATGGCTCCATGACGGCAGCAAAAATGAGCACGGACATCAGAATGATCGGCACCACCACAACGGCCCAGCCGACGAGCGCAACCACGGTTCCGGCAAGCTGGGAGCGTTCCTGTTGCACGCGGTCGCCATGGGCTGGAGTAAGGCTGGGGTTCTCAGTCATGTTCTAGTTCTACCAGCATTGTTCAAAGGTTCTGCAGTTCGTGGCACCGCTACAGGAGTAGGCTCGATCGGGTGCGCCATTTCTGTGCCGCCGGCGGACGGTGACGTCTGCATTCGGTGACGTGCGCGGGCGAGGGCGGTAGGCGCCGTCGTACTTAAAGCTTTGCAAAAACTATGGACTACATACCTGGCTACGTGTATTCTCCGTCACCGTCTAGAGTGGTCTGGGTGACTTTGGACGGATGTTCCGAAGAAATATGTGAAAGAGGACCCTGTGCACGATCGTATCCGCCACGCCGGATTGTTGGAGAAGCGTATGTCGCCCGAGGCGGCAGCAGCGCTGATCAAGCCCGGAATGACAGTCGCCATGAGTGGCTTCACTGGCGCCGGTTACCCGAAAGCAGTGCCGCAAGCACTGGCCGCACAGATGGAAACGGCAACTGCTGCGGGCACTGATTTCAAGATCAAGATCCTCACCGGTGCTTCCACCGCCCCCGAGCTCGACGGCGTGCTCGCCAAGGCTGGCGGCATGGAACTGCGCCTGCCGTACATGTCCGATCCGGCGCTGCGTAAGCGGATCAACGACGGCGAGATTGAATACATGGATATTCACCTCAGCCACGTTGCCCAGCACACCTGGTTCGGTTTCTACGGCGACATTAACATCGCCATTATTGAAGTGGTGGGCATCCGCGAAGACGGCAGCCTGATTCCTTCCTCCTCCGTTGGCAACAACAAGACCTGGCTGGACATGGCCGACGCCGTGATCATCGAGGTCAACTCGCAGCAGTCCGCCGGCCTTGAAGGCATGCACGATATCTACTACGGGACCGCGCTGCCGCCGTTCCGCCAGCCCATCATGTTGACGGCGCCGGAAGACCGGATCGGTCAGCCGTACCTGGACGTGGATATCAACAAGATCATTGCCGTGGTTGAAACGGACGCGCCGGACCGGCTTTCTGCCTTTGCTGAGCCTGACGCCACCTCGAACCAGATTGCAGATCACCTGCTTGATTTCCTCGACGGGGAAATCAAGACTGGCCGCATGACGGATAAGCTGCTGCCGCTGCAATCTGGCGTGGGAAACATTGCCAACGCCGTGCTGGCCGGGCTTGCTCGCGGCGGATACCGCGGGCTCAAGGCCTACACCGAGGTGATTCAGGACGGCATGCTGGCCCTGATCAAGGACGGCACCATCGAGTTCGCCTCCGCCACCTCTTTCTCCCTGTCCGAAGCCGGCATCGCCGAGTTCAACCGGCACGTGGACTTCTACCGCTCACGCATTGTGCTGCGCACCCAGGAGATTTCCAACCACCCCGAACTCATCCGCCGTCTGGGTTGCGTGGCGTTGAACGGAATGATCGAAGCCGATATTTACGGCAACGTGAACTCCACCAACGTCGTGGGATCGCACGTTATGAACGGCATTGGCGGTTCCGGGGACTTTGCCCGCAACGGCTTCCTCTCCGTTTTCATGTCCCCATCGGTTGCCAAGGAAGGGCGCATCTCCGGAATCGTGCCCTTCGCCAGCCACGTTGACCACACCGAACACGACACCATGCTGCTGATCACCGAACAGGGCTACGCCGACCTTCGCGGACTGTCTCCGAAGCAGCGCGCCCGGGTGATCACCGAGAAGCTGGCGCACCCCGACTACAAGCCAATGCTGGAAGATTACTTCACCCGTGCGCTGCGCGATTCCTACGGCAAGCACACCCCACACTTGATGGGCGAGGCTCTGTCGTGGCACCAGCGCTACATCGAAACCGGCGACATGCGGTTGTAACTCCATTTTTGGGGCTCGGTTATTCATCGATCCGTGAGAAAAGGCTGCTTAGCGCGTTCTAAGCCGCCTTTTCTCCCGGATCGATGTCGTTTCCCAGCAACTCCGGAATACCTGAATGCGCGCGGTGGTGTGGCGTACCTCGACATCGTCGCCACCCCTGTGGAGAATGAAAGTTCAGCTAACTGGAGGGGGCGGTCATGGCATATCCCATGTCACGGGCAGCGCCGGGAGCGCAGACGGTGCCGTTGCCGACGTCTCCGGTGGTATGGCTTGGCTTCGTTCAAAAAACGCTGCGCGCCTGTGTTTAGTGGCCCTACTCAGTGCCTTGGCGGTGGCAATGCTGGGTTTCTTTCACCCATGGAGATTGGCCGCGTGTTTGTGGACGTTGCCCACTTTGTCCCAGCACTGCTGTTTGTCATTGGCGTGGTGGGGGCGTTGGGTCTGGGCAATGAGATTGGCAAAGACTTCAAACACGTACTGGGATACGGGGTAGTTAAACGAGTTTCTGAGCACTCTGGCCACACGGTAGTTCCACGGCGCGGCCAGCGGCTGACGTACGCTTCGGTGCTGATTGGGTTACTTCTTGGGTGTGTTGCCGCGGCAGTTATCCGCGCTGTGATGGATGAATGGGTGGGCTTCCTATTACTGGCAGGGCTGGCCGTTGCCCTGACGGTTCCCGTTATCAAGGTAACTCGGCTGGCGAGGATCATGTGGCTGAAGGCCAGGGAAGACCACCGCATTCACTGGGACATTGTCTCCGGCGGCGAGCATTCCGTGGGCACGGTAGTGGCCGTGACGAACGAACAATTTGTTGTGGACAACCGGGCAATGTTTCACGTTGATCTGGAATACCGGACGGGCGGTAGGTTGGAGACGACGCGGATCCGGTTCTTCGACTATCAGGTGTGGGCTCCCAGCATGGACAATGAATTCGATGTCTGGAGTGACCCGGAACGGCCCTTTGTGCAGGAACGCATTCTCATCGAGCGCCGCTACGTGGGACAGGAATTCGTCAATTTGGCTGACGAGCCGGTTGCGGGGGAGCACATCAGCGGTGACAAGGCGGCAGCGCAGGCTTTCTCAGGTGCAGATGCAGATGGGTTCTATGCGGACGGTCCCGGTTCTGGTTCTGAATCTGATTCGGGTGTCAGGGGTGAGATCTCAGTGCCCGGCATGTTTCAAAGCCCGCAGTGGATGGTGGACGAGGCGGATCCGAGTGGGCCGTCCACGCCCAGGGTAGCCCGCCGCACGCGCATACTGATCGGGATCCCACCCACCCTCATTGCCGTTTTTGCGCTGCTTGGAACGCTGCTGGTTCCGGTCATGGTGGACGATGTTCCATGGTGGACTCTGGCCGCACTCTGGCTCTACACGGGCCTGACGCTCATCAATGCAGCCGTCTATTGGCAGTTCATGCGGCGGAGCCGTTGGTTTATTCGTTCCGGAGTATCGTTCGGGGCAACGGAGGCGGCGGTCTTTGCGGGCTTCTTCGCTGCCGGATTCACCATGCTCACCACCCACAACTTGGTGATGGCGCCATTGAACCGTGAAATCCCTTGGACGGCGGCGCACGTGCTGACCTGGGCCGCCGTCATCGGGGCTTTACTCGTGTTTGAATGGGCGTTCACCAGCAACGCCTGGGCTCTGAAGCACCTCAATGCTGAGTTCCCTGCGCCTCCGGAAGCCATTCAAGAAGCTCTGACAGGCCACGACCCCGCAGGCATCGAGCAACTGGAAGCCAAGTACGGCTACCGCGCTGGCGTGTTCCTTTATACGTAGCTTGCTGGTTCCAATTCCGGGTTCGCCACTTAGTGAGCCGCCACGGCTTGATCCAGTTCTTCTGCCATCATGTCCATGTTGATAGTCATCCCGGCAAACGATCCGGCGAGGGCTGCCGCCGGAACTGTGATGCGCATATCCGTAACGTTGCCAGCCACCCACACGCCAGGCACCGCGGTAGCGCCGTTTTCGTCAGACTCAACCAGCTCGCTAAATTCGCTCACCACCGGTACCAAGCCCAACATGGGGAGGAACGGAGCCTGCGCAATCACGCGCGATTGCGCCGTCAGGGCCTGGACCGGATGGATGGTGCCGTCTGCCAGCTCCACTGACGTGACGGCGTCGTCCTCGCTGTGAATGCGGGCTACCGTGCCTTCAACGATGCGGATTCCGCGCGCGGCGAGCTGTTGGCGTTCGACGGCGGTGGGCTCGGGTGCGCTGTGCAGGAACAGTGTGATGTTGGGTGACCATTGGCGGAAGAGGAGCGCTTGGTGCACGGCTAGGGTTCCGCTGCCGATGACGCCGATGGTCTGATCGCGAATTTCCCAGCCGTGGCAGTACGGGCAGTGGGCCAGGTCCTTGCCCCAGCGTTCGGCCAGTCCGGGGATCTCTGGGAGTTTATCCACCACGCCGGTGGTGACAAGGATGCGTTTGGCGTTCAAGGTACTGCCGTCCTCGAGCGTGATGTGGAAGCCGTCATCCACTTTTGCGGCGTCAACCACGGTTCCCTCCACAACACGGACGTCGTAGGGCTCTAGATCAGCGCGGCCCAGCCGGATCAGCTCGAGGGGAGAAACGCCGTCCCGCGTGAGAAATCCGTGTACGCCCGCTGCGGTTTCGTTGCGGGGATGGCCGGCGTCGATCACGGTAACGGTGCGGCGTGAGCGGCCCAGTTGCAGAGCGGCGCTGAGTCCAGCTGCGCCGCCGCCAATGATGATTACGTCTTGCATGATGTCCGCCTTGTGCTGGGAATGATTGGTCCTTCAAGCGTGCGCTCCAGACTGCCTCTCTGGCAATCTATGTTGCTGGAATGGCAAACTGGGTCCATGAGTAACGAGACCGAAGATGTGCTGTCCGGTGTTGGTCCGCGTTTGAAGGCGTTGCGTCTGAGTAGGGGTCTGACCTTGGCGGATTTGGCGGAGACCACGGGTATTTCTGTCAGTACGCTCTCGCGTTTGGAATCCGGTCAGCGGCGGCCCAATCTTGAACTGCTGCTGCCGTTGGCTCGTGCGCATGCCGTTCCGCTGGATGAGCTGGTGGGTGCGCCGGCGACGGGAGACCCTCGGATTCACCTGCGCCCCTTCAAACGAAATGGGCAGACCTACCTGCCATTGAGTAGCGGCACTGGTGGCATGCAGGCATTCAAGTTGGTGCTGCCGGGCGGAATTTCGGTGCCCCAACCCAATCCGCAGACCCATGAAGGCTATGAGTGGATGTATGTTTTGCGGGGCCAGTTGCGGGTGGTCTTGGGAGAGCGGGATTTTGTGCTCAAGGATGGTGAGGCTGCCGAGTTTGATACCCGCACCCCGCATTGGTTTGGCCGCGCAACCACGGAGAGCGTTGAGTTCCTCGTCTTGTTCGGGCCGCAAGGCGAACGGATGCATGTCAGGGCAGCGCCGGCCAAGTAGGGAGGCCTCGGCCCCTGATACATTGGGGCCCTATTGGAGGGAGCATTCATGGCGACCATTGTTTTAGTACATGGTTTGTGGTCCGACGGTTCCAGCTGGGCACATGTCATCACCGAGCTGCGCGCCATGGGACATGAGCCCGTCGCCGCTCAGCTCGCCCTGGAATCTATGGACGACGACGTTGCCTCCGTTCGTCGCACCCTCGCCACAGTTTCGGGGCCGGTGCTGTTGGTGGGCTGGTCCTATGGGGGAGCGGTGATTGGTGAGGCTGCCCGAGGAGTCGCGGCCGTGAAAGCGCTCGCCTACGTGGCGGCCTTTGCGCCAGCCGAGGGGGAGTCCGTCAGCGGGCTCTCGCGCAAGTACTCGGGGAGCGAGATCCCCAAGTACGTGGTGGTGGCCGGCGACTATACCTACATCAACCGGTCAACGTTTGGCGAGCTACTTGCGGCCGACGCACCGGCGGAGGCGGTCGCCATTGCCGCCGCCACACAGAGGATGGTGCGGATCGGCCTAGACAGGGTGAAGGTGAATCCGCCGGCTTGGCTGGATCTGCCGTCCCACTACCTGCTCGCCACCGACGATCGCTGTGTGCCCCCGGAGTTGCAGCACGAGATGGCTGCGCGAATGGGGGCTGTGGTGACGGAGATCGACTCCAGCCATGCCCCGGTCCTGTCCCGTCCGCGCGAGGTGGCCGAATTTCTCGACGAGGCCTGCCGCGACATGTTGACAGCCAACACAGGAGGCAACTGAATGAGCCACCAGCTTGATCGTTTTATTGAAGCTCAAGATCCGATATATTGCGACGTCACTATGGAGTTGGTCGCAGGGCTCAAGATGAGCCACTGGATGTGGTTTGTATTTCCGCAAGTTAGCGAACTTGGATCCAGCCCTTGGGCAAAGCTGTATGCCATCGACTCGATGGACGAGGCCGTTGCCTATGTAGTACATCCCGTTCTTGGTGTCCGGCTCCGGGAATGTGCCTCTCTGATTCTGGGCACTCGCGATCGCAGCGCTGAAGATATTTTCGGTGTGGTGGATGCCAGGAAGCTTCAATCGTCCATGACACTCTTCCAAGCAGCCGCGCCTGAGGAGCCGCTGTTCACAGAAGTGTTGGACCGCTTCTATGCAGGAGCTCCCGACCCGAAAACGGAGAGCATTTTGGCCGGTTGGCGCTCGCAGGCCCAGCGTTCCTGAAGGGGGCCGGCCGGCGGATACTGTTGTGCCATGAAGATTTACGGTTCGAACATTCCGTTCGGCATTCCGGCGCGCACCTTTGTGATTGACGGTTCCGTGGCGCATCCGGTGCTGCCGTTTATCCAGGTGCTGGAGAAGGAGAAGTTCCGGGTCACATCGGAACCCGGACAGAACCCGATCAGGCTCCGGTACGGGTCCTTCTGGAAGGACCTTGTTGCTGACACCGAATTCTTTCCGACCTTCCTTTTGCCGGCGAAGCTGCAGCGCTGGGAATTGACCATTGACGTGCTGGTTGCCGTCGAGCTGGATGAACACGGCAACCACGCGGTGACCATCACCGGCAACGGCTTGCCGCGGCGTGGAAACGACTTCCTCTTTGATGTTGTGGCCAAGGGTGCCGATGCGTTCGCCCGATCCGGCCAGCTGCTCCACGGGACAGAGTTCTTCCAGGGCGACCCCAAAACATTGAAAAAGAAAGGCAAGGCGGCGAAGTAGTAGAACTGGGCTACAGCTTCCGCGGTCAGAGAACCCCAGCGAGACAGATCTCGGTGCGCGTTTGCTAAGCGCCGCACCACCAGCGGTATCGGACGCGTTTGTTGTCTCTCGGCTGGGACCGGAACGCTCCTCTAACTACGGCAACCTCCCGCCGTCGTCCGATTTAGCGGGGATCCTGGCCCGGGCCTAAACGGCCCGGGCATAGATCTGAGTCACCACTGCAGTGCCTAACTGATAGGTGTTTTCTGCGCCCGCCGTGAGCGCCACACGTACAACCCACCGGCCATGATCAGCACCGCCAAGGCAGCCACTCCGAACCACACATTGGATAGCCCTGCGGAGAATGCCACCACCCACGATTCCGCCTCATACTGGGCATCGATGCTCAGCATCCCGCCCATCGACGACGTCCCCTGGGTTCCCAAAAGCAGCGCACCAATCGCCACAGATAGCACCCCGGAAACCACCATCCACACGGAGTTCTCCCATGGCCCCACCCGGAAGCGGCGCGGTTTCAGCCAACCGCGCTGACCCAGACGCAGCTTGGTCCAGAACAGTGAGAGAACACCCAACGGCAGCGCCATCCCGAATGCGAAGATGGCCAGCATGATCCCGCCGTACAGCGGATTCCCGCCAGCGGCCGCCACCGCCAGCACCGAGCCAAGGATCGGCCCAGCGCACACGCCGGCCACGCCGTATACAGAACCCAGCACAAAAACAGACACCGCGGAGGTGCCGTCAGCACCGGCGCTGCGGCTCACGCCAGGAAATTGAACGCCGATGATCTGCAAGACACCAATGACAATGACAATCCCCGCAGCCACCGTAACCAACACCCCGCGGTTTTGCATCACGAGGGAACCGAGCAACCCGGCCAGCAGACCCAGCGGCACCAGCGTTGTCAGCAAACCGGCATAAAACAACGCCGTGCGCCCCAGCAACTTGGTAGGACTGGCAAAGGCGTAGGCAAAAAATGCTGGCAATAACATGACCGAACAAGGACTGAGCAGCGTCAGGATCCCGCCCAGAAAAGCACCCGTATATCCAATATCCACGGCTACTTGACCTGTGCCAGGGCTTCGTCGATGACCGAAGAGAAAATCTCCAGGGGTTGGGCGCCCGGAATCGACTGGTTATTAATGACAAATGTGGGCGTGCTGTTCAACCCCAGCGCGGTGCCCTCGTCCAAGTCCGCTTTCACCAAGGCCAACAAGTGTGGGCTCTTCAAATCCGCCGCGAACGTGGCCATGTCCGGCACCCCAACATTTTTCGCGAAGGCCATTAGCTCAGGCTCAGACAGATCGGCCTTGCCGCGCTCGGGGGCAGCCGCATAAACGGCGTCGTTGTATTCCCAAAACAACCCCTGCTCGCCAGCCGCGCGAGCCGCCACAGCCGCCGTCGCCGAGGCCTCACCCAGCACAGGAAAATCGCGCCACTCAATGCGCAACTTCCCACTATCAACGTACTTCTTGATGATCTCCGGCTGCGTCTTACGGGCATAAGCGCCACAGAACGGGCACCGGTAATCCGAATACTCGATCATCACCACGGGCGCATCCACGGCGCCCAAAGCCATCGGATCGCCATCAGTTCGGCGTTCTAGCGTGAACTCTTGTGCAGTTGGCCCCTCGGCGGCGGCTGCGGTTGAGGGATTCAGCGCGTGGCCAGCCGCATTCAGCCGGTCCTCTTGGGCGCCGGCGCCCACAAAAATAATGGTCAAGACGACGACGGCAGCATTCACCAATGCCAGGATCAAATTCCTGGTGTTTTTCATGGTCATGGGAAACTCTCTTGGAATGTGCGGGCGCAGCACCGTGGCGTACCGCATGAAAGTACGGACACCCGGGCGCGCTCTATGTATATATAAGGACACGTTCGACGCCGGACACTCACCGAGGCGCTCAATGGCCACGTTGGGTGCGGGCGCGACTTTTCCTACGTCCTTAAGATCCCAAGATCCAGATGCGTCAACGCCGCAGGGATTCTCCCCGCCCGTTGGGATGTAGTGCGCTCAGCCCCGAAACGGACTGCCGTTTGCACCCATGTACCCGCGGGGCCATGTACCCGCGGGGCAGTGGAGCAGCGCAGCCGACGATGGGGAAAGTGCGTTTGTCTCGGCCCGAGTCTTGTCCCTGCTCGGTATACATGCGAGCAGCCGCTGTGCAGCAGTTACGTCGTTAACGGCCGATGCGGCTGGGGTGGCTTGAACGGCAGCGGCTGGGCCCACTAAACCGGAAGAAGGGGAGGATTGGGCCACCGTGCAGCCTGCTACCACTAGAGCCAAGGCAATAAGAGCTACAACCACTACTCGAGCCAGGCGGGCTACAACGAAGCCTGGGGAGGGACGAAGGAGCGCGGCACTAGTGCGTTGCATGATCATCCCTTTCCTCTGGTTGTTTCTACCCCTACCTACCCGTACCTATATATACGTATATATAGGTACGGCGGTTCTACAGGCTTGCCAACCTCATGACAGCCAGCCTTTATATCAACCGGCAAGCTCGGCACATGAGGCCTCACTATACGTCAGCGGCTTCTCAACTGGAGCTCGGTGCCGGATTGGCCCTGTTGGGTAGGCGCTGAGCATGGTTCACCAGCCGCCAGCTAAGGCTGAGCGGCTGAAGGGCAAGAATTTTGCCGATTCGGGCCACTATTACGCGACATGCCCGGTAAACATTGGGGAAACAATGAGTGACACGTCGCAATTTCTGAGACGAGATCCCCGGAAACTCAACGATCTTGCTCCGGATTTGACGCCTCAAAAGTCTGAGCGTGACGTACCTCTCCCAATAAAGTGGCACGAGGCTTATTGGCATGTATACTTAGATGCAGTTGTAGTGTTGCGTTTTTTGTAGTTGAGGCGACGCCATCCTTTCGGGGAAGACGTCGCTTTTCTGGAGAAGCGGACTTACACCGTACACGGAGGCCCGAAGGTCGGGCGGAATCTCCAACTTCAGAAGGAAATAGAAATAATGGCAACAGGTACCGTCAAGTGGTTCAACGCTGAAAAGGGCTTCGGCTTCATCTCTCCCGATGACCAGTCACAGGACGTTTTCGCGCATTACTCCGCGATCAACTCCTCGGGCTACCGCTCCCTCGAAGAAAACCAGAAGGTTTCCTTCGATGTTGAGCAGGGTCCCAAGGGTCCTCAGGCAGTCAACATCCAGGCTATCTAATTCTAAAGAAAACGTGCGGGTAACCGCATATTCTTTAGGCTTAGCGGCTTGAACAAGTAAGGCTCGGGTTTATCCCGGGCCTTACTTGTGTTTAAGCCACAATCAGGTTCGCCGCTGTGCTGTTGTGGGTAGTAAGCAAGGGTTCTGGGGGAGCCGGGAACCTGTGTGTTTTAGATCAATCAGCGCCGGTCACCAGCTCATGGCCCGCCATGTGGCACCATTGAAGACGATGAATAGCACAGCGGACAAGCCCCAGCGCGACGGAATACCCATGCCGCTTTGGCTGCAGGGGGCTTTTGAAGCTGCCCAGATGTTCGTCATTTCGGCGCTCATTGTTTTTATCCCCTTGGCAGCGTCATGGTTCACGGGCGGATTCGCCGAAAAGGACGCATCAGTTGTTGCCCGGCTCGCCGGCCAGATCTGGCTTTTAGGTCACGGCGTTCCGCTGCATTTGACCATGACCAGCGGACCCAGCTCTGCATCTGTAGAGACAGGAACGTTTAGCCTGCTGCCGTTGGGCTTGGCGTTGGTCCCCTTCCTCCTCTCTTGGCGGGCCGGACGCCGCCTCGCCCGGGCTTCGTACACAGACCAACTGTGGCAGCCGCTGTTCGGCGCGGTTTGCATCTACGCCGCTGCCGGATTGGCCACTGCCTTTGTGTGCAGTTCACCCGGCGCCAGCGCGCCACTGATTGCCAGCATGCTGATACCCCTCATTCCTGCCGGAGCCGGGCTCATTATTGGCTCCCGGCTGGAAGCCGGTTCCTGGGGCCGGCTCATTGGCGTCAACGCTGCCGACTGGATTTCCCGAACCAGCCAAGACCAGCGCTGGGCAGGATCGTACGCCGTATCCGTGATCCGGTCCGGTTTCGTGGCGGCCATGGCGGCACTCTCGCTTTCAGCACTGTTGCTGACCTTCAACATCATGGGGCGTTGGGCTGACATCGTTGGGGTCTACCAGGCATTACGCCCCGGTGCCTTGGGAGGCGCCACCCTGACACTGGGCCAGCTGGCCTTCATGCCCAACCTCGCCATTTGGACGTTGGCCTGGGCTGGCGGGGATGGTTTCTCGATCGGCGTCGGTTCAACAGTTGCTCCCCTTGCCACCAGCGTGGCTCCCGTGCCGCCCATCCCGTTGCTGGCCGCACTGCCCACCGGTGATCTGTCCTGGGGGTTCGCCGCCCTGATCATTCCCATCATGGCTGGCATTCTTGCTGGCTGGTGGTTTGTTCGTGCCGGTGAAAACCACTTTGACGAATGGCTGTCGATGAAGGTTCGCCAGCGCTGGCTCTCGCTGCCCGCTTCCACGATCTTCCTTGGCGCAGTCATTGGTGCCGTGACGGCATTTCTGTGCGGGATCCTCTTCTGGATCTCACAAGGGTCAGTGGGCATTGGCCGTCTCACTGAAGTTGGTCCGGACCCACTGAGCGCGGCACTCTGGGTAGGCTTAGAAGTGGCAGTCGGAGTCATGATCGGCGCCCTAGTTGGTCCGTGGCTGGAAGGCGAAGGACCAGCATTGGCCCTGCCCCGCCGTCGTACTGATGGTCATGAAAAGAGCCGGACCGAGCACCCAGCAGGGAATGCCGAATAGGGCATGCACGCCCCTTGCCCCTAAAATTGAGGCATGCGCATAGTTGTCTTAGTTTCCGGAACCGGATCAAATCTCCAAGCCG
This sequence comes from Arthrobacter alpinus, assembly GCF_001445575.1. Classification (NCBI taxonomy): domain Bacteria; kingdom Bacillati; phylum Actinomycetota; class Actinomycetes; order Micrococcales; family Micrococcaceae; genus Arthrobacter; species Arthrobacter alpinus. Next base: position 3,890,199 of record NZ_CP013200.1, on the reverse strand, counting down.
TCATCGATGCGGTTGCCACCGGCAGTCTGCCCCTGGAGATTGCAGCGGTGGGTGCTGACAGGCCCAATACATTTGGTGTGGAGCGCTCAGCTGACGCCGGTCTTGACACCTTTGTGGTCAACTTCAAGGACTACGCGGACCGTAGCGATTGGGACGCGGCACTGCTGGAAAAGGTAGCTTCTTACAAGCCCGACTACGTGGTCTCCAGCGGATTTATGCGCATTGTGGCGCCCAGCTTCATCAACGCCTTCGAAGGGCGCTACGTCAACACCCACCCGGCTCTGCTGCCAGCATTCCCCGGCGCCCACGGTGTCCGCGACGCCATGGCCTACGGCGTGAAGGTCACCGGCTGTACCGTGCACTTTGCCGACGCAGGCGTAGACACCGGCCCCATCATCGCCCAGACACCGGTGGCCATTCTCCCCGACGACACCGAGGATTCACTCCACGAGCGCATCAAGGTGGCCGAGCGCGAACTGCTCATCAAGGTTTTGGGAGATCTGGCCCGCGCTTAGCCTGTTGTTTAAGCTCGGTTTGCTTTCTTAGGGCACGACGGCGGAGGCAAGACGAGCGTTCTTTCGGTCCAGGAACCAGGTGGAAACCTTGCCAACGAGCCACCCGAGCACCAGCGAAAACGCTATGGCGATGACCACGGCAAGCTTGTCTGAGACGCCAGGTGCGAACCGGGTCAAGATGCCAACGCCCACCGAGTACAGCGACCAAACAGTGGCAGACACCAGCGAGAAAACAGTGAAAGCCCGGAGCGGGTAGCCAGCCACGGTGGCGGCAATGTTCGAGGACAGTCGGCCCAGCGGAATGAACCGTGAGGTCAACATAAACATGAAGGGCCGCTGCCGCAGCCTGCGCGTGGCAGCATCAACCGCTCGCTGCCTCCGGGGCCCGCGGTTGGTGCCCCAGCGCGTGTGGCCAAACAGCTTGGTTCCCCAGTACGTCAGCAGGTCTCCTGCCACGGCACCAACCATCATCGCGATCACCAGCGGCACTGCAGCAGGTCCGCCGTCGAGCCCGGCAATGGCACCCAAGGCCACGAAGACCGTGGTGCTGGGGATGGGCGGAATGATGGCCGATGCCATCACAAAGCCCCCGCCCAGCACGTAGATCCAGAAGCTGTGCAGGAAGCCGGTGGTATCGGATGCGAGATCCATGAATTCTTTCGGTGGGGAAGTCGGCGCGAACGGCACCTAGTATCCCAGTCTACGGCTGGCAGGCACGCGGCCCAAGAGCAGCTGCGTCCACGTGCCCAACCCCACACACTAGTTTTTGGAACGGCCAAACGCCAGGGAGGCAACCGCGGTTGCGGCGGTAACGGTGTAGACGGCCGGCCAGGCACCCATCTTCTTGGCGAGCGGGTGGGAGGCGCCGAACGCAGCCACGTAGGTGAGGGTTAGGGCAACTGCTGTGCCGGTCCCTGCGCTCTTCTTCCAGCCCATGAACGCTGCGGCACCCGCGGCTGCCAAAACGGCGCCGCCCAGCTGACGGTTCTTCGTGGCACGGGCGGTCTGGTAACCGCCCAATAGGCCGGAGGTGGCAAGGGCTGTGGGAAGCAACGCGCTCATGATGATCCTTAAAGTTGGCAACACATTGTCACCATCAGCGTATCGCTTGAACGTGGACAAACCCTGAGCGCTATGTCGATCCGGCGTGCCCAGTGGTGCAAGCGAGGTGCCCCGCAATCGAGGTGACACTTAACGTTGATGTTTAGCGGTCAACATCAACGTCAAGTGTCACCGCGATTTCAGGAGCACGTCGTGTCGCGACTGAGGACAGCCTGCACGTCTGCGCCCGCCTAGTCCAGTGCCGCGCCCTTGGTCTCTGGTGCGGAGAACGCCATCCAGATAACCGCAAGTAGTACCAGCCCTCCTGTTAGCGCGAACGTCAAAGGTAGGCCCAGGACCGGCCAGAGCAGGGAGCCGAAGATGAGGGGCACCAGCCCGGCACCCACCCTGGAAATTGTTGAGGCCCAGCCAAAGCCGGTGGCCCGCAAATGGGTGGGGTACAGCTCCGACACGTAGGTGTACAGGACCGGAATGGCCACCTGGATGACAAAGCCAAACACCAGCAACCAAATTTGGGCGGTCACCGGGGCTTCCAGGACCAGCGCAAAGATCACCAAGGACAGCGCTGCCAGCGGCCCCGTGATGGCCAGAATCCACTTCCGGCCGATCCGCTCCACGAGCAGGGCAGCGGCGATCACCCCGAGCAGCCCAATACCTGTCATGGCCGCCGTCGCCATGAAGGCCTTGTTTTCGGCGTAGCCGGTGGAGACCAGAATGGACGGCATCCACGTCAAGGCGCCGTAGTACACCAGCAAAATGGTCAGGAACAGCGACCATGCAATGCCGGTGATGCGCCAGTTGAAGCGCCACAACCCGGCCAGTTGATCGGTGACCTTGCCCATCGAGAGCTTCGGCGCTGTGGCCGGATCGGGCAACACCCATTCACCCACGTTCGCACCGGTGCGTTTAATCAGGGAATCGATCACGGCCTTGGCCTCGGCAGGGCGCCCGGCTCGCACCAAGTAGAGCGGTGATTCCGGAACGCCAATGCGCACCCAAAACACGAGCAAGGCCGGCAGCACCATGACCAGCATCAGATAACGCCAGTTGCCGAACGACGCCATCAGCACAGCAGAGACCACACCGCATAGCGAGGCGCCAATGGGCCACCACGCGTCCATGGCGGTCAGTACGCGGCCACGGAGCTTGCGCGGGGTGAACTCACCCACCAGCGCATAATCCACCGGAATGCAGCCGCCCAAGCCAAACCCGGCCAGGAAGCGGAACACGCAAAACAGCACAATCTCATTCGAGACAGCACCCAGCACCGTGAACAAGGAGAAGATCAGCAGCGTCAGCGTAAACGCCTTTTTGCGCCCAATAATGTCAGCAATAGACCCCCACGCAAACGCGCCCACGGCCATGCCGATGAGGTTCGCCGTACCAATCCACGCTGCCTGTCCCGTGCTGAGCCCCCACTCCTTGGACAGCAGCGGAATCAGGAAGCCGTTGAGCGTTACATCCCAAGCGTCGAACATGAAACCGAGCCCGCCAATGAGGAAGATGCTGCCCTGCACACGCCACTTCCAGGGCAGTTCTTGAACAACGCGGTCGCCGGTCAGGGCGGTTGGTGGGGCACTCATGGCGCCTTCCTTGTTATTTGACACTTCTTTAGGCACTTCTTTAGGCAAAACAATAGACGACGTCGGACACAGACTTGCGCAGGGCCGTCGCGTCGTCCCCGTCCCGGCTGGGGTTCACCCGGTTAGTTAGTAACGCAATGACGATGCCCCTGTTTTTATCAACTAGGAGCGAGGTGCCTGTGAAGCCACCATGTCCGCGGGCCTGCGTACCCTCCACGCCCATCCACGGCTGCTGATTGATGCGCAGCCCCAGCCCCTGTCCAAAACCAGGCTCGGCCGGGTTGAAGTGAGCACCCAACATGAAAGGTAGATGGTCGCCCCACATGTCGCCCGCCAAGGCGGGGGAGAGGATGCCCGGCAATCCCTGCAGCAAGGCAGAGCCAAAAACACGCAGCCCATCGGCCGTGGCAAACATTCCTGCGTTTCCGCTGAGTCCACCCAACGACCACGCGGCCTCGTCATGAACAATCCCGCGCACCGTCCCACGGCCTAGTCCGGGCTGGAATTCGGTCGGTGCACAGTGCTCGATGCGAGGAGATCCTGTGATGTCATGCGTGGCTAACCGTTCCAACACCCAGTACTGCACCAGTTCCGCCCATGGTGTTCCCGTGACGTGTTCGGCCAGCGCCATCACAGTGTTGAATCCGGCGCAGGAGTAAGCGAATCGCGTGCCCGGCGCGGCTTCCAAGGGCGTTGTCAGCAGCTCCGCGAGCAGTGTTTTTCGGTCAAAGCCGCGGCCCTGTGACAAGGCGGCATGCCAGCCCCTCCACTCCGATGGCAGCCCGGAGGTGTGGGTGAGTAAGTGCCGCAGCGTGACTGCGGACTTGTCACCGCGAGCGCAAGGTCTCAGATGCCGCCCAATGGGCGCGTCCAACTCCAGGACCCCGCGGTCCACCAATGCCAGCGCCGTGACAGTGGTGAACAGCTTGGTGATCGAGGCCAAATCAAAGAAGGTATCCGGTGTACCAGCGCCAGCTGTCAAGACCGGCAGCTCACTGCCGCCCACGACGACGGCGCAGCTCACAGCAGGTGCAACCCCACTGGCCACGGCCTCATCCAGATGGCGTTGGAGTTCGCTGCGGATGTTCCTGCCCGAGGCGAGTGCGCTGACATCGCCTGAGAAGAGAGCAGCCGCGCGTGCGTCTGAGGAGGGAACGGGGGAGGGGTGAGGAACGCTCATGGGTGATATCCGTCGTCGTACTATTGCGTGCCAGCGTCAATGGCTGCCGGGAGGAAACCTGCGTTCTCAGCGAGCAGCGTAGCAGCCTGCGCTGCGGGAAGGCCTGTCATGATGGCGAGGATGGCAGCCTTGACGTGCCCGCCAGCTGCGGTGAGAGCTGCGGTGGCGGTGGAGGCGTCGCACCCGGTGACGCGCATGAGGGTACGTTCGCTGCGCGCATGGAGTTTAGCGTTGGTGGCGCGCAGGTCCACCATCACGTTTTTGTAGGTCTTGCCGAGGCGGACCATGGTGATGGTGCTGATCATGTTCAGGACCAGTTTTTGGCAGGTTCCGGACTTCAGACGGGTGGAGCCGGAGAGGAATTCAGGGCCCACCTCGATCTCCAGCGCCGTCTCCGCGGCGGCGCCAAGAAGTGAGCCGGTGTTGCAGGAGAAGCCCACGGTGTAGGCACCTTGAGCGCGGGCGGCCTTGATGGCGGCGATGACGTAAGGGGTGCGGCCGGATGCGGCCATGCCCACCACGGAATCGTTGGCGGTCAGGTCCAGGGCGGCCATATCGGCGGCTCCGGCTTCCTCGCTGTCCTCGGCGTTCTCCACGGCTTGCTTCACGGCGGCACGGCCACCAGCAATAACGCCTACTACCAGAGACGGGTCGGTGCCGAAGGTGGGTGGGCATTCGCTGGCATCCAGGATGCCCATGCGGCCGGGGGTGCCGGCGCCCACGTAGATGAGGCGACCACCGCGGGACATGCGGGCTGCAATTTCATCGATGATGGCGGCGATGGTTTCCTGCTGTTTTTCGATCGCGGCGGGGACCAGGGCGTCCTCGCTGTTCATTCCGGCGACAAGTTCCTGTGTGGACAGGGCCGCGAGATCCGGGTAGTTCGGGTTGGCAGCTTCGGTGACGAGGGTGCCGATCTCGGCGCGGACGGCGTCAATGGTGGTCTCAGTGTTCTGGGGGGTGCTCATAAGTATCTTTCTGGAAGAATGTGAGGCTGCCGGGCTCGGGTGCGTAGCTAGGCAGATTCCAGCACGCGGACTATAGCCTGAGCGGTGACGCGGCTGAAGCCGTGGGCATGGACGGTGGCAAACCCCGTGGGGGACGCCGGCGCCAGGCCCGCGTTGATACACACTGCCTGCGGGGCGGTAGTGAAGGCTAATTCCAAAGTTTCCAGCTGTTGTGCCGAAGCCAAGGAATCGATCAGCACTAAAACAGTGCTGCTGCCAGCCGGTGACGCCTGCGACTGCATGAGTGCCACCTCTACTTCGGCGCCGGAGAGCTCGGCAGCGTCGAGGATAGTGACGCCGTAGCTGCCAAGCGCCGTTGCCAAGAAGTTCTCGGTGGGGCCTGCTGCCATATTGTGCCCGGTACGGGCATCCACCAAGGTGACGGACCCGGCCCCGGTGAGCGCAGGCTTTGCCCCTGGCGAATCGAAGCGGCAGGCCCGGGCAGCCACGGAGACCCAATCGACGTCGTCGTCCACTCCTTCGGTAATGTCACCGGAGGACCACTGCGCCAAGGCCTGCACGCGGGCGGCGGCGCGGCGCAACACCTCAAGGGGCAGGCGGCCGGAGGTGGCTGCGGCGAAGAGGGCGTCGTATACCTCGGTGTAGCAGGACTCGTCATCGCGGCCCGTGGTGTAGGCGTTCAGGGGGTTGCCCACGCAGAGCAGATCGTTGCCGGCCAGCAGCGCCAGCACGCCGCCCTCGCCGGGGCCAACCGTTGCGCGCACGGCAGCCATGTCCAGCGCGTCGGTGATGAGCACGCCGTCATATCCCATGTCTCGCAGCAGCGCGCTCGCAGCCGGGTTCAGGGTGGCGGGGGCCTCACCCAGCTCGGGGATGATGATGTGCGCGCTCATCATGGAGGCCACCCCGGCGTCCACGGCGGCCTGGAACGGCGGGAGGTGGAACTCGCTCATCTGGGCCATGGTCAGCTCCACGCGGGCGGTGTCCATGTGTGAATCGGCCACCGTATCGCCGTGCCCGGGGAAGTGCTTGGCGCAGGCGGCCACCCGCAGGCTCTGGATGCCGGTGACGGCCGCCGCGGTGTGCGCGCTCACCAGTGCGGTGTCCGTGCCAAAGGCGCGCACGCCAATCACGGGGTTCAGCGGATTGGTGTTGACATCGGCCACCGGGGCGATGGTCAGATTGATGCCGGCATCGCGGCACAGCCGGCCAATGGCGCGGCCAGCGGCCTGGGTGGTGGCCAGCTCATTCAGGGCACCGAGGGCTGCGGCGCCGGGAATGCTGGAGCCGTCTCGGGACTGCAACCGGGTGACGTTGCCGCCCTCTTCGTCGACGCCGATCACGGCGTGGGGGTTGGCGGCGCGGATAGCTGCCGAGAGTGAGGACACCTGCTCCGGCGCGTCCGGGTCAATGTTGTGGCTGAAATACACGACGCCGGCCAGCCCGTTTTCGAGGGCCGTTTCCAGCCACTGTGGCACAGTAGTGCCAACAAATCCGGGGAGGATGACCGAGTTGATGAGGCGGGGGAGATCTGCTGATTGCTCTGCTGGGTTCGCTGTTAGATTCTCTGTTAGATTCGCGGCGGTTTCGGTGCGAAGTTCGTTCTCAAATGCGGGGGAGCTGCCATTAACTGGCAATGGCGCGTGGTGTAGATCACGGGATGTCATAAGGGAGATCATACCGGCGCCGACGTGGCATAAACTTTATAGCGTCGCCACCTTCGATCCCCCTCTGGAGTATTTCTGTGACCAGCGTTCCCGTTAACCGCGTTCCCCTTCGCCGAGCATTGATCTCGGTCTACGACAAGACCGGTCTGGAGGAGTTGGCTGCTGGCTTGCACGCCGCAGGAGTTGCCATCGTTTCCACCGGTTCCACGGCAGCCAAGATTGCTGCAGCCGGCATCCCTGTGACCGAAGTATCCGAGGTAACTGGCTTCCAGGAGTGCCTCGACGGCCGCGTGAAGACACTGCACCCGCTGATCCACGCAGGCATCCTGGCCGACCGCCGCTTGCCCGACCACGTGCACCAGCTCGAAGAGATGCACATTGAGCCCTTCGATCTGGTTGTTGTGAACCTGTACCCGTTCGTTGACACTGTTAACTCCGGTGCCGGTCAGGACGCTGTGGTTGAGCAGATCGACATTGGCGGTCCCTCCATGGTCCGGGCCGCAGCCAAGAACCACCCCTCCGTTGCCGTGGTTGTTGACCCGGCCAAGTACGGCTCCGTCATTGCCGCAGCGGCGGAAGGCGGCTTCACGCTCGGCGCCCGCCAGCGTCTGGCCGCAGCAGCCTTCGCTCACACGGCCGCCTACGACAACGCCGTGGCAGCCTGGACCTCAGCCCAGTTCCTCGACGAGGACGGCGACGGCATCATCGACTGGCCCGCCTACGCCGGCTACTCGCTGGAACGCTCCGAGGTGCTCCGTTACGGGGAAAACCCCCACCAGCAGGCAGCGCTGTACGTGGACAAGGGTGCGCCGTCGGGCATTGCTCAGGCAGACCAAATCCACGGAAAGGCCATGAGCTACAACAACTTTGTTGACGCCGATGCCGCTCTGCGCGCAGCGTTCGACTTCGATGAGCCGGCCGTGGCCGTCATCAAGCACGCCAACCCGTGCGGCGTGGCCGTGGCGTCCCCGGACGCCACCGACGCCATCGCAGATGCGCATGCCAAGGCCCACGCCTGCGACCCGCTCTCCGCATTTGGCGGCGTCATCGCCGCTAACCGCACCGTTACCGCTGGCATGGCCCGCACGGTTGCCGGCATCTTCACTGAAGTGGTCATCGCACCGGACTTCGAGCCCGAAGCCGTGGAGATCCTCTCCAAGAAGAAGAACATCCGCCTGCTCGCCCTGCCCGAGGGCTACGGCCGCTACCCGGCAGAAGTCCGCCAGGTCTCCGGTGGCATGCTGGTGCAGATGTCGGACAAGGTCGACGCTGATGGCGACGACACCGCCAACTGGACCCTTGCCGCAGGTGCCGCAGCCGATGAGGCAACCCTCGCGGACCTGAAGTTCGCTTGGACTGCCGTCCGTGCCGCCAAGTCCAACGCCATTCTGCTTGCCAACAACGGCGCCGCAGTGGGCATCGGCATGGGCCAGGTCAACCGCGTGGATTCCTGCAAGCTGGCCGTCGAGCGCGCCAACACGCTCGGTGTCACCGTTGAATCAGATGTCGACGCAGCCGGTGGCGCCTCAGGCACCTCAGGTGTTTCGGTGCAGCGCTCCATCGGCGCCGTTGCTTCCTCGGACGCGTTCTTCCCGTTCGCCGACGGCCTGCAGATCCTGCTAGACGCCGGTGTTCGCGCCGTGGTCCAGCCGGGCGGTTCCGTGCGCGATGAGGAAGTAATCGCCGCGGCCAACGAAGCCGGCATCACCATGTACTTCACCGGTGCGCGCCACTTCTTCCACTAGTCTCCACCCCCAACGCGGCATCACTTAACGGCCATTAAAACCGGACGCCGCATCACTTAACGGCCATTAAACGCAAACGCTCCCTCTTCATTTGAGTTCATGAGAGGGAGCGTTTGGCTTAAGGGGCCGCAATATGGTGCGGCGTTTGAATTAAACGGCCGTAAAGTGATGCGGCGTCACTGGTTTTACCGTCGTCCTTTTGGACCGTCTTTGAGGACGCGCGCCTCAGTCTGGGATTCTCCCGGGGTTGCAGTGCCATACTCGAGGAAGTTGCACTAGTTTCTATTCTTTTGGGGTGAGCAACATGACAGATTCTTTAGCGATGACTGCTGTGATCGGCACTTTCGTGCTGATTGTGGTGGCTCTTGTGGTCTTGCTGATCGTGGGCCGTTTCCGTTCCGCAAAGCCTGACGCGCTGCCACCGGAATATGTACCGTACCCAGGGGGCCAAGCAATTCCGCCCACAGGATCGCGCTAGGGCCTCCCATGGGCGGCTGGTTGGATAGCATGCTGTTTTCCGGCACATTTTTCGCCGTCTTCTTTGCAGTTGTGGCGATTCTCGTGGTTGCTGGCATCGTGACCACCATTGTGATGCTGATCCGGGGGAAGAACCGCCGCTACGTCATGATGAGAGTCGATGATGACGGCACCATGCATCCGGTCGCCACGAATGGAGCCGGTTGGGTTGGCGAGCCGGGAATGCATGCGAGCGACGCGGCCCATCAGCAGGCCCTGAACCAGCAAAACATCATTCAACAGGGTCTCAACAACCCCTGAGGTGCGGCTCACCCGCGCGGCCCTCCCATATACGCTCGATCACTTTTGGGAGGTTAAACCCGAGACGCTCGATCACTAGGTGATCGAGCGTTTCGTAAAAATGCCCCGTATCTGATGAAGCGTTTGGCAAAAATGCCCCGTATCTGATGAAGCGTTTGGCAAAAACGCCCGGTATCTGATGAAGGGTTGCTGGGGGAGGGTTACTGGCCGGCGGCGTTGCGGGCGCCCAGCTCGGCATCCAGGCGCAGAAGACCATTGCCGTCGGCGCCGATCAGCTTCACGCGGCCAATAATTTCACCTACGGACGCTTCTTCTTCCAGCTGTTCCTCGACGAACCAGTTCAACATCGGGATCGAATCAATGTCGCCCTCCGCCGTGGCCAGACGGTAGAGATTGCGAATGGACTCTGAGACCTTTTGCTCGTGCGCCAAGGAAGCCTCGAATGCTTCCAGCACAGAGTTAATGGTGACATCCGGGGCCGTGATGGTGCCAATCTTGGGAGCGGCGTTCCTGTCCGTCATGTGGCTGGTGAACTTCTGTGCGTGTACCAGTTCCTCGGCCGACTGGGCCAAGAACCAGCCGGAAATTCCGGGCAGATCCTGAACTTCCATTTCAATGGCCAGCTGGCGGTAGACCACCGAAGCCTGTATTTCTAGTGTGATTTGCTCGTTGATGGCGTCTGCGAGTTTTCCTTTGAGTTCCATGGCTTCTACGCTATTGCGAAACCCGTTTCCCTGCACCCTAAGAGAGGCTAAGTTCACTTAGGGCAGCGTCACCTAAATGCGTCGATAGCGGCCAAACCAGCTCTCTCGGGTAAGTTAGAAGGGAAAGAAAGATCACCAGATTCTTAAGTAATCCACTGAATTTTCGCAGGAGAGGCTTCACCCATGGCCAAAATTATTTATACCCTGACAGACGAAGCGCCCATGTTGGCCACGTACTCACTTCTGCCGATCGTTGAGGCCTTCGCCTCCACCGCCGGCGTGGACGTAGAACCCCGCGACATCTCCTTGTCCGGGCGCATCATTTCCGTCTTTGGCGAATACCTCACCGAAGACCAGCGCGTCAGTGACGCCCTGGCCGAATTGGGTGCCCTGGCCAAGAGCCCGGATGCCAACATCGTCAAGCTGCCGAACATCAGCGCCTCCATCCCGCAGCTGAAGGCCGCCATCGCCGAACTTCAGGGCCAGGGCTTCGCACTTCCGGATTACCCGGACGATCCCTCCACCGATGAAGAAAAAGACGTTCGCGCCCGCTACGACAAGATCAAGGGCAGTGCCGTCAACCCGGTTCTGCGCGAAGGTAACTCTGACCGCCGCGCACCGCTTTCGGTCAAGAACTACGCCAAGGCCAACCCGCACAGCATGGGTGCCTGGTCTGCAGATTCCAAGACGAACGTCGCTACGATGAGCGAGGGCGACTTCTTCCACAATGAGAAGTCCGTAGTCATCGACGCCGATGACAAGATCAAGATTCAGTTTGTTGCCGCCGACGGCACCACCACCGTGTTGAAGGACTCCTTCCCGGTTTTGGCCAACGAAATTGTTGACGGCACCGTCATGCGCGCCGCTGCGCTGGATGAGTTCCTGTCTGCACAGGTGGCCCGCGCGAAGGAAGAGGGCATCTTGCTCTCGGCACACCTGAAGGCCACCATGATGAAGGTTTCTGACCCCATCATCTTCGGCCACGTAGTCAAGGCCTACTTCCCGGAACTGTTCGCCAACTACGGCGAAGCGCTGGCAGCTGCCGGCCTGAGCCCGGCTAACGGCCTGGCTTCTATCATCAACGGCTTGGGTGCACTGCCCGAAGACGTGCGTGCCGGTGTTGAAGCCGCCATCAAGAGCGGTTACGAGAACGGCCCGGCCCTGGCCATGGTCGACTCCGACAAGGGCATCACCAACCTCCACGTCCCCTCCGACGTGATTGTTGACGCCTCCATGCCCGCCATGATCCGCACCTCCGGTCACATGTGGGGCGCGGACGGTCAGGAGCATGACACCCTGGCAGTGCTGCCCGACAGCAGCTACGCCGGTGTCTACCAGGCCACCATCGATGACTGCCGAGCACACGGAGCCTTGGATCCGACCACCATGGGCACCGTTCCCAACGTGGGCCTCATGGCTCAGGCAGCCGAAGAATACGGCAGCCACGACAAGACGTTCGAGCTCAGCGAAGCCGGAACCGTGCAGATCGTCAACGCTGGCGGCACCGTGTTGATCCAGCACGACGTCGAGGCTGGCGACGTATGGCGCGCCTGCCAAGTCAAGGACATCCCGGTCCAGGACTGGGTCAAGCTGGCCGTCACCCGCGCACGCGCATCCGCCACCCCGGCCGTGTTCTGGCTCGATGAGACCCGCGCACATGACGCCAACCTCATCGTTAAGGTCAACGAGTACCTCAAGGACCACGACACCGATGGCCTGGACATCCAGATCATGGCGCCGGAGCAGGCCACTACCTTCACCCTGGAGCGTATCCGTCGCGGCGAAGACACCATCTCCGTCACCGGTAACGTGCTCCGCGATTACCTGACTGACCTGTTCCCGATCTTGGAACTGGGTACCAGCGCCAAGATGCTCTCCATCGTTCCGCTGATTGCAGGCGGTGGCCTCTTCGAGACCGGCGCTGGTGGATCTGCTCCCAAGCACGTGCAGCAGCTCTTGAAGGAAAACCACCTGCGCTGGGATTCACTCGGTGAATTCTTGGCACTGGCCGTCAGCTTCGAGCACCTCGCAGTGACCGAAGGCAACGCCCGCGCACAGATCCTGGCCGATACCCTGGACCGCGCCACCGGCACGTTCTTGCTGCAGGACAAGTCCCCGAAGCGCAAGGTTGGCGAACTTGACAACCGCGGCAGCCACTTCCACCTGGCCAAGTTCTGGGCCCAGGAACTGGCCGCTCAGAGCGTTGATGCCGAGCTGGCAGCAGCGTTCACCACAGTGGCAGCAGCGTTGACCGACAACGAGGACGCGATCATCGCCGAACTCGCCGAGGTTCAGGGCTCTCCTGTTGATCTGGGTGGCTACTACCGCCCCGACGCCACCAAGGTCGCAGCCATCATGCGCCCGTCTGCCCTGCTGAACAAGACCATTGCCGCACTGACCGCATAGTCTTCACAGCACGCCACAAGAAGCCCGCCTCCCATCGTGGAGGCGGGCTTTTTGATGTCCGAAATCTCCGCTGCCCTGTCCCGAGTGTGAGCTCATATGAGGGAGTGCAGATTAAAGGTGAGGGAGAGAATCTTGCGCACGACACGCCGTCGTACTTTGAGCTGCGCAAAATTAACGTGATTGGTCGCTATCTGTTACCAGATCTTTACGCGGAACATGTGTCCTGAGTCACTTACTCAAGAGTAGGGTCGAGATCATGTGAAGCCAAGGGCGCCCGGGTCGAGAACGACCTGCGGGTCTTGGTGATTACTCTGGAAGGCTAATTCATGAACCGCAAGAAAGTTATGAACTCGCTGGCGATGGCTGCTGCCGTCACTTTGTTGGTGACCTCGTGTGCCAACCAAGCGGCAACCCCGGGGTCAACGAGTGCCGCAGCAGGCGGCGGACTCAATCTAAATGTTCCGGTGCTGACCTCCATTGAAACACCCAAAGATGCGGTTCTCCCGGCTGGCGATGGCAAGGCCACGTGCCCCGCGACCACAACGCTGGCGTACATCGGTGCAGAAACCGGCGCAAACGCTCAGCTGGGTATCAATATTTTCAACGGCATTCAGCTGGCCATCAACCAGCATAATGAGGCCAATGCAGGGTGCCAGGTAGCCTTTAAGAAGTTTGATACTGAAGGCGATCCCAACAAGGCCACCGGCCCCGTCACCCAGGCCACGAAGGAAGCGAACATCATTGGCGTTGTAGGTTTGCCGTTCTCTGGCGAATCCAAGGCCACCGGTAACATCTTCGAGCAGGTCAAGATGGTTCACATCACCCCGGCCGCTACCAACCCGGGCCTCACCACCAATGGCTGGAGCACGTTCTTCCGCGGCCTCGGCAATGACGCCGTTCAGGGCCCGGCAGCTGCCAAGTTCATGACCGGCACGCTCGGCGCCAAGAAGGTCTACCTGGTTCAGGATGATTCCGATTACGGCATCGGCTTGGGCGGCACCACGACCACGGGTCTGGGCGATGCCCTGATTGGCAGCGACAAGGTGACAACCGGCCAGAAGGACTTCTCGGCCACCATTTCCAAGATCATCAACTCCAAGGCTGATGCTGTTTTCTACTCGGGCTACTTCGCTGAAGGCGCACCGTTCAACCAGCAGTTGGTTGCCAAGGGCTTCAAGGGCGCATTTGTTGGCCCCGATGGTGTCAAGGATGATCAGTTCATCAAGCAGGCAGGTGACGCATCCAACAACGCGTTCTTCACCTGCCCTTGCATCCCCGGTGAATTGATCCCCACGTTCGCAACCGCGTACAAGAGCCTGACCAATGCAGAGCCCGGTACTTACTCCATTGAAGGTTATGACGCCGCAACGGTTCTGTTGGCTGGTATCGACAAGGGCAACCAAGACCGTGCAAAGCTGTTGGACTGGGTCAAGAACTATGACGCATCCGGATTGAGCAAGCACTACAAGTGGGATGCCACTGGTGAGCTGCAGGCTCCGGCCGTCTACGGTTACAAGGTCCAGGACGGCAAGATCGTACCGATCGGCGAGATCGGCAAGTAGAGGTAAGCGAAAAGCACGCAAGGAAACGAAAGGGATGCTGTGGAGCCACAGGCTCCTCAGCATCCTTTTAGTTGCAGAATCACCTAACCGCTCAATGAGCCGCTCTTGGCAAAGGATCTTTCCAAGACCGGCTGGAACTGGACCTACTTATGCTCCTGACAGTTCTTACGGCTGTTCCTGCGGACAGCGACTGGATTAATTTCGATGTTGCCGCCTTGGCTCAAAATTTCTGGAGCGCCACCTTCGACGGATTGACCTTCGGGGCAATCTACGCACTGGTGGCTCTCGGGTACACCCTGGTTTATGGCGTGCTGAACCTGATTAACTTTGCCCACTCTGAAGTGTTCATCATGGGCTGTTACGCGGTCTTCTTCACGCTGAGTTTTCTGGGGTTTGGCCCGTCCGCCCCTAATCTGAACTTCGGGCAGATTCTGGTCAACATTATTTTGGCGTTGATCGCGGCCATCGTCGCTTCGGCCCTCACCGCGTTCTTGGTTGAACGGCTGGCCTACCGGCCGCTACGGCGCCGCAACGCCCCGCGTCTGGTCTATTTGATCACCGCCATCGGTGCTTCCTTTGTCATTCAGTACTTGATTTTCCTATGGCGTGGTCCGCTGCCGGAGCCGGCACTGACCATGTTCATTCCAACACCGATCTTCGAAGTGTTTGGCACCATCATCGACTCACAGCAGATAGTCATTGTTGTTGCAGCCGTGATCATGATGGTCTTTGTGGACCAATTCATCCGCCGTTCTCGGACGGGGCGCGGCATTCGTGCCGTGGCCCAGGATCCGGACACGGCAACGTTGATGGGTGTGAACAAGGAAAAGATTATTGTCACCACCTTCATCATCGGCGGTATCCTCGCCGGCGCTGCAGCACTGTTCTACGTCATGAAGATCCCCTCGGGCGTTCAGTACAACGGCGGATTCATCCTCGGTATCAAAGCCTTCGCCGCAGCAGTTCTGGGCGGTATCGGCAACGTCCGTGGCGCCTTGCTCGGTGGGTTGCTGTTGGGCCTGATTGGAAACTACGGACAGATCCTGCTGGGTAGCTCGCAGTGGACGGACGTTGTGGCCTTCGTGATCCTCGTTCTGGTTCTACTGGTTCGCCCGCAAGGCATCTTGGGCACCTCGCTGGGAAGGAGCAAGGCATGAGCACAACAGACGGGCCAACACCCCTGCCCGGGGCTAAGGCAAGACAAACGGCTGTCAATCGTCAGGCCAAAGCGAAGATTCCCGGCGGCAGCGCCGATGCGACACAAAAGCACGGGGCCTTCGGTCGCTGGAGCGAAAAATGGCAGGCCATGCCCCGCCAGAAACAATGGCTGTACCTCATTGTCGTGGTATTGATTGCGTACGCATTACCCGTGATCAATCCGCCGATTCTGTCCACCGAGCCCGGCAACGATTTCCCGCTGGCCCTGTTCTCCATGGCCGTCTATGCCCTGGTCGCTGTGGGTCTGAACATTGTTATTGGTTACGCTGGTTTGCTTGACTTGGGTTACATTGCCTTCTTCGCCGTGGGCTCCTACACGGCGGCCATGCTGACCAGTCCGGATTCGCCTTTCGTGAAGATTCCGTACTTGTGGACTATCCCGCTGGCAGTTGTTGTGGCCATGTGTGTGGGTGTTATTTTGGGCATTCCAACTCTTCGCCTGCGGGGCGACTACTTGGCCATTGTGACGCTCGGCTTTGGTGAGATCATCCGTATTTTGGCCACGCTGATCCCGGCTATGAAAGGCCAGGTCGGCTTCCAAAACGTGGGCCGTCCCCCTGGTGAGGGCGCCGATGGCGTACCCATCTTCGCCAATTCAAACGGCACACCCTGGTATTGGTTGACATTGACCATCTTGATCATCGTCTTGCTCCTGGCCGGCAACTTGGAGCGCAGCCGCGTGGGCCGTTCCTGGATTGCCATCCGTGAAGATGAGGACGCCGCCGAGACCATGGGTGTTCCCACCTTCAAATACAAGGTCTGGGCCTTTGCGCTCGGAGCCGGTGTTGGGGGCATGTCCGGTGCCCTGTTCGCCGGTCAGGTTGGCTTTGTGAATAACCAGAAGTTCGACGTCGTCACCTCCATCCTGTTCGTCGCCGCCGTGGTTCTTGGCGGGGTAGGCAACAAGGTGGGTGCCGTCTTTGGTGGCGCGCTGGTGGCCTATATTCCGTTGCGCTTCACAGCCATTGCCGAGTACAAGTACTTGATCTTTGGCTTGGCACTTGTGCTCATCATGATCTACCGGTCAAAGGGCTTGATCCCGGCGCGACAGCGGTTGCTGGCGTATGGGCAACAGGCTTATCAACGAGTGCGCGATACTACTAACGTGAAGTCAGCCGCTGTCACTGAAAAGGAGGTCTAGCCTTGGGTGCACACAGTGAAGACGTACCCGTTCCTGCGGACGTATTAGTTCCTGCGGACGAATCGGGGAAGCCTGCCATTGAGATGGTGGAAGCCTTGGAGGTTGAAGAAGCCGTTGCAGAAGCGGCGGCACCGGAACGGGATATTCGCGTTGCCGTGGGTGACGACCTTGTGGAGGTGAAGAACCTGACCATCAAGTTTGGTGGTTTGGTGGCCTTGGACAATGTCAGCTTCACCATCAAACGCGGCGAGATCTTGGGGCTCATTGGTCCCAACGGCGCTGGGAAGACAACCTGCTTCAACGCCATGACGGGCGTGTACAAACCAACCAGCGGGCAAGTCCTGCTGGAAGGTAGCGTGCTCAACGGCATGAAGCAGCACAAGATCACCCGAGCTGGCCTAGCCAGGACGTTCCAGAACATCCGCCTATTTGGTGAGATGACGGCCCTGGAAAACGTGGTGGTTGGTCTTGATGCCCGGCATAAAACGTCTGTAGTGGGCGCCTTGTTGCGGCTGCCCCGGCACATCCGGGAGGAAAAGTCGGCCATTGAGCGGGGCATGGCCTTGCTGGAATTCGTGGGCATCGAGCAAGACGCTGGCTCGTTGGCTCGCAATCTTTCCTATGGCAGCCAGCGCAGGCTGGAAATTGCCCGGGCACTGGCTACCGATCCAAAGCTCTTGTGCCTGGATGAACCGGCGGCCGGCTTCAACCCGGCTGAAAAGGAAGAGCTCATGGCTCTCATTCGGACCATTCGGGATGACGGCTACACGGTGCTGTTGATTGAGCATGATATGAAACTTGTCATGGGTGTGACAGACCGAATAGTGGTCCTCGAGTTCGGCAAGAAAATTGCCGACGACGTGCCACACGTGATTAGGGAAGACCCCAAGGTCGTTTCCGCCTACCTAGGAGAGCCTGAAGATGACTTTGCTTGAGCTGGATGATGTTTCCGTCCACTATGGGCGGATTCAGGCCATTCACAACATGTCCTTCACCGTGAAGGAGGGCGAGATTGTTTCCCTGATCGGTGCCAACGGTGCAGGCAAAACCACCACCATGCGCACCATCTCCGGCTTGTTGAACCCCTCGCACGGTTCCATCAAGTTCATGGGGGAGGACATCACTAAGATGAAGGCCCACATCCGGGTGGTTCAGGGCATTTCCCAAGCTCCCGAGGGGCGCGGCATTTTCCCGGCCATGACGGTCCTGGAGAATCTGGACATGGGCACTTTTGGTCGCAAGGACAGGAACGGTGTGGGCGATGACCTAGAACGGGTCTTTACCTTGTTCCCGAGGCTGAAGGAACGTGAGAAGCAGTTTGGCGGCACCATGAGCGGCGGCGAGCAGCAGATGCTGGCCATCGGCCGCGCCTTGATGTCACGGCCCAAGCTATTGCTGCTGGATGAACCTTCCATGGGCCTAGCCCCGCAGTTTATCCGGCAGATTTTCAAGATCATCACCGAAATCAATAGCCAAGGAACCACTGTGCTGTTGGTGGAGCAGAACGCCAACCAGGCGCTGGCCCGGGCTCACCGGGCGTTTGTGCTGGAGACGGGCGAGATCACGCACAGCGGCACCGGCAAGGAGCTGCTGGCCAATCCGGCCATCAAGGAAGCGTACCTTGGCGTGGGCTAGGCGTTAGCTGCGCTAGATTCGTTTCTCTTGATGTACGACGACGGGGGCTCACCTTTTTCACAAAGGTGAGCCCCCGTTCGCTGCCTCCCACTGCTCGCCAGCTCACAGCGGGTCCCTCGGCAGCTCTCTTACCCCGGGTTGACTACTTACAGATCGGTGCGGGAATCGTTCCAGTAGCTAACACCGATCTGGCGCCGGGTCTCGTCGAAGAGTTCCATGATGGCCAGCGAATCAGCCAGCGGCATGGTGGTACTCTCCGTGAGCCCGGCCTGGATGCAGCGGGTCACTTCACGCAGCTGGTAGGTGTAGCCGCGGCCCGGGTAGTCAAAGGTCTCGGTGCGCTTTTCGCCGTTGGGGCCGGAAATGAAGATTTCGCCGGGGTTGTTCAGCGAATCAACGGTTTCGAGATAGCCCAAGGTTCCCGAGACGGTCACGCGGCTGGGGCCCTGCGAGGAAAGGTAACTGATCAGCTGCGCCTGAGCGCCATTGGCATAACTGAGTGTCATGGTGTTTTGTGCGTCCACGCCAAAGCTGGTGAGCTCTGCGGTGGCCACTACTTTATCGGGTTGGCCCAGCGTGCCCCAGGCCCACAGCAGCGGGTAGACGCTCAGATCCAGCAGTGCTCCGCCGCCGTTATCCGGTGCCCAGATACGCAAGGATTCATCCTGGGGGGCCACAAAGCCAAGATCGGCCCGGACCCACTTCACCTCGCCAATCTCGCCCGAGGCAATGATCTCCAAGGCGCGCTGGTAGCCCGGCACGAACCGTGCCCACACGGCCTCCATCAGGAACAGGCCCTTGGTCTGGGCCAGTTCAATCAAGGTACGGGTTTCGGCAGCCGTGATGGTCAGTGCCTTCTCGCATAGGACGTGCTTGCCGTGTTCCAGGGCAGCTCTGGCCACATCGAAATGCTGTCCGTGAGGGGTGGCAATGTAGACCACATCGACCTCCGGATCGGCCAGCAGCTGGAGGTAGCCTGCGGGGCCGGTTCCGTTGGGGCCACCGTCAAAATAATGTGCGGCAACACCAAACGAGTGCGCGAATTCCGCGGCGCTGCTCTCGCCGCGGGAGCTCACGGCCTGCAGGATGGAGTCCTCGAGCAGCGCCAAATCGGCCGTGACGGTCTTGGCAATGTTGCCGGTGGCGATGACGCCCCAACGCAGGGCGGTGCCCGTCGCGGCAAGGGTTTCTGGATTAAACGTGGTGTACCAGTCGGGTCGGCCGACGAAACGAGGAATAGTCATTCGGATAGTCTGCCAGTATCGAAGCGCTTGCGCTCGAACATGACGCAGTGCTCGCGACGCCTCCAGCCGTGGATGTCGGAGGTGACCGATAAGCTAGCTGCATCAAGAACAAACGGGAGGTTGCAGTGGCGCAAACGGAAGAGACGCTCGCGGCCCTGATGGCTGAGCTGGCAGCCCTGGAAGACCCAAGGGTTCGGGCCGTGAACGAGAATCACGGCGATGACCACGGGGTGAATCTGGGGAAACTACGCGCCATCGCCAAGAGGGTGAAAACGCAGCAGGAGCTCTCCAAAGAACTGTGGGCCACCGGCGACACGGCCGCACGGCTGCTGGCGCTGCTGATCTGCCGCCCCAAGGCCTTCACAGCCCAGGAGCTGGACACCATGCTGCGTCAGGCCTCCATCCCCAAGGTCAACGACTGGTTCGTGAACTATGTGGTGAAGAAGAGCGCGCACGCGGAAGAGTTGCGGCAAGCCTGGTTCGCCGACCCGGACCCGGCCGTGGCCGCTTCCGGCTGGGCATTGACCAGTGAACGGATCGTGAAGGAGCCTGAAGGACTGGAGCTGCCCGTACTCCTTGAGATTATCGAGGCACAGATGAAGGAAGCGCCGGCGCGCCTGCAATGGGCCATGAACAACGCCCTGGCCCAGATTGGCATTGAAAATCCGGAATTGCGGGCCCGCGCCTTGGCGATTGGTGAACGGCTCGAGGTCCTGAAGGATTACCCCACACCACCGAACTGCACCTCGCCGTTCGCGCCGATTTGGATCAACGAGATGGTCAGCCGGCAAGCCGGATAGGGGCGGTATTAGAAGCGTTTGGCACCTCGCCGGGGAACGTTCTGCGGAAACGCCGGAAGGTGATGCAGCGTCGGCCGAAACACGCCGGAAGGTGATGCAGCGTCGGCCGAAACACGCCGGAAGGTGATGCAGCGTCGGCCGAAACACGCCGGAAGGTGATGCAGCGTCCGTGGGGAGTGGGCTGGGAGGCGGTGGCATGCGAAAGGCCCCGTCCGGCGTCGTAATAATGAACGACGCCGAACGAGGCCTTAGCGCGATTGACTCGCCTTAGCTGGGGACTACTTGGTCAGCGGGCCAAGAACCTTGTCATTGGCGAACTGCTCGGCAGCGTTGGCCTTGGTGACGATCTGGGGTACCAGCAGGAATGCCGGAACAACCTTGACACCATTGTTGTAGGAGGTGGGGTCGTTGATCTCAGGCGTTTTGCCAGCCTGGAGGTCCTTGGCCATCTGGATGGCGTGCTGGACCAGGGCTGTGGTGTCCTTGTTGATGGTGGAGTACTGGACTCCGGCCATGATGGACTTGACCGACTCAACTTCTGCATCCTGGCCGGTCACCGTGGGGTTGGCCTTGCCAGCAGCCTTGACCGAGGTCAAGATGGCGCGTGCCAGGGTGTCGTTCGGGGAGAGAACACCGTCAAGTTCGGCGCTGCTGTAGTTTCCAACGAGGAGGGAGTCCATGCGCTTCTGCGCATTTTCAGCCTTCCAGCCCTGGGTAACAGCCTGCTCGAAGGACTTCTGGCCCGAGGCAACAACTACAGTGCCGTCGTCGATCTTGGGCTGGAGAACCTTCATGGCACCGTCAAAGAAGACCTTCGCGTTGGCATCATCGGGGGATCCGGCGAAGAGTTCAATGTTGTACGGTCCTGTGGGCTTCTTGGCCTTCATGCCGTCCAGCAGGGCCTGGCCCTGCAGTTCGCCAACCTTGAAGTTGTCGTAGGCCACGTAGTAGTCCACATCCTTGGTGTTAAGCAGGAGACGGTCATAAGCGATAACGGTTGCGCCAGCATCCTTGGCCTGCTTCAGCTGGGTTCCCAGCTGGGCGCCGTCGATGGCACCGACGATGATGACCTTAGCGCCCTTGGTGACCATGGCACTGATCTGGTTCTGCTGCTCGGAAACGCCACCGTTGGCGAACTGAACATCAGCCTTGAAGCCTGCAGTAGCCAGGCCGTCATTGAACAGTTTTTCAGCGAGGACCCAGTTTTCACTGGTCTTCTGAGGCAAAGCCACACCGATGAGAGAATCGGCGGCGAAGCCAGCGGCAGCACTACCACTTCCTGTAGCTGCAGGCGTCTCTGCACGGCCACAACCGGTAAGGGCCAGCGATGATACGGCCAAGATAACGGCCATCGACTTCAGTGTCTTGTTGAATTTCAACATGGTGGTTCGCTTTCTGTTGGTTTGAAAATTTGTAAGCAGGAGAGGAAGTTTTAGGCCTCGGTCTTGATGGTGTCCTTGAGCGGTTCGGCCACTTCAAGATCCGGGTTGTTGTTGCCGCCAAGTTTCTTCATCATGAAGCCAATGAAGGAGGGCTTGCCTTGGCTCTTGTTGTACACATCGAAGACGACTGCGGCCAACAGGACCAGGCCCTTGATGATCTGCGTCCAGTCAGACCCGACGCCCAGCAACTGCAGGCCGCTGCTGAGAACAGCCATGACCAGGCCACCAATCATGGAGCCCACCACTGTGCCCACACCGCCGGTGACTGCTGCTCCACCGATGAAGACGGCGGCGATGGCGTCGAGTTCCCAGCCAACGCCGTCGGACGGGCCCGAAGCATTGGAGCGGGCCACGAAGATCATGCCGGCCAGTGCGGCAAGGATGGCCATGTTCATGATGACCAAGAAGTCGGTGCGCTTGCTCTTGACGCCGGAGAGTGCTGCTGCGTGGCGGTTGCCACCCACTGCGTATACGTGGCGGCCAATGGTTGTCCGTGAGCTGATGAAGCCGTAGACCAAGACCAGAACACCGAGAATGATGCCCGGCATCGGGAAGGAGGTGCCGGGGCGGCCGGTGGCGAACAGGTACGTTACATAGAGGATGACGGCGCAGAGGACGACCAGTTTTACGATGGTGACCCACAGCGGCTTGACGCCGGCGCCCAATGACAGTGATTTGCTGCGGCCGCGCAGCTCGCCCCAAATGATCGCAGCAACGGCCAAGAAGCCGATGAGCAGAGTCAGGTTGTTATAGCCCGTGTTCGGGCCAATCTCGGGCAGGTATCCGGCACCGATGAACTGGAAATCTTCGGGCACCGGAACGGTCAGGGACTTGCCGAAGAATTGGTTGGCACCGCGGAAAATGAGCATGCCGGCCAGCGTAACAATGAAGGCAGGAATGCCTACATACGCCACGAAGAAACCTTGCCAGGCGCCAATGAGGGCTCCCAGAATCAGGCCGGCCACGATGCCTAGGTACCAGGGAAGTCCCCAGTCCCGCATTGAAAGCGCGACGACGATGCCCACGAAGGCGGCGACGGAACCGACCGAAAGGTCAATATGTCCGGCGATGATCACTAGAACCATGCCGACGGCCAGTATCAAGATGTACGAGTAGCCGTTCATCAAGTTAATGACGTTGTCAGGGGTCAGCAGCAGCCCGCCAGAGCGGATCTGGAAGAAGACGACCAGGGCTATCAGGGCAAAAATCATGCCGAACTGGCGGGTATTGCCGCCGAAGAGTTGTTTGATGGCGTTCATTGGAGGATGTCCTTTTTCTTCCCGGGATCTAGGCAGACTTAGCGGCAGCGGTCATGCGTTTCATCAACGATTCCTGGCTTGCCTCGTTTTTGTTCAGGACACCGGTGACGGCGCCCTCGAAGATTGTGTAGATTCGGTCGGAGATGCCGAGCAGCTCTGGCAGTTCCGAGGAAATGACGATGACGCCCTTGCCCTGGTTCGCGAGTGCTTGGATAATCCCGTAGATCTCATATTTGGCGCCGACGTCAATACCTCGGGTCGGCTCATCAAGGATGAGCAGATCCGGATCGGTAAACATCCATTTGGCCAAGACGACTTTTTGCTGGTTTCCGCCGGAGAGTTTCCCGACACCTTCGTCAACGCTTGGCGCCTTGGTGCGCAATTGCTTGCGATAGTCTTCGGCCACGGAGTATTCCTTGTCGCGATCCACCACTGTGTGTTTGGAGACGGCGGCAAGATTGGCGGAGACGGTGGTTGTCTTGATGTCGTCCAGAAGATTCAGGCCCAGCGTCTTGCGGTCCTCGGTGACGTAGCCAAGTCCGTGCTTGATAGCCTGCGGAACATTGCGCAAGATGATTTCCTTGCCGTCCTTGATGATCTGCCCGGAGATGTAGTTGCCGTAGGAACGACCGAAGATGGAGCGGGCCAACTCGGTGCGGCCAGCACCCATGAGGCCTGCAATACCAACGATTTCACCGCGCCGGACATTGAAGCTGGAATTCTTGCACACGAGCCGGTCCGCAATCTGCGGGTGGGCAACGGTCCAGTTCTTGACCTCAAAGAACACCTCGCCGATCTTGGGCGTGTGGTCAGGGAATCGGGATTCCAAGGTTCGTCCCACCATGCCGCGGATGATCCTGTCCTCGTCCACGCCGTCGGCCTTCACATCGAGGGTCTCGATGGACTTGCCGTCACGGATGATGGTGATGGAGTCCGAGACCTGCTCGATCTCGTTGAGCTTGTGCGAGATCATGATGCAGCTGATGCCCTTGCTTTTGAGCCCCCGGATCAAGTCCAGCAGGTGCTGGGAATCGGACTCGTTCAGGGCGGCAGTGGGCTCATCGAGGATGAGGAGCTTGACTGATTTGTTCAAGGCCTTGGCAATTTCAACGAGCTGCTGCTTGCCAACACCGATTTCCTTGACCGGGGTATCGGGATCCTCACTCAAACCCACACGTGCCATCAGTTCCATGGTCCGCAGCCGGGCCTCGGCCCAGTTGATGACACCAAATCTGGTGGGTTCATTGCCGAGGAAGATGTTCTCGGTGATGGAGAGTTCCGGGATGAGAGCGAGTTCCTGATGGATGATGACAATTCCGGCGTTTTCGCTGGCACGGATGTCTTTGAACTCGCAGACGGAGTTCTGGAAGACAATCTCGCCGTCGTAGCTACCGAAGGGGTAGACGCCGGAGAGTACCTTCATGAGGGTTGATTTGCCTGCTCCGTTTTCGCCACAGATGGAGTGGATTTCACTGGCATGAACGGTGATGGACACATCGGCAAGGGCTTTCACACCAGGAAATTCCTTGGTGATGGATCGCATCTCGAGTATGACGGGGTTCGCGGACACCATAATGCTTACGCCTTCCACAACTGACTTCTTTGTCGTTGCCCCACCAAGTTCGCACTGGCGGCGGGGCTTCATTGCCCGCGAAATTCATTCATTGCGCGGAGTGCCGATACTAACCGGTACTCGAAAAGTAAACTAGATCACACGCTTGCGGTCAAGTCTTTAACGCTACGAGATGGTAACGGTTTAAGAAATGATGGAATTGGGCTCATTCTGGAACACCAAAGCGGCCGCTCCAAGAGCCTCGGATCGCGACGTTAGCTGAGACATTCTCAGGCCGATACTTGCCCCAATGATGGGTACGGCATGGCGAAGGAGGCCGCGGCGGATAGGGGCTAAAAATAGCTCACCAAGTTCCGTCAGTGGGCCTCCGATGACAATGACATCGGGGCTGACAAGATTGGCAACATTGGCCAGGGCGCGGCCAATTGCCATCCCGGCATCATCGAGAACGCGCAGGGTCGCAGGGTCGCCCGAGGTCGCTTGGCGAAGAATATCCGCCGTGGAGATAGGGTGCTCGTGACCCCTGCTGAGGAGTTCCACCATGGTGGCCGTGGAAGCGACCGTTTCGAGACAACCGCGATTACCGCAGCGACAAATCACGCCTTGCTCATCGATGGTCACATGACCGATTTCGCCCGTGACACCAAAGCTGCCGTGGAAGAGCGCGCCGCCAAGGATCAGGCCTGATCCGATGCCCGTGCCAATTTTGATGAACATTAGATTCTGAACGTTGCCTTGATCGCCCCACGTGAGCTGAGCCAGGGCGCCGAGATTTGCGTCGTTGTCAACGAAAACAGGAATCTTTAGCGCCTGTTCGAGTTCGCGGTGCAAATTGATACCGACCCATTCGGGCAAGATGGCACCACGGATGACCTTGCCGCTGCGGCTGTCAATAGGACCAGGGATGCCGGCTCCGGCGCCGATGAGCTGCGAGCGAGAGATGCCCGCTTTTTTCAGGAGTTTGTCCAACAGCCGAGAGGCGGTCTGGATACCTTCCACCGCTTGGTGACCGCGCGGTAAGGGTGCCTCTTCTTCGGCTATGAGGTGATATCCGGTGTTGGCGAGAACGACACGAACATGGGTGCGACCAAAGTCGATGCCAGCGGCAATGGCACTGTCCCCGTTGTAGCGCACCGACATGGCCCGCCGACCGGAGCTTGTAACAGGAGTGAGTGTGACCAGATCTGCTGCGGCCATGCTCTTGACAATATTGGAGATCGTCGCTGTGGACAGGCCAGTGCTGCGGGCAAGCTCGGCCTGAGTAGACGCCCCACCCTTGAGGAGTTGCTGTGTGATCCGCTGTTGATTGCGGCTGCGCAGTGCTGATTGCGAGCCGGGATTGCGGGCTTTGCGGTAGGCCGGCGTGGTGGTGGGCTGTTCGTCATCGAGCATATAAATGACAATGCCTCATAGATCACATTGGCGTCAAGAAATGAACGCAAGATGAATTGCTCGATTTACTCTATGAACTACTAATTGCATCCCACCGGCCCGGAACTGCTACGCCTGAATCGCCTTGTGCTTGCGTGCAAGATCGACGTAGTGGGCGGCATTCTCTCGAACGTGCTCGAGTTCCTCGGCGCTCAGCGCCCGGCGAACCTTGGCAGGCACACCGGCCACGAGCGATCCGGGCGGAATGATGGCACCTTCCAGCACCACGGCACCACCGGCTACCAGCGATCCGGCGCCAATGACGGCCCCGTTCATGATGGTGGCACTCATGCCGATGAGGCAGTCGTCCTCAACGGTGCAGCCGTGGACGACTGCGCCGTGGCCCACGCTGACGCCATTGCCCACGCTGGTGGGGAATCCGGGATCTGCGTGGAGCACCACATTGTCCTGCAGATTGGATCCTTCCCCGACAGTGATGGAGTTAGTGTCACCGCGCATCACAACACCGTAAAACGCGCTGGAGTCTGCGCCCAAAGCGGCCTGTCCAATCAGCACAGCCGTGTGGGCCACAAACGCACTCTCATGAACATTGGGGGTGTTGCCATCAAGAGTGATCAATTGATTCATGGTGGATCCATTTCCAAACGGTAGTGGGCAATATGGGTGCAAGGGTGACCCATTGCACCGTGCTTCACCTCGATGCTACCCAAAATCATGGGTGCCGGCACGATAAGATTGGATGTTCACAAAAATCCGGAAATACCCACGCGGTCTGCTTTCCTGCGGTCCCCACAGAATGGAAATCATAGGATGTCAGCTACTGATCGGATGAGCCCCGGGAACGCCACAAACGCGCCCGGAAGCGGACCCTCTGGTTCTTCAGGATCCGGCCCTACCGTGACGCTGGGCCGTCAGCTGCTTCGCCGCAAACCCTTTGGACAGATGGTCAACGAAGCCGGAAACGGCACCGATGGCAGAAAACTGGTCCGCAGCTTCGGCGTCCTTCAGCTGACCATGATCAGTGTGGGTGCAACGTTGGGAACCGGCATCTTCGTCATCTTGGGTGACTCCGTGCCGTTGGCCGGACCCGCCATCTTCTTGGCGTTTGTGATCGCCGGAATCGCGGCCCTACTCTCGGCCATGTCCTACGCCGAAATGGCTGGCATGGTCCCGGTATCAGGATCAAGTTATTCCTACACCTACGCCACGCTGGGGGAGGGGATGGCCTGGATCTGTGGTTGGTGTTTGGTCCTCGAATACGCTGTTTCGGTGGCCGCTGTGGCAGTAGGTGCGGGTCAGTACGTCAACGAATCCGTTGCCGGTCTTGGCTGGGTTCTACCCGACTTCATATCCCAGCCGCCAGGAAGTGGAGGACTTTTGAACCTTCCCGCCATGGTGATCGTGCTGTTCTCCATGGTGTTGCTAGTCCGCGGAGCCAAGGAAAGCGCTTGGGTCAACACCGCCATGGTCATGGTCAAGATTGTGGTCTTACTGTTCTTCTGCGCCGTCGCTTTCACTGCGTTTAACTCGGGAAACTTCAGCCCGCTGATGCCCATGGGTGCCGCGGGTGTCTCCGCAGCTGCGTCCCGTGTGTTCTTCTCCTACATTGGCTTCGACGCCGCATCCACCGCGGGTGAAGAAGCCAAGAATCCGCAGCGCGATCTGCCACGGGCCATCATGCTCTCGATGATCATTGTTACCACCATCTATGTGCTCGTGGCCGTCGCCGCCATCGGAGCCCGCGAGTGGACCTGGTTTGAGGGCACGCAGGCATCCCTCGTGAAGATCCTGCTGGAAATTACCAACCAGCCGTGGATGGCCTTGGTATTTTCCTTGGGTGCAGTCCTTGCTATCACCAGCGTTGTCTTGACCGTCATGTACGGTCAAACCCGTATCCTCTTGTCCATGTCCCGTGACGGGCTGGTCCCCAAAATCTTTGGCCGTATCTCTGAAAAGCGCGGCACCCCCGTGGCTGGCACGCTCATTGTTGGCATCGCCGTGGCCCTGACGGCCGGAGTTGTGCCGCTAGGCGCCTTGGCAGACGCCACCAGCATTGGCACCCTGTTCGCATTTGCCCTGGTCAACGTGGCCGTCATTTACCTGCGCCGCAGCCGTCCGGCAGCCAAACGTAGCTACAAGGTCTTCCTCTACCCGGTGACGCCCATCTTGGGTGCCCTCATGTGTGTTTACCTGATGGTCAACCTCGGAGGCATGACGTGGCTGGTATTTTTGGCCTGGATGATTGTCGGGTTCATGGTCTACTTTGCCTACGGCCGCCGCTACTCACGCGTGGCAGCGTTGTCGCAGGCAGACTACGAGACTCTATCTGCCGCGGACCTCGAATCGGATTCTGTTTCCGCGTAGGTCTGGGCGCGGTCCGCAGCTGTACGTACTGCGGCTGCGCGCCGCCCGTCTGCAGCTACAGCCGCAGACGTACGACGACGACTCGTGCTACCAGCGAGGGTGAATGTCCGCACGCAGCAGGGAATCGTAGATCTCGCTCACGCCAGCGTTGAACGCAGCACCAAGCTCGGGCAGTGAACCGGCTGCCGCGTTAGCCCGGGCCTGTTCGGTAGAACGGGCACCGGGGATCACACTTGAGACACCGTCTAGCTGGGAAACCCACGCAAGTGCGGCTTGTGCCGTGGTTCCTTCCACTGTGGAGGCCAGCTCGGCGAACTTCCCAGCGGCCTCAAGTCCCACGGTGTAGTCCACGCCGGAGAACGTCTCGCCCACGTCAAAGGCGCTGCCATCGCGGTTGAAATTGCGGTGATCGTTGGCCGCAAAGGCAGTTGCGGGCGTGTATTTGCCGGCAAGAAGGCCACTGGCGAGCGGAACGCGGGCGATGATGCCCACGCCGGCGGCCTTCGCGGCGGGCAGCACGGCATCCAACGGCTTGAGCCGGAACGCGTTCAGGATGATTTGGATGGTGGCCACGTTCGGGCGGGCGATCGCTGCCAAGGCCTGATCGCACGTTTCCACGCTGAGCCCGTAGTTAGCGATGGCACCCTCGGCAACCAGTGTGTCCAGGGCGTCATACACCTCATCAGACGTGACCACGGCCGTGGGTGGGCAATGCAGCTGCACCAGATCGAGGGTGTCCACGCCAAGGTTCTTGCGGGAACGATCGGTCCAGGCCCGGAAATTTGAAAGCACGTAATTTTCCGGCACCTGCTCCATGCGCCGACCCATTTTGGTGGCGACGGTGACGGTGGTTCCCGCGGTGTGATCCCGCAGGAATTTACCGATCACTTGCTCGCTGCGTCCGTCACCATACACATCAGCCGTGTCGAAGAACGTAACACCGGCTTCCGCAGATGCGGCCAGCACGGCCAAGGCATCGGATTCGCTGACATTGCCCCAGTCGGCGCCAAGCTGCCATGTGCCAAGCCCGACGCCGGACACCGAACGGAACGTTTTTCCCAAGACATTTGTTTGCATGCCCACAGCCTAGCGAGCCGGCGGCTCAAATGGTGGGCACACGCTGGGCAGGGGATAGTTGCCGGAAAATTCTTAGCACTACAAGCCTGGCACCTCGCGAGGGGAAACCTCAGGCGAAGACGACCGTGCGGTGTCCGTCCAGGAGTACTCGGTGCTCGGCGTGCCACTGGACAGCCTGGGCCAGGGTGCGGGCCTCGACGGCGCGGCCCATGGAAACGAACTTCTCCACCGAATGGCCATGATCCACGCGGATGACTTCCTGTTCGATGATGGGACCTTCATCCAGCACGGCCGTGACGTAATGGGCTGTGGCGCCGATGATTTTCACACCGCGGGCATGTGCCTGGTGGTAGGGACGGGCCCCCTTGAAAGAGGGCAGGAACGAGTGGTGGATGTTGATGGCGCGTCCGGCCAAGTGGTTACAGAGGTCATCGGAGAGGACCTGCATGTAGCGGGCCAAGACCACCAGATCAACGTCGAGCTCAGCCACCAGCGCAAGGAGAGCTGCCTCGGCGTCGGCCTTGGTATCTGCTGTGACAGGAATGTAGTGGAAGGGGATGGAGTAAAAATCGGCCAGCGGCTTCAGATCCATGTGGTTGGAAACAATGGCCGGGATCTCCACCGGCAGGGTGCCCGAACGCTGTAGGAACAGCAGGTCGTTCAGGCAGTGTGCGGCCTTGGAGGCCATGATCAAGGTGCGGATCGGGGCACCGGCGCGGTGCAGCGTCCATTTGAGCTCAAACTGCGCGGCAACCGACTCGAGGTGCTCGCGAAGTCTGGAAAACGACGTCGTAGTTTCCACGGCAACCCGCATGAAAAATGTGCCGGTATCAGGGTTCCCATACTGCTGGGAATCGGTGATGTTGCAGCCTGCCTCCAACAACGAACCGGAGACGGAATGGACGATGCCCGGCTGATCGGCACAGGAGAGCGTCAGTACGTATCCGTGTGAGGGAGATCCGTGCGAGGCGGCAGCGGAAGAGTCGGGCACGGCCGAAATAGTCAAGTCAGTCACCCGTGGAAGTTTACCGTCGAATCGTGGCTCTGTATTACTATTAAAGGGTTGCGACTGGCGATGAGGTGGGACACCACCGGGGAGCAGCACGAACGAAGACTAAAGTGATCGTACGCCTGGGACGCTTTAGTCACGTAACGCCAACCACCAAGGTGTTTGGCGATAATCTTTTCTAGAAGAGTATTTTCGTGCTGTCCACTCAGGAGTCTGTAGTGTCTTTCTCACCCACCCAGTCCGTAACCAACGCACCCCTCTCCGAGCTTGATCCGGAAATTGCAGCCGTCCTGAAGGACGAGCTCGCCCGCCAGCGCGACACGCTGGAAATGATCGCCTCGGAAAACTTCGCACCCCGCGCCGTGCTCCAAGCACAGGGCTCAGTGCTCACCAACAAGTACGCCGAGGGCTACCCGGGCCGCCGTTACTACGGCGGCTGCGAAGCTGTTGACGTTGCCGAGAACCTGGCCATCGAGCGCGTCAAGTCCCTGTTCGGCGCCGAGTACGCCAACGTCCAGCCGCACTCCGGCGCACAGGCCAACGCTGCAGCACTGGCCGCAATGATCAAGCCTGGCGATAAGATCATGGGCCTGTCTTTGGCTCACGGTGGACACCTGACTCACGGCATGAAGCTGAACTTCTCCGGCAAGCTGTACGAGGTTGCCGCCTACGAAGTTGAGCCCGACACCTTCCGTATCGACATGGACAAGCTGCGGTTGCAGGCCATCGCCGAGAAGCCTCAGGTCATCATTGCCGGTTGGTCCGCGTACCCGCGCCAGCTCGACTTCGCTGCGTTCCGTGCCATTGCCGATGAGGTTGGCGCACTGCTCTGGACCGATATGGCTCACTTTGCCGGTTTGGTTGCCGCAGGCCTGCACCCGAACCCGGTGCCGTACTCCGACATTGTCACCTCCACTGTTCACAAGACCCTTTCCGGCCCGCGTTCAGGCGTGATCCTGGCCAAGAAGGAATGGGCCAAGAAGATCAACTCTTCCGTGTTCCCGGGACAGCAGGGCGGCCCGCTCATGCACGTTATCGCCGCCAAGGCTGTTGCGTTCAAGATTGCTGCAGGCGAAGAATTCGCCGAGCGTCAGGCACGCGTGCTCGAAGGCGCCAAGATCATTGCTGACCGCTTGAACGCACCCGACGTTGCCGAGGCCGGCGTGTCAGTGCTGACCGGTGGCACCGATGTGCACCTGGTTCTGGTGGACCTGCGCAACTCGGAAATGGACGGCCAGCAGGCCGAAGATCTCCTGCACAGCGTTGGCATCACCGTGAACCGCAATGCCGTTCCGTTTGACCCGCGTCCCCCGATGGTCACCTCCGGCCTGCGCATCGGTACCCCGGCACTGGCCACGCGCGGTTTTGGCGCCAAGGAATTCACCGAAGTTGGCGAGATCATTGCAGAAGCACTCAAGGGTGGTGCCGACGTTGACGCTCTGAGTGCCCGCGTCAAGGCCCTCGCTGCCGACTTCCCGCTCTACCCCGGTCAGGAAGAATGGTAAAAAGTATGACTGCTCAAATCCTTGACGGCAAGGCTACAGCCGCTGCCATCAAATCCGAGTTGACCGTGCGCGTGGCTGCCCTCGCAGCCCGCGGCGTCGTCCCGGGCCTGGGTACCATCTTGGTTGGCTCGGATCCGGGCTCTCAGTGGTACGTGGGCGGAAAGCATAAGGACTGTGCCGAAGTTGGCATCAAGTCCATCCGCATCGACCTGCCGGACACCGCAACCCAGGACGACGTCCTGGCTGCTGTCCGCCAGCTCAACGAGGATCCCAGCTGCACCGGCTACATTGTCCAGCTGCCCCTCCCGAAGCACATTGACCAGGACGTGGTGCTGGAAGCCATTGACCCGGCCAAGGACGCAGACGGCCTGCACCCCATGAACTTGGGTCGCCTGGTGGCCAATGTGAACCGTCCCATGAGTTCCCCGCTGCCGTGCACGCCCAAGGGCTGCATCGTGTTGTTGGAACGCCACGGGATTTCACTGAACGGCAAGCGTGTTGTGGTTGTTGGCCGCGGCGTCACGATCGGCCGGCCCATGGGCCTGCTGCTGACCCGCCGCGACATCAACGCCACAGTGGTCCTGGCCCATACCGGCACTGTTGATCTGGCCGCTGAATTGCGTCTGGCCGACGTGGTAGTTGCTGCCGCTGGTGTGCCGCACATGATCAAGGCTGCCGATTTGAAGCCCGGCGCTATTGTCTTGGACGTTGGCGTCAGCCGCGTGGACGACGGCAATGGCAAGGCAGTTGTTACCGGTGACGTGGAGCCCGCAGCCGCATCTGTGGCGAGCTGGATCTCCCCGAACCCGGGCGGCGTCGGGCCCATGACTCGCGCCATGCTGTTGGCCAACGTGGTTGAGGCCGCCGAGCGCGCCTAGCACTTAGCCCCGCGGTAGTGGGCCCACGCGCCTGAGGGACCCGCGGTGTGGGCCCACTGACGCGAGGGTCCCAACGTGAGCTTGCGAGCGTTGGGAGCGGCAGGGGATTGCGAGCTGCGCGAGGGTGTGGGGAGGACGACGGCGGAACTCAGGTTCCGGCGTCGTCCTCCTTTTCTTTTTGAGTTGGTCCCACGCCGGCTAGTTCTCCGAGTCAGACGGAGACCCGCCGAGGGAGACGGTGCGCCGCGTCAGTTTCGACGGCGCTCCGTCTGACTCGACGGCAGGGAGGTGGGCGCCGCGCTAGGGTCCTATCGACTCAACACGTTCGGGGCGCCCGTCTACCCACGCCATGAGCAGGCGAACATCCTCTGGGAGGCTTTCCTCGCTATAGCGGACGTTGAGAGTGGGGCCGGACTCTTCCAAGCAGAGTTCGTAGTGCTGAGCATCTGGCCATGATTTTTCCGGCACGGGCGGGGGTTCGTCGCGCAAATTAGCGCGAGCGATCTCGCTGGCGAATGTTTTTGCGTCGTCACGTGGCAGGGATTTGGCGTCGAGTTCGGTGCGGGCCACCATGCCCGCGAAACCGCCACCGCGAAAGATGATCAACTTCATGAAAGCACTCCCACCTGTTTCCACGCGTCGTGGACCATGTCCTGCTCGGTGGAACTGAACAAGGTTCCGGCGACATCGACTGTGGCTCGGGCGGCCTCGTCTAATTGGGAGTTGGCGCGCAGCCGGGTGGTGAGGGCCGTGTACCAGATCTTGCCTGCCTTTTCCCACGCGTAACCGCCCATGGCTCGGGCGGCCAATGCGAAGGCGTGGTTGGGGATGCCTGAGTTAATGTGCACGCCGCCATTGTCGTTGCGGGGATCGTTGTTGTCGGGCAGATCCTTGTATTGGTCCATGTGTCCGGGTTGCTGATCGCCGGAGTAGGCGGTGCCGGGGTTGATCATGGAGCGCAGCGCGGTCCCCAGCTCCGGGACCAGGATTCCTTCGCCAATGAGCCAGTCGGCGTCGGCTGCGGTCTGATTCAGGGTGAACTGTTTGACGAGGGAGCCGAAGACGTCCGAGAAGGATTCATTCAAGGCCCCGGGCTGTTTGCTATAGATGAGCGCAGCTGTGAGCTCGGTGATTCCATGAGTTAGCTCGTGGGCGATGACATCCACGGCCCGGGTCAGGCCACCAATCTGGAAGATCCGGCCGCTGCCGTCACCGTAAACCATTTGGGTGCCGTCCCAGAAGGCGTTGTCAAAGGCGACGCCGTAGTGGACCGATGAGATGAGTTCCAACCCAGCGTCGTCAAGAGAGTTGCGCTGGTAGACGTCGCGGAAGAACTCATAAGTGGCACTGCTGCCGTCGTAGGCCTGATTGACGGCAGCGTCCTTCACTGGTGGCTCGCCCCAGTCCCGGGCCCGCACGCCAGGCAAGAAGGTCCGGCCGTTCGTCTTGTTGTCGTAGATGGTCAGGCGGCGTTCGGGGATGACGCTGAAGCCCACCATTTTGCCGATGTTCACGTTCAGCTGGCGGTTGAGATAACCCATGACGGCGCGTTGGGAGCGGATGGCAGCGGACGTGGCAAGGGCACGCACGGCAGCTTCTCGTTGACGGGGATCGCCTTCGATGGCCAAACGGCCTAATAAGTCCGGCGGGGCAATACTGCACAGTGTCCGGGGGTGGATTCCTTCGCGGGTTGTTGACATTTTCCTGCCTCTTTCCCTGATTGGAGCAACTTCTGGGTGAAAAGCCGGGGTCAGGTTCGCAGCGCTGGTTGCCCAAGTGGTCTGCGCAGCCACATTCTGGTGCTCCTTAGCCCGTTCCACCATGATGCGCCTGTTCGTCACTAGGGACAAGGAGCCGCAGCGCAGGCCCATGGCGCCGAGTCAGACGGAGGCCCGTCGAGTCAGACGTTGCGCTCCGTCTGACTCGACGGCCCTCCGTCTGACTCGACGGGCTGGCGGGGCTGAGGGTACAGGTGGTGCCGGTGCTAGACCGTGGTGAGCTCCTTCTCGGGCTCCGAATCCATCCCCGGCTCACGCTCTGAGGCTGCAGCTGATTCCCCTGTTGAGTCAGAGTCGAAATTCGAACCTGTTGCCGGAGCTGAATCAGGCGCGCTCTCTTCGGGACAGCCGGGACAGTCGGGGCCGCCGGCAGCGGTTCGGGCGTCCCGAGCCCGCCCCTCGCCGCGGGAGTGCCGGGCTCTGGGCGTCCGGCGCCAGCCCCTGCCGCGGAGCTCAAGTGGCAGACTCGACTCTCCAAAGCCCTCCGCAGCCCGGGCGGCATGGTGGGTTTGGCCCTGGTTGCCGGCCTGTTGGAGTTGCCCACCATGGTGCCGTATCTGGTGGCCATCGGCTTCTTGTCCAATTCAACGCTGCCACTACCGGGTGCGATTGGCCTGCTCGTTGTGTATTGCCTTCTCATGCTGGTGCCCGCACTAATCCTGCTCGGTCTGCGGGCGGCCGCCGGCACCTGGCTCGATTCGCTCATACACCGGGTCAGCTCAAAAATGAGCAAATTTAGCGGTGAAACGGTGCTGTGGGTGCTGGGTATCGTGGGCTTCTTACTGCTCCGCGCCGGACTAACCGCCCTGGCCCCGGCGGCCGCCTGGAACCCCTTCAAGTGATGTAGGCACGAACACTTTTCGGGGCAGGGTCACCATGACCGCGCATGCCCCCGCGTTCCGCATACGTCCCTACATGCGCGAAAAGCGGGGGCGTATGCGACGGCCATCGAGGTGATGGTGGGGACATGCGCGAAAAGCGGGGGCGTATGCGACGGCCATCGAGGTGATGGTGGGGACATGCGCGAAAAGCGGGGACGTACGCGACGGCCATCGAGGTGATGGTGGGGACATGCGCGAAAAGCGGGGGCGTATGCGACGGCCATCGAGGTGATGGTGGGGACTTGCGCGAAAAGCGGGGGCGTATGCGACGGCCATCTGGCGACGGCGATGGGTGCGGCGGGAATGGCAGGTGAGGGCCGGCGTCGTGCTTCAGAAGGGGTGGAGGGCCCACGCGGGGCGCCCACGTTCGCCGCTGGTGGAAGACGGTGCCGGAGCGGGCGATGATTTGAGAGAATGGAGTCATGACTTCTCCTGTATCCAGCAAAATGTCCAAACCCAGCAAATTCACGGGCGTTGGCACCATTGTGCTGGCGATCGTATTCCTCGTGGCCGTGGTGATGGCTGCTAACAACATGACCGTGCTGGGCTGGGTCATCGCCGTCATCGCCTTCGGCTGGCTGGTGCTCTCCACCGCCGTCTACATGGGCGTGCACAAGGCCGCGGCATTTGGCGCCCGGCAAGTTGCGCTGGCGCAGGCCCAGATGGCGCAGCAGAACAGTGCCAATGCCCCGTCCGACGGCGGCACTCACCTGGTGTCCCAGGACTCCGGCTCCCGCTCGGCCCAAAAGGCGCGCGATCTGAAGCTGGACCACTCCTTCAAAATCATCAACGTCCAGGTGGGCGTCATCAACGAGTACCTGGGCAAGGACCCCGAGATGGTGGCCCGTGCGCTGGACACCATTGACATCACTGCCGCCAACGGCCGGGGCATGATCAACCCGGATTGGGAAGAGCAGGAAGCGAAGATGGATGCCGCCATGGCCAAGAAGAACGCTGCCCGTCAGGCTGAGGCTGCCGGTGGCGCGTCTGCCGCGCCGTCCGCTGCTGGTGACGGCGACGAGCCCGTCAGCGGCATCATCATCGACTAATAGCACTTGGGTAGCACTGGGGGCATTGGTCGGGGTGGCATAACAGGAAT
The DNA here is from genome assembly GCF_001445575.1 of Arthrobacter alpinus. Lineage (NCBI taxonomy): Bacteria > Bacillati > Actinomycetota > Actinomycetes > Micrococcales > Micrococcaceae > Arthrobacter > Arthrobacter alpinus. Next base: position 3,853,735 of record NZ_CP013200.1, on the reverse strand, counting down.
CCGAGGGTCCCTGCGGGTAAGGTGGAACAAGTGAGCAACGGTATTGAAAACGGTCATTTGAGGATCGCAAGCGTCAACGTCAACGGCATCAGAGCCGCGTACAAGAACGGTATGGGCCCCTGGCTCGCAGACCGCGATGTGCACATTTTGTGCCTTCAGGAGGTCCGTGCGCCGGACGCGATCGTGCAGGGATTCTTGGGCGAAGACTGGCATGTGCTGCACGCCGAAGCCGAAGCCAAGGGCCGTGCTGGCGTGTTGATCGCCACCCGCAAGGACGTGCTGGAACCTGTTGCCACCCGCATCGGCATTGGTGATGACTACTTCGCCACCACCGGCCGCTGGGTCGAAGCCGACTACGTGATTGCCGGGTCCGACGGCACACCGCAAACCCTTACCGTGGTCAGTGCCTACGTCCATTCCGGCGAGGTTGGCACCCCCAAGCAGGACGATAAGTTCCGTTTCCTGGACACCATGATTGGGCGCTTGCCGCAGCTTGCTGCCGCCAGCGATCACGTTCTACTGGTGGGTGACCTCAACGTGGGTCACAAAACCTTGGATATCAAGAACTGGAAGGGCAACGTCAAGCGCGCCGGATTCTTGCCCGAAGAACGCGCCTACTTTGACCGCTTCTTTGGTGAAGAAATTGGTTTCAAGGACGTGGCCCGCGAACTCGCTGGCGAAGTGGATGGGCCCTATACCTGGTGGTCCAACCGTGGACAGGCTTTCACTAACGACACCGGTTGGCGGATTGACTACCACGCAGCCACGCCCGCACTGGCCGCAAAAGCACAGAGTTGTGTAGTGGACAGGGCAGCGTCGTACGAGGAACGCTTCTCAGATCACGCCCCGCTTGTTGTCGACTACAAGTTCTAAAGGACTTTTCAACCATCATGAGTGAAACCACAGCACGTCCCCGCGTTCTCTCCGGCATGCAGCCCTCAGGAGACAGCCTGCACCTGGGCAACTACCTGGGCGCACTGGTCAACTGGGTAAAAACCCAGGACGACTACCAGACGCTGTTCTTCATCCCCGATATGCACGCCATCACGGTGGAGCAGAATCCGGCGGAACTGCGCGAACGCACCCGCAAGACGGCCGCCCAGTACATTGCCGGCGGCATTGACATTGAAAAGTCCACGCTTTTTGTTCAGTCCCACGTGCCAGAGCACGCTCAGCTCGCCTGGGTACTGAACTGCATCACCGGATTCGGTGAAGCCTCCCGCATGACTCAGTTCAAGGACAAGTCAGCCAAAGGTGGTGCCGATGCCGCGAGCGTTGGTCTGTTCACCTACCCGGTCCTGATGGCCGCTGATATTCTGCTCTACCGCCCCCAGGGTGTTCCGGTGGGCGATGATCAGCGCCAGCATGTGGAGCTGGCTCGTGACCTGGCAAAGCGCTTCAACTTCAGGTTTGGTGAGACCTTCGTAGTCCCTGAGGCGTTTATTCAGAAGGAGGGTGCACGTATTTATGACTTGCAAAATCCGACGTCGAAGATGTCCAAGTCTGCATCGGGCCCCAACGGTCTGATCAACATTCTCGATGACCCCAAGGTCACCGCCAAGCGCATCAAGTCAGCAGTCACCGACGCTGACACGGTGATTGCTCATGACCGTGCAAGCAAGCCCGGCGTCACCAACTTGTTGGAAATTCTCTCCACTCTGACGGATAAGTCCGTTGACACCTTGGTGACCGAGTATGACGGCAAGATGTATGGACACCTGAAGGTGGATGTTGCCGAGGCCGTGGTGGCACGGTTGGAGCCCATCCGCGCCCGCACCTTGGAACTGCTCGATGACCCCGCAGAGCTGGATTCGCTGCTGGCTCACGGCGCGGCCAAGGCCCGGGAAATTGCGTCGGTCACCCTCGCCGATGTTTACGCCAAGGTAGGGTTCCTCCCGCCGCTCGGGGTGGTCTGAGAACCGTGCCGAGTCTTGTCCAGAGCGGGGCACCAACGCTCCCGCACGCCGGCAGTCTAGGCGTCATCATCTCACTGCCGGCGTCCCTCGCAGCCGAGCTCGGGCAGAAGCGGGCGCAATTCGCGGGGCCAAGTGCCGCCGTCGTGCCTCCCCACATCACCCTTGTCTCTGGAAGGGCCACGGATTCTTGGGATGCCGCCGTAGAACATGTGCGCGAGGTTGCCGCAGAGTCCACGCCGTTTAAGCTGTCGCTGCGGGGAACGGGGACTTTTCAGCCTGTCTCGCCAGTGGTGTTTCTCAATGTAGACCACGGTGCGCAGGAGTGTGCCGCGCTGCATGCCAAGTTGGTCCAAGGACCGCTGGAGCACCAGCTCGCGTTTGACTTCCACCCGCACCTGACCATTGCTCACTACCTCGACGATGAGATCATGGATCAGGCGAAGGAAGAAATGGCCCACTTTGAGGCCAGCTTTGAGGTGGCCAGCATTGGTCTCTTCGATTACATTGAGGGAAACTGGGCGCTGCGTGAGGAGCTGAATCTTGGGGGAGCAACCAGAACATAGGCCCGTCCCCGACGTCGGCCATTTTCCGGGATTCGTAGCCCCTGGCATATCAGCCAAGCGCCCACTGGCAGCTCCCGAGAAGCCGCCACCCAGCCCACTGGACCGCACAGCCCTTGCGGAGTGGACCGAGTCCAAGCACTCCGATTTCGCCGCTGCGCGTGCTAGTGAGGGGCCGTGGCGCCAGCTCACTACACTGTTTCCGTGGCTCAACGCATGGGCCGCACAACGCTTCCCGCTGCGAGTGTGGAATCTGTACACACGCCGTCGTGGCCCTCTGCTGGCCGCCGGCAACGCCTACCTCATGTTCTTCTCCGTCGGCGCCATGCTGGTTGCCGGCTTCGCTATCTTTGGCATGTTCGCCGCCGGAAACCAGGTGTTGCGCGACGCCGTGATCGATCTCGTCGCCGAAAGTACGCCCGGCCTGCTCGACACCGGTGACGGCAGCGGCGGCCTGGCCAAACCCGAAGATCTGCTCGGCACCGGCGACTTCGGCCTGACCCTGTTCATCTCACTGGCAGCCCTGCTCGTCACCGCCATGGGCTGGATCAACGGCCTGCGCGAAGGCATCCGCTCCCTGCTGGGCCTCGCACGCGACCGGACCAACCCGGTCCTTTCCAAGATGCGCGACGGAGGCACCCTCCTGGTGCTGGCCGTGGCACTGGTGCTCACCAGCGTGCTCGGCCTGCTGAGCACCGCAGCCATGGGCAGCCTCGGCGAACTGCTGGGGTGGGGGAGTTTCCTCACGGGAGCCACGGCACAGATCGGCTCGATCGCGCTGATGCTGATCCTGGACATCGCCGTCGCCATGATCATGTTCAGCATCGCCTCGCGGGTGAGCATGCGGCGACGGGTCCTGGTGCTCGCGGCCATATTTTCCGGCGTCGGTGCCACCGTGCTGCGGCTCTTCAGCGCCATGCTGCTCAACGGCATCACGAGCAACGACCTGCTGGCACCCTTCGCTGTGATCCTGGGCTTGTTCGTCTGGTTCTTCCTGCTGAGCCAGGTGTACTTGATCTCTGCTGCCATCGCAGCGGTGCTGGCCGCGGATCTTCGCCCCCGCAGGAAACGGCGCTAGGCCCCTGCTGACTGGCCGCGCTGCCTCAGCCGCCTTCGCCGAGACCGACGGAGCCCCGTCGAGTCAGACGTTGCGCAACGTCTGACTCGACGGGGCTCCGTCTGACTCGGGTTCAGCGGTTGAGGGCCGCGAGAACTTTTGCCTTGAAGTATGCCTCGTCGAAGAGGTCCTTCCACTGGATGCGGATCACCACCCACCCTGCCTCGAGTAGTGCTGACTCACGTTTACGTTCAAGGAAGACGGCCTCGTCTGTAGGTCTGTAGTCGAAGTACTTGCCCTTGCCATCGAATTCGAGGACCACACGCTTTTGTACCCAGGCGAAGTCGGCACGGTAGTTTCCTGCTCTGGTGTGGATCCAGTGCTGCAGTGTCGGGGCTTCAACGTTGAGTTCACGCAGAAGATCGCGAGTCAGCGTCTCGCCGGGGGATTCGGAGAGTGCATCTGCGTTGGCCAGTACTCGCCGGAGGTTCCTTACTCCCCGGTGTTTGCCCAGCTGATCAGCAGCCTCCTGCAATATGTCCAGGGAAGCCCCCAACCGGAGGGCATGATCGGTGAGGATCAGGGCCCGCTTATATGGCATGGTGAGGCAGCAGTCCACCACGGTACGTTCAAGAGTTGTTACATGGGTTTGGCCAACCATGGTGATATCGCTGCTAGGCAAGGTGCCCGTGTGAATGCGTGTATGGGCATCGGAGCCTGCGCTTGATGGCTTCTTGGCCTGCGTCACGTGAATCAAGGTGTCAGCCTGCCACAGGTGCAATCCGTGAATCCTCGCCGCAGAGGTGTGACTGTAGACGTATCCGGCAGCCGACGTTGAGTTCGTCCCATAGGAATGCATGAAGATGACTGTCCTCTCGCGTCCCGCTGCTGAAAGCCCAGACCAGTATGAGGCCCGTAGATAGGCACCTTGGCGCATTCGCAGCAGCACTCCCGTGGCGACCAGAAATTTCACGTGCCGGTCTCCAAAGCCTGCTTCACGCAATTGGCTGGTACGCCACGCAATTTTCCGTGCAGGAAATGCTGCGAGGAACCGTTCCGTGAGTGGACTCGGCCCGGTGCCCGAGTCGGGGGCAGTGTCCGCACGGGAGCGGAGAGAGGAGGGTTCGGCGTCGTTCTTGAAGAAGCTGGATGGCTGGCTCATATACCCAGCATGATACGAAAACACGCCATTGAACGGGTGACTTTTGAAGCTGTGGATAACTCCGCTCTCGTCGAAACAGACGGAGAGCCGCCGAGTCTGACGAAGCGCGGCGTCTGATTCGACGGGCGTCCGTCTGACTCGGCGAAACAGGGAGCCGGGAAGTGGGAGCGGAGGTCCGGCCCCCAACGCAAAAGCGCCGCCCCCATCAAGGGAGCGGCGCTTTTGGCAAAGCAGGAAATGCTTAGATCTGGCGAGCCAAGATGGCTTGCTTGACCTCGGCGATTGCCTGGGTCACCTGGATGCCGCGGGGGCATGCTTCGGTGCAGTTGAAGGTGGTGCGGCAACGCCACACGCCTTCCTTGTCGTTGAGGATTTCCAGACGCATGTCGCCAGCGTCGTCACGGGAGTCAAAGATGAAGCGGTGTGCGTTCACAATGGCTGCCGGGCCGAAGTACTGGCCGTCGGTCCAGAAGACGGGGCATGATGAGGTGCACGCGGCACACAGGATGCACTTGGTGGTGTCATCGAAGCGTGCGCGGTCCTCGGCGGACTGCAGGCGCTCCTTGGTGGGCTCGTGGTCGCGGTTGACCAGGAACGGCATGACCTCGCGGAAGGACTGGAAGAACGGTTCCATGTCCACGATCAAATCCTTCTCCACCGGCAGGCCCTTGATGGGCTCAACGGTGATGGGCTTGGACGTGTCCAGGTCCTTCAGCAGGGTCTTGCAGGCGAGGCGGTTACGGCCGTTGATGCGCATGGCATCGGATCCGCAGACGCCGTGTGCGCAGGAGCGGCGGAACGTCAGTGAGCCGTCCTGCTCCCACTTGACCTTGTGCAAAGCATCCAACACGCGGTCGGTGCCATACATGGTCATGGTGAAGTCTTCCCACGTGGACTCTTCCGAGACCTCGGGGTCGTAACGACGCACACGCAAGGTGACATCGAACGTGGGGATCTCTCCGCCGCCACCGAGGTGTGCGGGAAGTTCAATCTTTGACAGCGGTTCGGGAGCTGTCTCGGCGGTTTCTATGGCGCTCATTAGTACTTCCTCACCATCGGCTGGTAACGCGTAACAACAACAGGCTTGGTATCCAGACGAATGCCGGCAATGGACTCTTCCGAGCTCTCAACCGTGACGTTCGCATCCAGGTAAGCCATGGAGTGCTTCATGAAATTCTCATCATCGCGGTCCGGGAAATCTTCGCGGTAGTGACCGCCGCGGGATTCCTGACGGTGCAGGGCCGCAACCGTCATGACCTTGGCCAGTTCGAGCAGGAAGCCAAGCTCCACTGCCTCAAGGAGGTCAAGGTTGAAACGCTTGCCCTTGTCCTGAACGGTGATGCGTGAGTAGCGCTCCTCGAAAGTAGCGATGTCGGCAAGTACCTTGTCGATCGACTCGGCCGTACGGAACACCTGCATGTTGGCATCCATGGTGTCCTGCAGGTCCTTGCGGATCAGCGCGACCTTTTCGCCGCCGTCGGAGGTGCGGACGTGATCCAACAACGCAATCGTGTCGGCTTCCGGGTTCTCCGGCAGCTCCACCCAATCAGCGGTCTTGGCGTACTCAGCAGCGGCCACACCGGCGCGCTTACCGAACACGTTGATGTCCAACAGCGAGTTGGTGCCCAAACGGTTTGACCCGTGGACGGATACGCAGGCAACCTCACCGGCGGCGTATAGGCCGGGGATGATGGTGTCGTTGTCCTGGAGGACCTCGGTGGTGATGTTCGTGGGAACACCGCCCATGGCGTAGTGCGCCGTGGGGAATACCGGGACGGGTTCCGTGTACGGCTCCACACCCAGGTAGGTGCGGGCGAACTCGGTGATATCCGGGAGCTTGGCGTCAATATGCGCCGGCTCCAGGTGGGTCAAGTCAAGGAGAACGTAGTCCTTGTTCGGGCCACAACCGCGGCCTTCACGAACCTCGTTAGCCATGGAACGGGCCACGATGTCACGAGGAGCCAGATCCTTGATGGTGGGGGCGTAACGCTCCATGAAGCGCTCACCTTCAGAGTTACGCAGGATGGCACCTTCGCCACGCGCGGCCTCGGAGAGCAGAATGCCCAAACCGGCAAGACCGGTCGGATGGAACTGGAAGAACTCCATGTCTTCCAGGGGGATGCCCTTGCGGAAGGCAATACCCATGCCGTCGCCGGTCAGGGTGTGAGCGTTGGAGGTGGTCTTGAAGACCTTACCTGCACCGCCGGTAGCCAAAATAACGCTCTTGGCCTGGAAGACGTGCAGTTCACCGGTAGCCAGATCGTAAGAAACGACGCCGGCAATCTTTTTCTGCAAGTAGATGGTGCCGTCCGCGCGGGTGGCTTCTTCTTCAACCGTGAGCAGGTCCAAAACGTAGTACTCGTTGTAGAACTCAACGTTGTGCTTGACGCAGTTTTGGTACAGGGTCTGCAGAATCATGTGGCCGGTGCGGTCCGCGGCGTAGCAGGCACGGCGAACCGGGGCCTTACCGTGATCGCGGGTGTGGCCACCGAATCGACGCTGGTCAATACGGCCCTCGGGTGTGCGGTTGAAGGGCAGACCCATCTTTTCCAGATCAATAACGGCGTCGATGGCTTCCTTAGCCATAACTTCCGCAGCGTCCTGGTCAACCAGGTAATCGCCACCCTTGACGGTGTCAAAGGTATGCCATTCCCAGTTGTCTTCTTCCACGTTGGCAAGTGCTGCGCACATGCCGCCCTGTGCTGCACCGGTGTGGGAGCGGGTGGGGTAGAGCTTGGTCAGAACAGCGGTACGGGCACGCTGTCCGGATTCAATGGCGGCACGCATTCCTGCGCCACCGGCCCCGACGATTACGACGTCGTATTTGTGGACCTGCATACTGGATGCTCTTTCTCTCATTTACTGCATTAAAAGCTGGTGTTCACTTCGTACCGTTCCCGAACCGTCATGGCCCGGGGTGCTCCCTATTTAAGGAACGGGGCAGAAGGACGGAAGGTCAATGACTGCACCGGGAGGGCAGGGGTCAAAGGTGAAGATGACCAGGGTGCCCAGAATGATGATGACAGCGGAAGCAACGTAGAGGACCACCTTGAGGGTCATGCGGGTGCCGTTACGCTCTGCGTAGTCGTTGATGATGGTGCGGACACCGTTGGTGCCGTGCAGGATAGCTAGCCACAGCATGGCCAGATCCCATACTTGCCAGAAAGGTGACGCCCACTTGCCGGCAACAAAGCCGAAGTCAACGGCGTGGATGCCATCGCCAACCATGAGGTTCACGAAGAGGTGGCCGAAGATCAGGACAACCAGAATCACACCGGACAGGCGCATGAACAACCAGGCGACCATCTCAAAGCTTGAGTTGGAGCCCTTGTTGCGCTTGTACTTCGGCGACTGTGCGCTGTTGCTGCGCGGTGCTGCGATGGAGTCGGTGCTCATTTAGTGCCCCCCGAAGAAATTAGAGAAGACAATGGTGAGGTGACGAATGAGGAATGGAATCATGGTCACAGCCCACAGTGCAAGAACGCCCCAGAGTAGCTGACGCTGGTACTTGGGGCCCTTCTTCCAGAAGTCGATGGCAATGATGCGCAGGCCGTTGAAGGCGTGGAACACAATTGCGGCGACTAGGCCTGCTTCGCCAAGGCCCATGATGGGGTTCTTATACGCCCCAATGACTGCTGTGTACGCCTCTGGAGACACTCGAACCAACGAGGTGTCCAGAACGTGCACCAGCAAGAAAATAAAAATCACTACACCGGTAATACGGTGTCCCACCCATGACCACATGCCTTCTCGGCCGCGATACAGAGTGCCAGCTGGTTTTGTCGGCACTGAATAAACCTTCCTGCGTCACCGTTGCGCTGGCGTGGTTCCACGCGGAGAAACGCACACGGCGTGAGCACTCATAACTTGTGCCTAATTTAGGCTTAGCTAACAGCATATTCAACTTAGGCACTCCTTGCTCTATGCATCACATCACAGCTGGGCCACAAAATGGCGGAATTTGGGGCCTTTAGTGCTGTGTCGATGCCGCGCTGCTCACCATTTCCTGTGCCCTTTGGCCTGGCCGTTCAAGTACGACGACGGTGTGCCCGGCTACCAGCCCGGCGTGCACCCCTGGGTGGATCTTTCTACATCACAGTGTGTCCGTGGACGCTGCAAGCCCTTCCGTACATGGTCATCGCCTATGGTGGTCTTGATGAATACGCAAAATTTGGTTGAGTCCCAGCAGCCCGCTCCAGACCCCATGGACAGGTTTTACGCAGTAATTCCCGCCGGTGGTGTTGGCACGCGGCTGTGGCCGCTATCCCGCGCGGCCGCCCCTAAGTTCCTCCATGATCTGACCGGCAGCGGCAGTACCTTGATCCGGGCCACCTACGATCGCTTGGAGCCGCTCAGTGGCGAAAAAGTTCTCTTGGTGACAGGGGAAGCTCACCGCGAAGCCGTCTGCCGCCAGCTGCCTGAAATTGCGGATAGGAATCTGGTCCTGGAAACGGAGCCCAAGGATTCCGGTGCAGCCATTGGCTTGGCTGCTGCCATCCTCTTCATGCGTGACCCCGCGACCATCATGGGCTCCTTCGCCGCCGATCAGGTCATTAGCCCGGTGGAAGAATTCCAGGACGCCGTGCGTGAGGCCGTTTATACGGCTGCCACAGGAAAGATTGTGACTATCGGCATTAAGCCGACCCACCCTTCCACCGGGTTCGGTTACATCCGCACGGGTGAACCGCTGGATGTTGCCGGCGCGCCCAGTGCCCATACGGTAGTTAAATTCGTCGAGAAGCCCAGCGAGGAAATCGCCGAGCAGTACCTTGCCAGCGGTGAATACAACTGGAACGCCGGAATGTTTGTAGCCCCGGTTGAATTGATGTTGCGTCACCTCAAGGCCAATGAGCCGGTCTTATATGAAGGCCTCATGGAAATTGCCGCAGCCTGGGACACCCCGGACCGGATCGCCGTGAAAAACCGCATCTGGCCCACGCTGCCCAAGATTGCTATTGACTACGCCGTGGCCGAGCCCGCAGCCGACGCCGGAGATGTGGCTGTCATTCCTGCGACGTTCAGCTGGGACGACGTGGGCGACTTCGCCGCGATCGCCCGCCTGAGCAGCGCCAAGGAAGACAAAAACGTCAAGGTCATTGGCGAGGGCGGCCGTGTCTTCACCGAGGACAGCACCGGGATTGTCGTCACCGATACCAAACGCGTCATCGCCCTGATCGGCATCCAGGACGTTGTAGTGGTAGATACTCCTGACGCGCTGCTGATCACCACCCGCGCGCACTCCCAGATGGTCAAGATGGCTGTTGACGGTCTCAAGGCACGCGGCGACACCGACGTTCTCTGACGGTGTCCGTACCGGCCCAGCGGCACTGCGCTGAGTTGGTTAGTGAGTCAGTCGCCCAGCGGCACTGCGCTGATTCGCTCAGCCGACCAGCGGCACGGCACTGCGCTGATTCGCTCAGCCGCCCAGCGGCGCGGTACTGAGTTGGCTGATCGCTGAGTCGCTTAGTCGCTGGGCGACGTCGGGGCAAATGGCTGTCATGGAGTTGGCGGCTTGTGTAATGCGACGCCGCTAATGTCAGCGCTGGTCGCTGACACGACTAGAGTTTGAGCCGTGCGCAATTACTCGCTGGAAACAGAAGCAACTGAGTTGGTAGGCCCCTGGCTGGAGCCTTTGCTGGCTGACGTGGTGGAATTCCGTCGGGACCTCCACGCCCATCCCGAGTTGTCGTTCCAGGAGTTCCGTACCTCTGAAAAGATCTACGAACGCCTCGTGGCAGCCGGCCTATCTCCCCGCCGCCTGCAAAGCACCGGGGTGATTGTGGATGTTGGCGAAGGCCCCATTGCAACGGCATTGCGCGGTGACATTGACGCACTCCCCATCATTGAAGAAACCGGGCTGCCTTTTGCCTCCCGCAATCATGGTGTGACGCATGGCTGCGGCCATGATTTCCACACCGCTACCATGCTCGGCATTGCCTTGGTCTTGGCGAAAATGCATGAGAGCAAGCCCTTGGGCGGCCGCGTGCGGATCATTTTCCAGCCCGCTGAGGAAACGCTGCCAGGGGGCGCACTGGCGTGCATCGATCAAGGGGCACTGGACGGTGTGCCGCGCATTATGGCCCTGCACTGTGACCCACGCATTGACGTTGGCAAGATTGGTACCCGCATCGGACCCATCACCAGCGCTTCAGACACCATCAAAATTGAGCTCACAGGACGGGGTGGGCACACCTCGCGCCCCCATCTGACCGAAGACTTGGTTTTTGCCTTGGCGCAGATCGCCATCAACGTTCCCGCCGTCCTCTCCCGCCGTGTCGATGTCCGCAGCGGTGTTTCAGTGGTCTGGGGCCAGATCAGTGCCGGAGCAGCACCCAACGCCATCCCAGGGCACGGTGTCATGAGCGGCACCATGCGCTGCTTGGATCGTGAGGCGTGGCATGCGGCCGGTGAACTGCTCGACGCCGTGGTGCAGCAAGTTGCCGCGCCGTTTGGCGTTGACGTCTTCCTCGAGCACACCCGCGGAGTTCCTCCCGTGGTCAACTCCGAACACGAGACCGCGGTGATCGAGGCGGCAGCCCGCGCCGAACTGGGGGACGATTCGGTGGTGCTGGCTCCGCAGTCCATGGGCGGGGAGGATTTTGCCTGGTTCCTGCAGGGTATCCCTGGATCCCTCATGCGGTTGGGTACACACGTCCCCGGAGGAGAAGAATACGATCTCCACCGCGGTGACTACATCGTTGATGAACGTGCCCTCTCCGTGGGCATTCGCGTGCTATGTGCCGCAGCTCTACGGACGCTTCGCGACCCCGCCGGAGAGTAGCGCCAGTCCGCTTGCGGACAGGGTGGCTGACAGGGGGACGGACAGGGTAGCGGATAGCCCCACCGCGCGGGCCCATAGCAGCCCCGAGGAACGAACACCATACTGGTGTGTCACGGTTTGTAACGGTTGACCAACGATGAACCTGGCTAGGCCGTCCTGGGGTGGCCGCTGGTGAGCTATGACACTAGGGTATTGTTAGCGCCGCAACACTGGGGTGTGGCAAGGTAATCGCATTCATTTCATCGGCTGGACCAGCGTTGTTCCGGAAAACAGGTGGGGTTGGATGACGCCTGCGTTGCCTAGTCAATGCTCCAGTGAGGCCACCAATCGATGGAGGAACCTTGAAAAATATGCTTCTTAGCACCGCTAAGACCTTTAAGCGCGGAGCCCTTGTGGGCACCATTACCCTGAGCGCTACCGCGCTCCTGCTCACAGGCTGCGGCCAGGCACCGCCCGCCGCAGGCGAATCTAGCTCGCAAAACCCGGCGGCAGCCAACTTCCTTGGCTGCATCGTTTCGGACTCCGGCGGATTCGACGATCAGTCATTCAACCAGTCCTCCTACGAGGGCATGCAGAGCGCCGTCAAGGATCTTGGCATCAAGATGAAGGAAGCACAGTCCACCACCACCGCAGACTTTGCTCCGAACCTGGCCACCATGGCAAGTGCCGGTTGCAACCTTACGGTGACTGTCGGCTTCTTGCTGGCTGAGGCCACAGGAACGGCCGCCAAGGCCAACCCCGAGCTGCACTACGCCATCATTGATGACAACAGCATCAAGGCCGACAACGTCAAGCCCATTGTCTATGACACGGCTCAGGCTGCCTTCATGGCCGGCTATGTTGCGGCATCGGTGTCCAAGACCGGCAAGGTGGGCACATTCGGCGGCATCAACATCCCCACCGTCACCATCTTCATGGATGGCTTCGCTCAGGGCGTTGACTACTACAACACCAAGCAGGGCAAGGACGTGAAGGTTCTTGGCTGGAACGTCAAGAGCCAGCAGGGTTCCTTCGCTAATACCTTTGAGATCATCCAGGAAGGTACCAAGACCACCAACAACCTGATTGCAGAAGGCGCCGACGTCATCATGCCGGTTGCCGGGCCGCTGGGCAAGGGTGCAGGAGATGCCATCCTGGCCGCCAACAAGACCGGCAAGGATGTCAAGCTCGTCTGGGTTGACTCCGATGGCTTCCTGACCGCCCCCACCTACAAGGATGTTCTGCTCACCTCGGTGATCAAGACCATGGGTGAGGCTGTGGAAACAGTGGTCAAGGAAGACCTGGACGGAAAGTTTGACGCCACTCCGTACATTGGAACCCTGGAAAATGGTGGCGTAGCCTTGGCTCCGTTCCATGACCAGGACAAGTCCGTCTCGGCTGACACCAAGACACAGCTTGAAGAGATTAAGAAGAGCATCATCGACGGGTCCATCAAGGTCGAATCCGCGGCCAGCCCGAAGTAGTAACTGCACGTGGGTATTGGGGGTCGCCAGTGGCGGCCCCCAATGTCCGTTGTACGAGCCGTGATCAATACCCTCGCAGATGGGCTAAAACGTTGAAATTAGAATTACGGGGCATTACCAAGAGCTTTGGTTCCCTGGTGGCGAACGACCACATCGACCTGGTGGTGGAATCAGGACAGATTCACAGTTTGCTGGGCGAAAATGGGGCGGGAAAATCCACGCTCATGAACGTGCTGTACGGGCTGTATTCACCCAGCTCGGGACAGATCTTAGTTGATGACGTTCCCGTGACCTTCTCCGGCCCGGCAGATGCCATGGCCGCTGGCATTGGTATGGTGCACCAGCACTTCATGCTGGTCCCGGTATTTACCGTGGCCGAAAACGTCGCTTTGGGGGCCGAGTCAACATCGTTTGGCGGCGTCCTGAATTTGTCTGAAACTCGGCGAAAGATCCGCGAGATTTCAACACAGTTCGGTTTTGACGTGGACCCGGATGCGCTCGTTGAGGACCTGCCCGTTGGTATCCAGCAGCGGGTGGAAATCATCAAGGCGCTGGTGCGTAACTCCAAGATTCTGATTCTTGACGAGCCCACCGCCGTCCTCACACCGCAGGAAACCGACGAGCTCATGGACATCATGGGACAGCTCAAAGCCGGCGGTACCTCCATCGTGTTCATCTCCCATAAACTGCGCGAGGTGAAGGCGATTTCCGACACCATCACCGTCATTCGCCGCGGCAAAGTGGTGGGTTCGGCAAGCCCTGACGCCTCCACCACGGAGCTGGCCGAGCTCATGGTGGGCCGCGCCGTCAACCTGACCTTGAACAAGGCCGACGCCACACCCGGTGCGGAAACGTTCAAGATCAACAATCTGACTGTCATGAACGACGCCGGGCAGAGACTTCTCGATGACGTCACCTTGAGCGTGTCCCAGGGTGAGATCCTCGCCATTGCCGGGGTACAGGGCAACGGCCAGACCGAACTCACCGAAGCGGTGCTGGGTCTGCACAAGCATGTGCTGGGTTCCATTACCTTGGACGGGAAGGAACTGGTGGGCAAGAGCGTCCGTCAGGTCTTGGACTCCGGGGTTGGTTTTGTTCCCGAGGACAGGCAGGACGACGGCCTGGTGGGCGAGCTTTCCATCGCCGAGAACCTCATCCTTGATCTGTATAAGAGCGCTCCGTACTCGCGGGCGGCCACATTGAACCGTGCCGCCATTGCTAAAAATGCTGTTAATAAGGTGGCGGAGTTTGACGTCCGCGCCCAGTCATCACAGGATGCTGCGGATACCCTTTCCGGCGGTAACCAGCAAAAGGTAGTTCTGGCCAGGGAACTGTCCCGGCCGTTGAAGCTGTTCATTGCCTCCCAACCCACCCGTGGCGTGGATGTAGGCTCCATCGAATTCCTCCATAAACGCATCGTGGCAGAACGTGACGCTGGCACACCGGTCGTCATCGTCTCCACCGAACTGGACGAAGTCCTTGAGCTGGCTGACCGGATTGCGGTGTTGTTTGCCGGCCGGCTCATGGGGATCGTGCCAGGAAAATCCAGCCGCGCACTGCTTGGCCTCATGATGGCCGGGCTGCCCATGGCAGAAGCACAGGAACAAATGAAACCCCAAAGTGAACCCGGCTCTACCGAGGAAGGAGCGCAGCCATGAGCGGAACAGATAAAAATGTCCCGGCAGAAGAAACTCCGGGAACACCCGGCGCTCCGGGCACTCCCGGTGCCCCCAACATCCCAGGCGCCACAGGCACCCCAGGAGCAACAAGTGCACCCGGAACGGTGACAGCAACATCCGCTCCCGGCAATGCAGCTAAGCCAGGTAAGCCGGAGCAGGAAAGCAGCGCCAGCCAAGTAGTCCGCGAGATCATGAGCGGCGGCGCCATGATCTCGGTTCTGGCAGTCGTTGTGGCCCTTGTTATTGGTGGCATTCTGATCGCCGTGACAGACACCCGCGTCACCACGGCCCTCGGTTACTTTTTTGGCGACCCCATGGCAACGCTCAAGGCCATTTGGGCCTCGATTTCCGAAGCGTACGGAGCACTGTGGCGTGGAGCCACCTATGACCCGGGTGCACGTACCTGGCAGGGGCGGCTGGGTATTTTTGAAACCCTGACGTTCGCCACCCCGTTGATCCTCTCCGGTTTGTCAGTGACGCTCGCTTTCCGGGTTGGACTGTTCAACATTGGTGCCAAGGGCCAAATCATCCTCGGTGCCATCTTTGCCGGCGTCGTAGGTTTCATGATTGAACTCCCGCCGGGCATCCACCTGCTGGCCGTCGTACTGGCCGGCGCCATTGGTGGTGCGCTGTGGGGCGGAATCGCTGGTTTCCTGAAGGCCAAGACCGGTGCTCACGAGGTGATCGTGACCATCATGCTCAACTACATCGCCGTGTCGTTGGCGCTGTACCTGCTGAAGAACCAACTGCGGGACCCCAGTAGCAGCAACCCCATCAGCCCGCGCATGCATGAAACGGCCATGTTCCCGCTGCTTCTTGGACCCAACTACCGCCTCCATGCAGGCCTGATCGTGGCCGTGCTGGCCGTAATCTTGGTGTCTTGGTTACTGAACAGGTCCACCCTGGGCTTTGAATACCGTGCCATTGGTGCCAACCCCCGGGCTGCACGAACCGCCGGAATGTTGGTATCCCGCGGCTACATCACCGTCATGCTGATTTCCGGTGCGTTGGCGGGATTGGCTGGTGTCACACAGTTGGCCGGTACCGAGAAGATTCTCGATGCCGACATTGCCGGCAGCATCGGCTTTGACGCCATCACCGTTGCCTTGCTGGGACGTTCCAAACCGTGGGGGACGTTCTTTGCGGCGATTCTCTTCGGCGCCTTCAAGGCAGGCGGCACATCCATGGCGATCAACGCCAACGTCTCCATTGACATCGTGGCCGTGGTGCAGTCATTGATTGTGCTCTTCATTGCCGCACCGCCACTGATCCGGTCCATTTTCCGGATCAAGGAAGCTCGCAGCGAAGGAGTCAGTGCATGAGCATCATCACCAAGAGTGAGACGCCCAAGGTTGCCGATGCGGTAGCCGTCCGAAGCTGGAAACTGCCCATCCTCCTGGGCGTACTGGCCCTGTTCGCCGTCGTCGTTTTCGTTGTCTTAGGCCCCAGTGGCACGGCAACGTTCCGTATTTCCCAAGACACAGATGCCTGGCAGGTGCCCAACCTGGTTGTTCCGGCGAAGGCAGTCGGCGTGCTGGTTTCAATCATTTGCGTGGCGCTGGCCTACCTGGCGTGGCGCCAGACACGTGACGCCGGGAAGATCGCCAAATGGGTTGTTATGACCTTCGCCGTGGTCTTTGTGGTGGGCATGATGGTCTGGATCATTGGCGGGACCACCACGCAGAACATCACACTGGTGGGCTTGTTCTCCGGCGCCATGCTGATCACCACCCCCATCTTGTTCGGATCCATGTCCGGCGTGCTTTCCGAGCGTGCCGGCGTGGTCAACATTGCCATCGAGGGCCAGCTGTTGGCTGGAGCTTTCACGGCGGCACTCGTAGCCTCCATCACAGGCAACGCTTATGCCGGACTCATTGCCGCGGCTGTTGCCGGTGTGCTCGTGTCAGTGCTGCTGGCCTTGTTCAGCATCAAGTATGTGGTGAACCAGATCATCGTGGGTGTGGTTCTGAACGTGCTGGTCTCGGGTCTGACCGGGTTCCTGTTCGAGAAGATCATGAAGACCAAGGTTGATGGCCTGACCATTTACAACCAGCCGGCCCACCTGCCCAACATCTCTATTCCGCTGCTCTCGGAAATCCCCATCATTGGCCCCACCCTGTTCCGGCAGTCAATCATTGGCTACTTCATGCTGATTCTGGTGGTTGCCCTCTGGTTCGGTTTGTTCCGAACCCGTTGGGGTTTGCGTGTGCGGGCCGTGGGTGAGCACCCCAAGGCCGCCGACACCGTAGGTATCAACGTCAACCGCACCCGCGTGTTGAACGTCCTGGCCGGTGGAGCCGTGGCCGGCATTGGCGGCGCGTACTTCACGCTAGTTGCCGTGAGCAGCTTTAGTAAGGACATGACCGGCGGGCTGGGCTTCATTGCCTTGGCCGCGCTGATCTTTGGCCGCTGGAATCCGATCGGCGCAGCCCTGGCGGCGCTCCTCTTCGGTGTGGCAGGAAACCTGCAAAGCATTCTCTCGCTCGCAGGCACCCCGATCGACGGCCAGTTCTTGGCCATGTTGCCGTACGCATTGACCATCTTGGCCGTGTCCGGATTCGTGGGACGGGCACTCGCCCCTGCCGCGGACGGCGAGCCCTACATCAAGGAGTAGCGCATGAGCACTGACATGCTCGACGGCGGCTGGGAGCCTCTGCGCCTAGCCGCCACCGCGGCCCTGGCTCACGCCTACGCCCCATATTCGAACTATCCCGTGGGGGCTGCGGCCCGGCTCGCGGACGGCAGCATCGTCTCGGGGTGCAACGTGGAAAATGCCAGCTTTGGACTGACCCTGTGCGCCGAATGCACCATGGTCGGTGCTGCCCGCATGAACGGCGGTGGACTCATCACCGAGTTCTACTGCGTGGATGGCAAAGGTGAAATCCTCATGCCCTGCGGACGCTGCCGGCAGCTACTGTTTGAATTCAGCACGGCGACTACGCGCATCATGACGTCCTCGGGAGCCAAAACCATGGACGCCATCCTGCCCGACGCCTTTGGCCCAGAGAACTTGAAGGACTAGTTATGACTTCGCTTGGAACATTCGCCGCCGTTGACATCATTGCCACCAAGCGCGACGGCGGCAAACTCACCCCGGAACAAATCGCCTGGACCATTGCGGCGTATACCCACGGCGAGATCGCCGAAGAGCAAATGGCCGCCCTGAACATGGCCATTTTCCTCAACGGCATGGACCGCGAGGAAATCTCGCAGTGGACGGCAGCCATGATCGCCTCGGGGGAGCGGTTGGACTTTTCAGCGCTCCGCTCGGCTACCGGAGCCGTGATGCCAACCACTGACAAGCATTCAACCGGCGGCGTGGGAGACAAGATCACCTTGCCGCTCTCCCCACTCGTAGCAGTATTTGGCGCGGCTGTGCCACAACTGTCTGGTCGGGGTCTGGGGCACACCGGCGGCACCTTGGACAAGCTGGAATCCATCCCGGGCTGGCGCGCCGATGTCACCGCCGAGGCCATGATGCGCCAGCTCTCCGATGTGGGTGCGGTGATCTGCGCTGCTGGCGGAAACCTGGCTCCGGCAGATAAGAAACTGTACGCACTGCGTGATGTCACCGGAACAGTTGAGTGCATCCCGCTGATTGCCTCTTCCATCATGAGCAAGAAGATTGCTGAGGGCACGGCGGCACTTGTCCTGGATGTGAAGGTGGGAAGCGGAGCGTTCATGAAGACTGTGGAGCGGGCCCGCGAACTGGCCCAAACCATGGTTGCACTGGGCACCGATGCCGGCGTTAAAACAGTGGCGCTGTTGACGGATATGTCCACGCCGTTGGGCTTGACCGCCGGTAACGCCATTGAAGTTGAAGAATCACTGGAGGTGCTGGCCGGCGGGGGCCCCGAAGATGTAGTGGAACTGACGGTGAAGCTGGCGGAAGAGATGCTGGACGCTGCCGGCATTCGCGGTGCCGATCCGGCGGCTGCGCTCAAGGACGGGCGAGCCATGGATGTTTGGCGCCGCATGATTCGCGCTCAGGGCGGGGACCCCGACGCCGCGCTGCCCACGGCACGCGAATCCGAGGTCATTCTGGCACCTGCCGACGGTGTATTGGTGGGCTTGGACGCCATGGCTGTGGGCGTTGCCGCGTGGCGGCTCGGTGCTGGGCGGGCGCGCAAGGAAGATGCCGTGCAAGCCGGGGCCGGAGTGCGCATGCACGCCAAGCCTGGTGCCGTGGTGCGTGCTGGAGAGCCGCTCATGACGCTGCTGACCGACACCCCCGGGAAGTTCCAGAGCGCCAAGGAAGCGCTCGAGGGCGCCGTCACCATTGCCCCCGACGGATCTCGTCCGGCAAACCAGCTCATCATCGACCGCATCGCCTAAGCAACGCTCTATCACCTTTTGGGGTGTTTTTGCTGACGCTCTATCACCTTTTGGGCTGTTTTTCCCGACGCTCCTGCACTAAGGCACTACGGCACTGACACACGAAGCGGGAGGCTTCCTTGCCCATTGCGCAAGGAGGCCTCCTGCCGTCGTGCCTGGGAATTGTTGGCTGCGGGCGGACCTGAGTCCAAAGGAGTACAGAACCCCTGAGAATATCCTCCGATGGGTGGATACCACGGCGGCTTAAGCGTGGGAAACTTTAGGAAGACAACCACCACAGAAGAGGAAAAATCCACGGTGGACTTCCTGCACCTCATTGATCAGATCAACGTCATGATTGAACACTCCGCTGCCCAGTGGTGGGTCATTCCGCTGGTGGCTCTGTTCTGTCTGATTGACGGTTTCTTCCTTTTCCTGCCCAGCGAAACAGCCATCGTGGCACTGGCATCGATTGCCTCCAGGAACGGCTATCCCAACATTTGGCTGCTGATCCTTGGCGCGTCCATGGGCGCCATCATTGGTGACAACATTGCCTACTGGATGGGTCGGAAACTTGGTGTTCAGCGCTTCGCCTGGATGCGCCGCCCCCGCGTTGCCAAAGCTTTTGCTTGGGCTGGCATGGAATTAGACAAGCGCGGAGCAGTCCTGATCTTCACTGCTCGGTACGTCCCCGTGGGCCGGATTGCTGTCAATTTCACGGCTGGCGCCACGTCGTTTCCGTGGCGGCGCTTTGTGGTCTTGGACGGTATTGCTGTGCTGACATGGGCCAGTTATTCGGTGGCTGTGGGCACGTTTGCCGGACGCTGGGTGCACGATAATCCGCTGCTGGGGGTCGGAATTGCCATTGCATTTGCCATTGCGATCGGCATCTTCGTGGACCACGCTCTGAAACGCGTGCACCGGCATTTGGATCGCCGAGGCCACAAGAGCGGTTCCGCTGGCACAACGCCAGGTGAGCCAACTGCGCCAGCTGAAGGAACTATGCCAGGTGAGCCAAGTCCGCCAGCTGTAGCACCTACGCAGGCTGACCCTAACGGTACGCCGGAGCCGGGTGCCCTGGAGCCGGGTGCTGTGGAGCTAAGCAGCCCTGAAGCGCCCGACGCCGGAGAAGGTGACGGACACACGGTGGTGGGTGCCGCCGTCGTCCATCATTGTGGTGGAAAGGGCAGCGGGAAGAGTAGCGGGAAGAGCGGCGCCACGGTTGGTGCTGTGTCCCCAAACGCCGCCGTGGGTGCCGGATTTCACCAGCTCTGAGCCGCGCCCAACTAGCGTCGGGCCCGGCTCATCCATAGAGTGGGGATTGTGACTAACTCAACTTCAGAACACGCAGGCATTTCCATTCCGGTTGTGGACCTTAAATCATTGCCCAAAGTGTCCCTGCATGATCACCTTGACGGTGGTCTGCGCCCCGAAACCATCATTGAGTTGGCAGCGCAGGCTGGGCACGCGCTGCCGGCCACCGATCCCACGGAACTAGCCAGTTGGTTCCTGGAATCGGCCAGCTCTGGCTCGCTTGAGCGCTACCTTGAGACCTTTGAGCACACCATCGCCGTCATGCAGACGCACGATGCGCTGGTGCGGGTTGCCAAGGAATTCGTTGAAGATCTCGCCGAAGACGGCGTGGTTTACGGTGAGGTGCGGTGGGCCCCCGAGCAGCACCTGAGCGCCGGACTCTCACTGGATGAGGCTGTTGAAGCTGTCCAGGAAGGTCTGGAAGAGGGCATGGATTCGGTGGATGAGGCGGGCGGCTACATTGAGGTCGGCCAGATCATCACGGCCATGCGTCACGCCGATCGCGGCTCCGAAATTGCTCAGCTGGCCGTGCGTCACCGCGACAACGGCGTGGTGGGTTTTGACATTGCCGGCGCGGAGGATGGCTTCCTGCCCTCGCGCTTCACCGAGGCATTCACTTACCTGGCTGAGAACAACTTCCCCGCCACTGTCCACGCCGGTGAAGGCGCCGGTTTGGAGAGTATTCAGGACGCACTGGTCCATGGCCGCGCGCTGCGATTGGGCCACGGCGTGCGCATCGCCGAGGACATCCACCTGGATGTGGAGGAAGTTGACGGGAACGACGTCGGAACGCTCACCTTGGGCGATCTGGCGCAGTGGGTGCGTGACCGCCAGATCCCGCTCGAGCTGTGCCCGTCCTCGAACCTGCAGACTGGTGCCATTGCGGCGTTTGGCACCACCATTGCCGAGCACCCCATCGATCTGCTGCACCAGCTGGGCTTCAACGTCACTGTCAATACGGATAACCGGTTGATGAGCGGTGTGACGTTGACGGGCGAATTCGGGCTCTTGGTGGAGACGTTCGGCTACGGTTTGGACACTGTGTTGGAGCTGACGCTGAACGCCGTTCATGCATCGTTCCTCCCCATCGAATCCCGCGAACAGCTGGCCGACTTCATCGTTGAGAGCTTCGAGGACGCCATGGAAGAAATCGACGGATTCGAGGACTCCGAGGACTTTGAAACCTTCGACGCCTCCGATCTGGACGATTCTGCTGTGGACGAAGACGGACTTGAGCGCTAAATCTGTGCCGGAAATTAACGGGCGGGCCCGCTCCACATCCGTGGAGTTGGCCCGCCTTGTTGATGTGGTGGGCGCCCTCCGGGACCATTGCCCGTGGACGGCGGCACTCACCCACGAATCCCTCATCAGTTACCTGGTGGAGGAATCGCATGAGTTTATTGAAGCGCTGGAAACCGGAAGCTCGGCCGAGATTTCCGGCGAGCTGGGCGACATCCTGCTGCAAGTGGTGATGCACGCCCGGCTGGCTCAGGAAGCCGGTGAGTTCGATCTGGCCGATGTGGCTCGCGGCCTGAGCGAGAAAATGATCCGACGAAGCCCGCACGTCTTCCAGTCAGATGGCACCTTGCAGGAGAGTTTCCCCGCCACGCTGGCCGAAATCGAGGAGACCTGGGAACGCGTCAAGGCGCAGGAACGGGCGGCCGGAGATTCGGCTGCGGATGGTTCTGGCCCTGCTTCTGTTCCGGATTCTGGCCCTGTTCCCGATTCTGGGGGAGCCTCAGGCAGGGCAGCCGGCAGTGCCTCTGGCTCAGCAACGGGCCCCTTTGCCGGAGTTCCGCGGTCCCTCCCAGCCCTGAGCATGGCCCAAAAGTCGGTAGAGCGGGCCCGCCGGGCAGGCCTCGACGTGCAGAAAGCCGAAGGGCACCTGCTGGAGAACAGCGCAACGGAAGAAAAACTCGGGAAGGTGCTGTTCGACGTCGTACTTGAGGCAGAGGCACACGGGCTCGATGCCGAACGGGCGCTGCGTCTGGCTGTGCGGCGCTTTCAAGAACAACACTAGGAATTTTCTAGGCGCCACTTAACCGCTGGCAGCGTAGCAATGAGTGCCCGATCACCTGTTCGGTTACCATTGAGACGACAGCGTGGTCGACAATTACTCTACAAAGCTGACTATTAGGAGCAATACGTGGCACTTATTGAAGCCATTCATGCACGCGAAATTTTGGATTCCCGCGGAAACCCGACCGTTGAGGTCGAAGTTCTGCTGACCGATGGTGCCATGGGCCGCGCAGGCGTTCCCTCTGGTGCATCCACCGGTGCCTTCGAGGCAGTGGAACTCCGTGACGGCGACAAGAACCGTTACCAGGGCAAGGGTGTCCTGCAGGCAGTCGAGGCTGTTCTGGAAGTTATTGCCCCGAGATTGAGGGCCTGGACGCAACCGATCAGCGTCTGATCGACTCCGTCATGCTGGAACTGGACGGCACCCCGAACAAGGCCAAGCTTGGCGCCAACGCCATCCTGGGTGTTTCCTTGGCTGTGGCTAGCGCTGCTGCTGAGTCCGCTGGCCTGCCGTTGTACCGCTACCTCGGTGGCCCCAACGCACACGTTCTGCCGGTGCCGCTGATGAACATCCTCAACGGTGGTTCACACGCTGACTCCGACGTTGACATCCAAGAATTCATGGTTGTGCCTCTCGGTGCTTCCACGTTCTCCGAAGGCCTGCGCTGGGGCGTTGAGGTTTACCACAACCTCAAGGCTGTTCTGCAGGAAAAGGGCCTCTCCACGGGCCTGGGCGATGAGGGTGGCTTCGCGCCGAACCTGCCGTCCAACCGTGCAGCTCTTGACTTGATCCTGGAAGCCATCACGCGCGCCGGCTACAAGCCCGGCACCGACATTGGTCTGGCTCTGGACGTTGCTTCCTCCGAGTTCTTCAAGGATGGCGCGTACCAGTTCGAGGGCAAGTCCCTCTCTGCCGCCGAGATGAGCGCTTACTACGCCGAGCTCGTTGCCGACTACCCGCTCGTTTCCATCGAGGATCCCCTGGATGAAGATGACTGGGAAGGTTGGAAGACCTTGACCGACACCATCGGTGACAAGGTTCAGATTGTTGGAGATGACCTCTTCGTCACCAACCCTGAGCGCCTGTCCCGCGGCATCGAAGCGGCTACCGCCAACTCGCTGCTCGTGAAGGTCAACCAGATCGGTTCCTTGACTGAGACCCTGGATGCCGTATCCATGGCTCAGCGTGCCGGTTACACCACCATCACCTCGCACCGTTCAGGCGAGACCGAAGACACCACCATTGCTGACATCTGCGTTGCTACCAACGCCGGTCAGATCAAGACTGGTGCTCCGGCCCGCTCCGAGCGCGTTGCCAAGTACAACCAGCTGCTGCGCATCGAAGAAGAGCTCGACGACGCCGCACGCTACGCAGGCCGCAGCGCGTTCCCGCGTTTCAAGGGCTAAATAGCAGCGATGGCCGCGGCGGCTGGCTAAGGTGGAGTTCACACCCGGCCAGCTTCCGCGGCTTTGCCGTTTAAGCTTGAAGTTGAGTTTGAGAATCACTGAAGTGAGCGAGCGTTCGCCAAAACAGCCCCATAAGTGATGGAGCGTTGGGTGAAAAGCTGCCATAGGTGATGGAGCGTTTGTTGACGGAGCCGGGGACCTGCCGGCCGAAGTACTTAGGAGAAGCATGGCCACACGACGGCCCTCAGTGCCTAAAGCACAGTTCACTTCCGGCCTCAGCGGTGCCCAAGAAGCAGCGCCCGTTGAAGCCGCCCCAACAAGCCCAAAAAACATGCCGGCATCCGGATCAGCAGCTCGGGCCGGCACTGAGAAGGGTGCTGAGAAGGGCGCTGAGAAGGGCGCCGCGAAGGGCGAGCGCAAGCTGGCCAGCGACGCCCAAAGCCGCAGTCGCCAAGACGGCGTGATTCACGCCAATGGCAACAGTCCTGTCCCTGCCCGGTCCTTCTCAGGCCGGCTCTTGGTGATGCTGCTAACCATGGGTGTTGCCACCGTCCTGTTGGCACCGAACGTGCACACTTTCCTGACCCAGCGGACCGAAATTGCCCAACTACAAGACGATATTGCCGCCCGGCAAGCCCAGCAGGAAGCTTATGCGGCAGAAATTAAACGCTGGGACGATCCTGCCTACATCAAGCAGCAGGCCCGCGACCGAGTGAGCATGCTCATGCCCGGCGAAACCGGCTATTGGGTCTATGGCGCCAACGGCACTGAGGCTGTTGAAGATTCCGTGGATGCCGCCAAGGCCGCCGCGGTGCAAGCCACAACAGCCAAGAAGGCTACCGAAATTACCACGGAACCCTGGGTTGATGGACTCTGGGATGCTGTGAAAAAGTCAGCAGAGGTTCAGGTGCCCGCGCCGGTGGTGCCCGCCAAGCCTGCCACCACACCTGCACCACCAGCACCGGGCCCGTCAACTGCTCCTTAATCCGCCATCCGGGTCTCGACTGAGGAACTGATATTTGGCCGCCGCAGGGCACGCTAAAATAGCAGCTTGGACCTTGGCCGCAGCAGACCAAGGCATGACAAAGCTCCAAAGAAGCTTGACAACAGTTCTACGAAAGGCCCGCCCGTGCCCGAAACCACCAGTTCCGCCTCGAACGGGCGCATCCCTTCGCAGCACGATCTTGACACCCTCAGCCGGCAGCTCCACCGCCCCGTGCGTGACGTGGTGGAAATACCTGCCCGTTGCATCTGTGGCAACCCGTTGGTGGCCGCCACGGCACCGCGTCTGAGCAATGGGATTCCGTTCCCCACCACCTTTTACCTAACTCATCCCATCCTGACCGCGGCAGCGTCGCGGCTGGAAGCGGCAGGTCTCATGAATGAGATGAGTGAGCGGCTGGAGACTGACACGGTGCTGGCTGCCGCCTACCAGAAGGCGCATGAAAGCTACATTGCAGCCCGTGAGGCCATCGGCGAACGGGCCGGAACAGGCCCCGTCCCGGAAATCTCCGGTATCTCCGCCGGAGGCATGCCCACCCGCGTGAAGTGCCTCCACGTGCTCATCGGTCACGCCTTGGCCGAAGGCCCTGGTGTGAATCCGCTGGGCGATGAAGCCCTGGCCGGAGTGGCCCAGTGGTGGACGGCAGAGACCTGCTACTGTGCCGGGGCCTGGGACGATGAAGCGCCTGTTCCCAACAAGGACCTGAGCCGCCACGTTAAGAATCTGAACCAGAACCCGAGCTAGCGCCAGAACCAGTATCGGTACTTGCCGCCACCACCTGCCTCGAAAGGCCTACAGAATGCGCGTTGCAGCCATTGACTGCGGAACCAACTCCATCCGCCTGCTCATTGCAGATGTGAGCGAGCAGCCTCACGGTGGGCAGTCCTTGATTGATGTGCATCGTGAAATGCGTGTGGTCCGGCTGGGCCAGGACGTGGATGTCACCGGCACGCTGGCTCCCGAAGCGCTGGAACGTACCTTTGCCGCCGTCGATGCCTATGCCGCCATTATTGCCGCCAACGATGTTCAGCGGGTGCGGTTCGTGGCGACCAGTGCCACCCGGGATGCCAGCAACAGGGATGATTTTGTTGCAGGTATCAAGGACCGGCTGGGACTGGAACCAGAAGTGGTCAGTGGCGCCCAAGAAGCTACGCTCTCCTTTTCAGGCGCCGTGAGCGTCCTGCCGGACTTGGGTCAGAAGCGGGTTTTGGTTGTTGACTTAGGTGGCGGCAGCACCGAGTTCGTGGTGGGGGATGGTGGCGGAGTCTTGAACGCGTTGAGTACCAATATGGGGTGTGTGCGTTTCACCGAAAGGTACCTGCAGTCAGATCCGCCCACCGCGGCCCAGATTGCCCTGGCCGAGGCTGCGGTAGCGGAAAAGCTGGATGAAGTCCTCGCGACAGTGCCTCTTGGTGACGTTGCCGAAGTGGTGGGCGTGGCCGGCTCCATCACCACCATCACGGCCCACGCCCTCGGCTTGTCGAGCTATCAGAGCGAGGCGATTCATGCCGCCGTCGTACCTCTGGAAAAAGTTGATGCCGCGGCTTCCTCATTACTCTCCATGACGCGGGCCGAACGCGGCGAACTTGGCTTCATGCATCCGGGCCGTGTGGACGTCATTGGCGCCGGTGCACTGATCTGGCGGACCGTGCTGCGCAAGGTGGCGCAGCTCAGTGACGGACGCGTGGAATCGGTAACCACCAGCGAACACGATATTCTTGACGGAATTGCCCTGGGCGCAGCCCGAAACTAGCACTACATCTTACGGAAACGAGCTTTCATGCAGTTAGCCCCACGGTTGCAACGCACGGCAGCCGCGTTGATGACGCTTGTCGTGGCCGGTTCGCTGGCTGTGGTGGGTGCCGCTCCGGCATCGGCTGACGATATTCGCAACCGAGAGTACTGGCTGGAACAGTCCGGGATTGTGAAGGCCTGGGACGTTTCGCAGGGTGAGGGCGTGAAAATCGCCATCATTGACAGCGGCATTGATGCAGATCACAAGGATCTCAAAGGTGCTGTGGTGGGCGGGATAGACATGTCTGGCTCCGGCAATGATGACGGCACCAAGGGCATTGGCGCCGAACCCGAGCACGGAACTTTGGTCGCCACCATGCTGGCGGGCCGGGGCCATGCCGCCAGCACTCCGACCCCCACAGCTACCAGTAAGGCGACGCCTAAAAGCACAGCCAAGCCCAAACCCACTGTGGGTGCGGGGCCGGACGGCGTCATTGGAGTTGCCCCTAAGGCTGAACTCCTCAGTATTTCCGTCTGGTTGGGTAGCGAAAACCCCTCCGGTAAGAGCATTGACGATCAGATTCCAGCCGCAGTTACGTGGGCCGTGGATCAGGGTGCCAAGGTCATCAACATGTCTCTGGGCAGTACGTCCACGGCCTGGCCGCAGAGCTGGGATGACGCTTTTGCCTATGCCGAAGCTAATGATGTGGTCATTGTTGCTGCGGCGGGCAACCGGAAAACCGGAAGTGAACAAGTGGGGGCCCCTGCAACCATTCCCGGCATCCTGGCCGTTGGAGGTCTGGGCAAGGACGGCACCGCGAGCGTTGATTCCTCTTCTCAAGGCATCAGCATTGGCGTCAGTGCACCGGCCGAAGACTTGGCCGGCGGACTGCCCAATGGTGGCTATGCCAGCTGGAGCGGGAGCAGCGGTGCAGCACCGATCGTCTCCGGCGTTGCAGCCTTGATTCGCTCCAAGTACCCGCAGATGAGCGCCGCTCAGGTCATCAACCGGATCATTTCAACTGCCAAGCCCAAAGGTGAAGGCGTTCCCAATGCCATTTACGGGTACGGAGTTCTTGATGCCCAGGCCGCTCTGACCAAGGATGTTCCCGAGGTCACCGTAAACCCGATGGGCAGCATCTCTGAGTGGATCAGGGTGCACCGCCGTGGTGCAGTTGTCCCGCCCACCAAAAATGGAGCTCTTGCGACCATCATTCCCCAACCGAAACCGACGCTCACCGATGTGAGTCCGCCAGTTGCGCTCAAGACGGCGCAGCTAGATGGCGCGCTGCCACAGGCCCTAGTGTTAGGCTCTGGCGGGCTTTTGGCCCTCATTATTGCGCTGGGCAGTGTTCACTTATTGGTGACACGTCGCCGAGTGCGTGCGGCTGATGCGGTTGGCGCCGTGGGACCGGGAACAGGAACTGGCGCTGGAACCGGCACGGAAACAGGTACCGGAACTGGCGCTGCGGAGCCTGATGCGGCGAAGAAAAACAGGCCCGGATCAACGCAGAGCGTGCCAGTGGCAGCTGTAGAAAGTGGATCGGTGGGGGAGTCGGCAGCGAAGCCGGGTGCCAAGGCCGAACCCAATACCGAACCCACGCCGGGATCCGCGGATCCGTCGCCGAGCGCGAGGCAAGGGAACAAGCACAAGCACTAGTGCCGCCGTCGTTCTTCTAGCACAAATTTAATGCGTTACGGCTCACAGTAACAAGCTAGTGAATGTTTTCACAAAGAAATGTAGTATGGGTGCTATGGCAATCACACCCACCTTTTCAGCACGTCCGCGCGTCCTTGTAGTTGGCGGCGGTTACGTCGGCCTGTACACGGCCTTCAACCTGCAGAAGAAGATCGCAAAAACAGGTGGCATCGTCACCTTGATCGATCCCCTGCCCTACATGACGTACCAGCCGTTCCTGCCCGAGGTAGCCGGCGGTAACATCGAAGCACGCCACGCGGTTGTCTCCTACCGCAAGCACCTGAAGCAGACCGAGGTCATTCAGGGCTCCGTCACGAGCATCGACCACGAGAACCGTACGGCAATTGTGGCCCCGGCCGACGGTGGCGAGAACTTTGAGCTGCCCTACCATGACGTTGTCGTGGCTGCCGGCGCCATCACCCGCACCTTCCCGATCAAGGGTCTGGCGGAAACCGGCATCGGTCTGAAGACCATTGAAGAAGCTGTTGCCTTGCGTAACCAGGTTCTCTCCCTCATCGAGCAGGCCTCCACCGAGACCGACCCGGAACTGCGCAAGCGTCACCTGACGTTTGTTGTTGTTGGTGGCGGTTTCGCCGGTATCGAGACCATCGCCGAGCTCGAGGACATGGCTCGCGCCGCCGTCAAGCTCAACCACCGTGTTGAGCAGTCGGAACTGCGTTTCGTCCTGGTTGAGGCCATGGGACGCATCATGCCCGAGGTTACCGAAGCTCAGGCACTCTGGGTCGTCGATCACCTGCGTAGCCGCGGCATCGAGGTTCTTCTGAACACCTCGCTGGACAACGCCGAAGACAACAACATCAAGCTCATCAACCTGCCGGACAAGACCACTGCCCAGCAGTTCGACGCTGACACGCTGATCTGGACCGCTGGCGTTATGGCCAACCCGATGGTTCGCTCCACCGATTTCCCGATCGAACCCCGCGGCCGTGTCTCCGTGAACGTCAACCTGCAGGTCACCGGCGAATTCGGCGTTATCGAGAACGCTTGGGCTGCCGGCGACGTTGCAGCTGTTCCGGATGTTACCGGTGGCCTGCCCGACGGTACCTGTGTCCCGAACGCCCAGCACGCTCTGCGTCAGGCCAAGCGCCTGGCCAAGAACCTGTGGGCCAGCCGCTTCAACAAGCCGCTGAAGGGTTACAAGCACAAGAACCTCGGCGCTGTTGCAGGCTTCGGCCAGTGGAAGGGTGTCGCCAAGATCATGGGCATCCAGCTCAAGGGCGCCCCGGCCTGGTTGGCTCACCGTGGCTACCACGGTCTGGCCATGCCGACGGTGGAGCGCAAGTTCCGCGTCCTCATGGACTGGTTCGTGACCATGCTTGGTGGCCGTGACCTCGCTCAGTTGGAAAACCTGACTCAGCCCCGCGCCACCTTCGTCGCGGCCGCAACGCCGAAGCCCAAGCCTGCTGCCGCTCCCGTTGCCGCTCCGGTAGCTGAAGCTGTTCCCGTTGCCGCTCCCGCTGCCGAGGTCAAGGAAGATGCTGCTGCAAAGTAGCACCTCCCAATAGGTAATGCCCGACGCCGGTCCTCCCCACCTTCTGGGGGTGGCCGGCGTCGCGCTTTAAGGTTTTCGCGGGACTTTGACGTTTCCGCCATGGTTTGAACGGTAGCGAAAACGTCAAACTGCAGCATTTTCCTCAGGCGCAGTTATTTCAGTACGGGACGCTATGCTGGGGCCATGATTATTCGACGCGAGAGGGCTGATGACCGCCCCGAGCTCCTTGCCGTCGTTCAGGCTGCCTTTGCGGATCCAGGAGAAGCAAAGCTGGTGCGCGGTCTTTTTGCGTCCAGGGAGTACCTGCCGGGTTTATCCCTAGTTGCTGAATCGGTGCGGGGCGAGATCTTAGGCTATGTCATCACCACCCGTGCATGGATTGGCGGGCAGGAGTCTTTGGGATTGGGCCCCCTTGCCGTGCAGCCGGAGTATCAGCGCCAAGGTGTTGGTTTGGCGCTGATGGAGGCCAGTATTGCCGAGGCGAACGCCATGGGGGAGTCTACGCTGGTCCTCCTTGGCAGCACCGATTACTTCCCGCGGTTCGGGTTTGTGCCGGCGGATTCGCTGGGGATCGTTCCGCCGGATCCCTCATGGGGCTCGCATTTCATGGCCTTGGCCCTGGCCAGCCATCAACCGGGCAGCCATGGGGTCTTCAAGTACGCAGCTCCGTTCACATCGCGCTGAACCGCGGTTTCTTTGGCAGGCCTCGTATCCAGTATTGTTGACAGGAGCCAGTGACGGTCCTGATGGATCAGCCCCAGTAGCCCAATGGCAGAGGCACCAGACTTAAAATCTGTTCAGTCTCGGTTCGAGTCCGAGTTGGGGCACGTGTAAAGCCGTTCCTGTGAAATCGACCCGGGACTTAAGGTCGCTTTGATTCACCAAAGCGACCTTAAGTCCCGGGTCGATTTTCATTTCGGGTGGGGGCTGGTCCTGACACCTGGGCGGCCGCCGGCGGAGCCGCGGTATCTGGGCTCAACGTGAACATTTGGTGAACGTTTGCTGGCAGCGTACTGACAATATGCGGTATTAGGAACATAATCGCCGATTGAAACGCTTGACTTGATAGAGTAAAAGGAATAATTACCCCCTAATTTGGAGGCAACGTCACGATGGCACTTGGTGGAAACCCGGTATTTGCCAATAACAAGAACTTCAAAGAGACGCCGGCCGGATATCGCGGCCCCGTCAACGGCGGTGCGGACACCATGTCCGCGCAGGCACAGTTCTCGGCCCAGCAGTTGCAGGATCTCTACAACAAGCCTGCCGCAGGACCGGCACAGACCGGCCGCATGACGTACGACGACGTCATCATGAAGACTGTTTTTACGCTCACGCTGGTGCTGGTAGGTGCCGCTATTGGCTGGATGGTTCCGGCGCTGATGTGGCCTGGCATGATCGTCGGCCTGGTGCTGGGTCTGGTGAACTCCTTCAAAAAGGAGCCGTCCCCGGTTCTGATTCTGGCCTACGCGCTCTTTGAAGGCATGTTCCTGGGTGGACTCTCCGGCATGCTCGAGGGCATGTACCCGGGCATTGTTGTCCAGGCCGTGCTGGGCACCTTGAGCGTGTTCCTCGTGACGTTGGTGCTGTTCCGCAACGCCAAGGTGCGGGCCACGCCGAAGATGACCCGTTTCTTCATCATCGCGCTGGCGGGCTACGCGCTGTTCTCAGTGATCAACTTCTTCCTCATGATTTTCAATGTGACCAATAGCCCGTGGGGCGTGCGCAGTATGGATATCCCGGGGACGAACATCCCGTTCGGCGTCGTGTTGGGTCTGCTGGCCATCGGCCTGGCTGCATTCTCCCTGATCGTGGACTTCACCTCGATTGAACAGGGTGTTCAGCGCGGCCTGCCCACCAAGTACTCCTGGACGGCCGCTTTTGGTCTGACAGTGACGCTGGTGTGGCTCTACGTAGAAATCCTGCGCCTGCTGGCCATCCTTCGGGGCAACGATTAACCCCGCCGCCAACTTCATTTGATTGCAGCAACGCCCGGCCCTCAGGGACCGGGCGTTGCTGCAATCAAAGCTCCTTTAGATCCGTTGAACAAAACTAGCGAAAGCAGCTCATGAACGTCGACCCTATTATTTGGGCCATTACCATTGTTGTTATTTTGGGCCTGTTGGCCTTTGACTACTTCTTCCACATCCGCAAAGCTCACATCCCCACCTTGCGCGAAGCAGCTATCTGGTCTTCCATTTACGTGGGTCTGGCTATAGTTTTCGGCATTGTTGTCTGGATCTTTGGCGGCGCCACCATGGGTGGAGAGTACTTCGCCGGTTACATCACTGAGAAGGCGCTAAGCGTTGATAACCTCTTTGTCTTCCTGGTCATCATGGCCAGCTTCAAGGTTCCCCGCGAGGACCAGCAGAAGGTTCTGCTCTTCGGTATTGTCTTCGCGCTGATCGCCCGCACCGGATTCATCTTTGCCGGTGCCGCACTGATCAACACCTGGTCCTGGATGTTCTACATCTTCGGCATCATCTTGCTCATCACTGCAGGTAACTTGCTCAAGGAAGAAGACAGTGGCGACGACGACGCGGACAACTTCATCATCAAGCTCGCCAAGCGTCTGTTCAACACCTCCGAGCACTACGACGGCGACAAGCTCGTCACCAAGATCGACGGCAAGAAAGTTCTTACGCCGATGCTGTTGGTCATGGTCGCCATTGGCGGCACCGACTTGCTCTTCGCTCTGGACTCGATCCCGGCCATCTTCGGCCTGACCCAGAACGTTTACATCGTCTTCACGGCCACAGCCTTCTCCCTTATGGGTCTGCGCCAGCTGTACTTCCTGCTCGATGGCCTGCTGGATCGCCTGATCTACCTGGCGTACGGCTTGGCCGCGATCTTGGCGTTCATTGGTGTCAAGCTCGTCCTGCACGCGCTACACGAGAACAACCTGCCGTTCATCAACGGCGGCGAGCACGTTCCCGTCTTCGAGATTTCCACCGGGCTCTCCCTGACGGTCATCATCGGTGTGCTGACGGTAACTATTGTGGCTTCGCTGGTGAGCAAGTCCGGCAAGGCGCAGACGGTTCTTAACAACGCCCGCCGCCACGCTGCAAGCTACCTGGAACTGGACTACACGGCAGATCAGGCCGAGCGTGAGCGCGTTTACCAGCTGCTCATGGTGGAGGAAAATGCCATCCAAACCATGGAGGTCAAGTTCCGCGACAAGCACAAGGACTCCGAAGAGATCCTGGAGCAGGTCGGCAAGGCACACGCTCTGCATGAAAAGATGACGGGCCGCTAATCCCCACGCCCTCCCAATGCTCGCAAGCTCGCAGCGGGTCCCTCGGGCGCGTGGGCCCATAATGCCCTCCCAATGCTCGCAAGCTCGCAGCGGGTCCCTCGGGCGCGTGGGCCCATAACGCCCTCCCACTGCTCGCAAGCTCGCAGCGGGTCCCTCGGGCGCGTGGGCCCATAACGCCCTCCCACTGCTCGCAAGCTCGCAGCGGGTCCCTCGGGCGCGTGGGCCCATAACGCCCTCCCACTGCTCGCAAGCTCGCAGCGGGTCCCTCGGGCGCGTGGGCCCACAGCAAAAAAATCTGACCCGCAGTTGTGGTTGTATAACCGGCGAAATAGAGCCGATAACAACCACAACTGCGGGTCAGTTATTTTTAAGGTCAAGAGATCTTGCGGGCTCCCGGAGCGGGGGAGACGGCGAAGATGTCCGGAGCAGTAAAACCAGCCTCGGCAAACACACGGACGACGGCGGCACGCACCGTGGCTTCCTCGGCCACCGGGATGAGGGCGATGGCAGAGCCGCCAAAGCCGCCGCCGGTCATTCGCGCACCCAAGGCGCCGTGGGCCAGTGCGGTGTCTACGGCGAGATCCAGCTCGGGGCAGGAGATCTCAAAGTCGTCGCGCATTGAGGCGTGGCTTGCGGTGAGCAGCTCGCCAATGGCGGCCGGTCCGGCGTCGGCCAGTACTGCGATGGTGTCCAAAACGCGCTGGTTCTCGGTGACAATGTGGCGCACGCGGCGGAACGTCTCATCATCGAGCAGGCCGGCAGTCTCGGGAAGGTCGGCGGCGGCTACATCACGCAGCGCGGCAACACCGAGCACCTCGGCGCCCAGCTCGCAGGAGGCGCGGCGGGCGGAGTAGCCGCCGGTTGCGTGGGCGTGGCTGACCTTGGTGTCGACCACCAGGATCAGCAGCCCGGCGGCGGCCAAGTCCAACGGCACCAACTTCGATTCCTGCGTGCGGCAATCAAGGAACACTGCGTGGCCGTCGGTGGAGAGCAGCGAGGCGGACTGGTCCAGGATGCCTGTTGGGGCGCCCACCACTTCATTCTCGGCACGATGGCCCACAAGAACCAGTTCATTGAGGCTGAGCCCGGCTTGTTCGAGCTCGTTGAAGGCTGTGGCCACGGCGCACTCGATGGCGGCTGAGGAGGACAGGCCCGCACCGGAAGGAACCGTGGAGTGCAGGAAGAGGTCAAAGCCGCCAATGGCGATGCCCATCTGGCGCATGACCCAGACAACGCCCAGCGGGTAAGCCGTCCAGCCCGACATGGTCTCGTGGGAGAGGGTGTCCAAGTTGACGGTAACGGTGGGCGCCTCGCCGAAGCTAGAGCTCAGTCGGGCAACATTGTCATCGCGGAGTTTGATGGCGACGGCGGCGGCGCGGTCAATCGCGAACGGCAGGACAAAGCCCTCGTTGTAGTCAGTGTGCTCGCCAATAAGGTTCACGCGTCCCGGTGCGGCCCAAACGCCGTCGGGAGTTGCGCCAAAGGCGTCGGTGAAGGCTGCAGCCACTTCGGCTGCATTAATGGACTGGCTCATACCAAATCTGCTTTCGGGGTGAGGGATCCGGAGGTGCGTCGCAGCAGGGCAGCCACCTGTTCCGGAGTGGTGTCATTGATGAAGGCGCCCATGGCGGCTTCTGAGCCTGCCAAGAATTTGAGCTTGTCGGCGGCCCGTCTTGGTGAGGTGAGCTCCAAATGGAAACGGCCGGCCGGACGCAGCACGGAATCCAGCGGTGCCTGGTGCCAGGCCGCAATGTATGGGGTGGGGGTTTCGTACAGGTTGTCCAGGCGGCGCAGGACGTCCAGGTACATGACGGCAAGTTCGTCGCGCTCGGCGTCGTTGAGGGCGGCAAAGTCCGGGACGTGGCGGTGCGGGGTCATGTGGATTTCCAGCGGCATGTGCGCCGCGAAGGGCACGTAGGCGCTGAAGTGCTCGCCTTGGGCGATCATGCGCTCACCGGATGCGGATTCCTTGGCGACAATGTCGCCGAGCAGGGTGGCCGTACCGTTGTGGGCGTCGTAGAACTTGCGGGCGGCAGCGGCCATGACTTCGCTGCGTGGCGGGACATAGGAGTAGGCGTAGATCTGCCCGTGCGGGTGGTGCAGGGTGACGCCAATGTCCTGGCCCCGGTTCTCAAACGGGAAGACCTGCTTCACGCCGGGCAGTGCGCTCAGCGCCTGCGTTCGGTGTGCCCAGGCGTCGATGACGGTGCGGGCACGTTCTTCAGAGAGCCCGGCAAAGGAACCCGTGTGTTCCGGGGTGAACGCTACTACCTCGCACCTGCCGAAGGCTCGGCCCATGGTGCCCCAGGCGGGGTTTGCCGGGATGGCGCCCACGGCCGGGCCCAGCGACGGGAAACGGTTTTCAAAAACAGCCACGTCGTAGGCGGAATCGGGAATCTCGGACAGGTTCGCCCCGGTGGTGGGACACAGCGGGCACTGGTCGGCCGGGGGCAGGTAGGTGCGTGTCTGGCGGTGCGCGGCAACAGCGACCCAGTCTCCTGTGAGTGCGTCGTAACGCAGCTCGCCGGTGTTCTCTTCGCTGCGGGCATCCAGCGGACGCGTGTCATGCGCAGAGTGGGACTTGGCGTGAGCGCCGTCGTCAAAGTAAATGAGTTCCCGGCCGTCGGCGAGGCGCGTACTGGTAGCGATGGTCATGAAGACTTCCTGGTTGAGGGGTGGAAGGCGGTCGCATGCGGTGCGGCCTGGCGAAAGTTCGGTACCCGGAGGGCGAATAAATCGGCGGTGGCGGCACTGATGCCGTCATCGGTGATGATGGTGTCAACGGCGGAAAGGGGACTAATGGCGGCGAGGGAACGGACCTGGAACTTGGAGCTGTCCGCCAGCAGAACCAGCTGAGAGGTGGCCTCGATGAAGGAGGCGTTGGTTTCCGCCTCGAGCCCGTTGGGGCTGGTCAGCCCGCGGTCCACATCCAAACCGTGGACACCCATGAAGCAAATGTCGGTGTTCAAGTTGCGCAGGGCGAGGCGGGCCACGGGACCTACAAGAGCTTCCGACGGCGTGCGTTCGCCACCTGTCACAATGACCTTCAGATCCGAGCTGCCCTGCTGGTGGTAGAGCAGTTCAGCAGCCTTGAGGGAGTTGGTGACCACCGTCAAGTTGGGGAGCCTGTCCAGCTCGGCAGCCAAAGCCACAGCCAGTTGGTAGGTGGTGGTGCCGCCAGTCAGGGCCAAGGTCATGCCGGGTTCCACCAGAGTCAATGCCTCGGCGGCAATGGCCAGCTTGGCTTCCAGCGCCTTGTCCACGTTGAGCAGGAAGCCAGGTTCCAGCGAGCTCAGCCGCGCCAAACGCATGGCCCCGCCATGTATTTTACGGGCCAGACCGTTCTGATCCAGAGTCTCAATGTCGCGGCGAATGGTCATTTCGCTGACATTCAACAGTGCCGCGATATCGGCCACGCGCACGGCCTCATGCAGTTGCAACTCCTTGAGGATGCGCGCCTGGCGCTCTGGTGCAAGCATGAATGGACTCCTAGTTCCGTCGCCGATGTCAGTAAGCCAAGATAAGTAAACAGTTTCAAACAAAATATTACATTATGGCAAGTGTTTACGCAGCTACATGTCGTGAAACAAGGAGAATTCGCCGCCGTGGAGGCAGTAATCTAAACACCATGAGTACTTCACTTACCGCTGCCGGCCAAGATTCCGCGGGAACCCGCTCGGCCACAGGCGCACAATTCCGCTTGCAGCGCGGGGACGCCACCGCCATTATTACGTCATTGGCCGCCGGTCTGCGCCACTATGACAAGTCCGGAGTTGCGCTCGTGGAGAGCTATCCGGAGGACGAGATCGCCCCCGGCGCCGCTGGCATCACGCTGGCGCCCTTCGCCAATCGCATTGACGGCGGACGGTGGGAGCTCGATGGCCGCACTCAGCAGCTGGACATTACGGAGGTTGCCCGCAACAACGCCATCCATGGATTGTTGCGCAACACCGGATACCACGCTCTAGAGTCCGGCGATGATTTTGTGCTGCTCGAGGCCATCATCCATCCGCAGCATGGCTATCCTTTCCTGGTCCGCCATCAGGTGCGGTACTCGCTGACCTCCGATGGCAGCCTCCGCGTGGCCCAGACCCTCATTAACGATTCCACCGCGCCGGCACCCTTTGTTCTTGGTGCGCACCCGTACTTCACGCTGGGCGATGTCCCGGCCGAGCAGTTGACGCTGACCGTGCAGGCGGCCACGTACTTGAGCGCCAATGAGCGCATGATCCCCACCGGGCGTGTTGCGGTGAGTGGCCGCTACGATCTGCGCCACGGCAGGCCCGTGCCCGAGTCCCTCATGGACACCGCCTTCACTGATCTCGTGACGGACGACGGCGTTGGGCGCCACACGCTGTCCGCCCCGGACGGGCGCAGCGTGAGTCTGTGGCACGACGGAAGCGTGAAATACGTTCACGTGTACGTCACAGATGTTTTCCCGGGCCGTTCCTTGGCCGTGGCCATGGAACCGATGACGGGACCGGCCAATGCCTTTAACTCCGGGGACGGCCTGCAGTGGCTGGCTCCGGCCGAGGAGTTCACCATGCAGTGGG
Organism: Arthrobacter alpinus; assembly: GCF_001445575.1. Taxonomy (NCBI): domain Bacteria; kingdom Bacillati; phylum Actinomycetota; class Actinomycetes; order Micrococcales; family Micrococcaceae; genus Arthrobacter; species Arthrobacter alpinus. Next base: position 3,816,305 of record NZ_CP013200.1, on the reverse strand, counting down.
GCATTGACTCGGCACTCTGAGACCAGAAGGAGCTGGTGTGGGCCCCCTCCGGCGAGGGTCCCGCCGTGAGCTTGTGAGCCTTTGGACCTGGTGTGGGCCCCCTTCGGCGAGGGTCCCGCCGTGAGCTTGTGAGCCTTTGGAGTCGGTGTGGGCCCCCTCCGGCGAGGGTCCCGCCGTGAGCTTGTGAGCCTTTGGAGCTGGTGTGGGCCCCTCCGGCGAGGGTCCCGCCGTGAGCTTGCGAGCAGTGGGAGCCGGTGGGGAAAATGGACGCCGTTTAACGATTTTTTACACAATGGGGAAGTATTGCTTTATGACGCCTGATAAGCAGCACGAAGAGCGCACTGTTCAGAACGAATCCGCCATGGTTCCCTTGGGCATGCGGGTAGCCGCAGCCTGGTCCTGGCGCATGGCCATGATACTCATCGTTGCGGCCATGCTGATCTGGTTATTGAGTCAAGTCACCATCTTGCTCATCCCGATCATGATCGCCACTATTTTGGCCACACTGTTGCGCCCTATCGTCAAGACCCTCAAAGACATTGGCGTCCCGCAGGGCCTTAGCGTGGCTATTGCTGAAGTGGGCTTGGTGGCCCTAGTGTTGGGCGCCCTGTTCCTGGTGGGCCGGCAGTTGGTGGTGGGTTTCACTGATCTGAGCCAACAGGCCATCAAGGGCTTGATGAAGATTCAGGAATGGCTCAATGCTGGTCCGCTGGCTATCAGCAACGATCAGATCACCAAGTACCTCGATGAAGCTCTGGCCGCGTTGCAGAACAACTCCAACGCCATCCTGTCCGGCGCGTTGGGGGTGGGTTCCAGTCTGACGCACTTCACCGTGGGACTGTTGCTGACCCTGTTCATCTTGCTGTTCTTCCTCCTGGAGGGACAAGATATCTGGGCCTTCCTCGTCAAGTTCTTCCCCAAGCGCGCCCGCCCGGGTGTTGATGGTGCAGCCCGCCGTGGCTGGACCTCCTTGGGCAATTACGCTCGTGTGCAGATCTTGGTGGCCGCCGTGGACGCCATTGGTATTGGCGCCGGTGCCGCAATCATCCAGGTTCCACTCGCCCTGCCGCTGGGTGTTCTGGTCTTTGTTGGCTCCTTCATTCCCGTGGTGGGTGCCCTCGTGACCGGTGCCGTGGCTGTGCTGCTGGCTTTGGTGGCCAACGGCTGGGTCAACGCCTTGATCATGCTCGGGATCGTCCTGCTCGTGCAGCAGCTGGAAAGTCACCTGCTCCAGCCCTTCATCATGGGCCGCGCCGTGTCGCTGCACCCCGTAGCCGTGATCTTGGCCGTTGCCGCCGGTTCAGGTATTGCCGGCATCATGGGCGCCCTGTTTGCCGTACCAATGCTGGCCGTGGCGAATTCGTTCATTCGCTACATCGCGGGGCGCGGCTGGGAAAGTGATCCCGAGATGGTCAAGAAATATGGTCTGCCCCTACCCGAGTCCGACGTCGGAGCTCTCGCCACCGAAAGTGCCGTTGCCTCCTCGGGTGCCACTGACGAGGGCGATGGCGCAGTGCCACGTCCCGCCGTCGAACTTTAGTTAGCCCCCATTACGGCGCGGCCTTGGCTGCGCCCACAATTTTGGCCGATCCCGGTCACTCACATGCAGCAGAACAGTACTGAAAAGAAAGAGGCACGAACCGTGAACGCAACCAGCGATCTCCCCGTCACCCTTGCAGATGTAGAAGAGGCACGGGACTTGTTGGCGGAGATTATTGCCCTCACACCGATTGAGAGCTCGCGGGCGTTGGGGCGAATGACGGGCTCGGAGGTCTTCTTTAAGTGCGAGAATTTGCAGCGCGCCGGGTCGTTCAAGGTTCGCGGTGCTTATGTGCGGATGGCGAAACTTTCGCCTGAAGAGCGTGCCCGGGGCGTGGTGGCGGCATCCGCCGGAAACCATGCGCAGGGTGTTGCCGTCGCAGCCAAGGCGCTCGGCATCAAGGCGAAGATTTTCATGCCGGTGGGCGTAGCGTTGCCCAAGCTGGCGGCCACGCGCGGCCATGGCGCCGAGGTGGTGTTGCACGGTTACAACGTTGACGAATCCTTGGCTGAGGCCGAACGCTATGCCAGCGAAACCGGAGCCGTGTTCGTGCATCCGTACAACAACCTTGATGTGGTGGCAGGTCAGGGCACCATTGGCCTGGAAATCCTGGATCAGGTCCCCAATGTTGACACCATCATCATGGGTGTTGGCGGTGGCGGGCTGCTAGCTGGCGTGTCGGTTGCCGTGAAGGCGCGCGCCAAGGAGCTGGGCCGGGAGATCCGCGTTATTGGTGTGCAGGCTGAGAACGCGGCTGCCTACCCGCCCTCGCTGGCGGCGGATGCATTGGTGCCGCTGAAGAAGGTCTCCACGATGGCCGATGGCATTGCCGTGGGACGTCCCGGGCAGCTGCCGTTCTCCATCATTCGCGAGTTGGTGGACGATGTTGTGACGGTCAGCGAAGACTCGTTGGCCAGGGCTTTGATCTTCTTGCTCGAACGCTCCAAAATGGTGGTGGAGCCAGCTGGTGCCGTGGGTGTTGCGGCCCTGATGGAAGGCAAAATTGAGAACCCCGGCACCACCGTGGTGGTGCTCTCGGGCGGCAACATCGACCCGATGCTGATGCTCAAGGTGATCCAGCGCGGACTGGCCGCGGCAGGACGATTCCTGACGGTGCGCATCATGCTCAACGACCGCCCCGGTTCGCTGGCCACCATCTCACGCATCATTGCCGAGAACGATGCCAACGTCACCGGAGTGGACCACACCCGCGTGGGTGGTTCCATCTCCATGGGCGATGTCTCCATCACCGTGAACTTGGAAACCAAGGGCCACGAACACTGCGAAATAGTGTTGACGGCGCTGCGTGCCGAGGGCTTCCAGCCGATCGTGGTGCACTAAGCAGGAACACTGACCGGGTGCTCTGACGTCACCCACGGCACCGTCCCAGGCATGGTCCACCACCTGTGATGGTGCCGTTTTGTGTCCACCCACAGATACAACCTTTTATTCTCGCTTTCGCGCGTGAATAATTCGTTCAGGCCAACTCAGGACCGATAGTCAATCTCCCTCTTCAGAGCACCACGGTTACCCCGATCCCCAGCCCTGTCCCGACGATCACCATGCCGACTGTGCCGAAACGATCGCGCCAGAAACGACTGTGGCTGCAGCGCAGACCAAGGCCGCGTCGACTAACCCAGCCACGGCCAACTCAGCCATGGCAAATACCCAACAGCTCGCTGCCACCGGTGCCAGCGGCACCATCTTGCTGGCGGTCGTTGGAGGAGCCTTGCTACTGCTCGGTGGCGCTTCGCTCCTGGCCAAGTTCCGCCGTCGTACGCGCGGCTAGAGATCAGACAAAGAACAGACAAAAGAAGGGCCGGGTTTCCACTGGGAAACCCGGCCCTTCTTACGCTCTAATGAGAAAGCTTAGCCAACGTAGGGCTTGGCGGAGATGATCTCCACGGCAATGTCGCGGCCGTTGGGTGCTACATAGCTGAGCTTGTCGCCCACCTTGGAGCCCATGATGGCTTCACCGAGGGCAGAACGCTCGCTGTAAACTTCCAGGTCTCCGGCGCCAACTTCACGGCTACCCAACAGGAACGTGGTTTCATCGCCGGCGATGGTGGCAACGACCACCATGCCCTGTTCCACAATGCCGTCGTCGGCAGGTGCTTCACCCACGCGGGCATTGCGGAGCATCTCGCTGAGCTGGCGAATGCGGGCTTCAATCTTGCCCTGCTCATCTTTTGCAGCGTGGTAGCCGCCGTTTTCCTTCAAATCGCCCTCTTGACGAGCCTGCTCAATCTTGCTCACAATTTCGGCGCGGCCGGGGCCGGACATCTGAGTAAGTTCAGCCTGCAGGCGGTCATAGGCTTCCTGCGTCAGCCATGCTGAAGGCGCACTATTAGTGGTAGACACGTGGTTCTCCTTGAATGTACAAAGCAAAGGCCCCGCCGGTGTCGATCCCAGTAGCTACGTTCATGCTTGCGCAACGAAAAAAGTTGCACAAACCATGCGCCGTAAAACTAGGCCAACCAAGCGGGGCAGATGGTAATAGGTTCCAGTTTAGTCAATAAGGCAGATAAACCCAAGAATTGGAGTGTCCGCTGTAACTTTTACTTCACGATCCAGCAGTTTTCGACGATTCCCGTCACGGCCAGGGTGTCGGTACGCAGATCCGCACGAATAGTTCTGGTGCGGCCATTTTCAGAGCCAACGTCTTTCCCGTTGGGCTCGATCGTGACCACCTTCCAACCCACTACCGCGAAGCTTTCATCCATCGCCTTGACGGCACAACGGGCCGTAGCCTCCGGCGCCTTGGTAACGGCGAAATCCACGGTAGTCATGGTCGAATCAATGACCTTGTAGCTGAGATCTTTTTGAGAAACTCCGTCGTTGGAGCCAAAAGTGGCCCAGAGAGCCCACACCACGGCCAGTGCGATCGCCACAACAATGAGGATGTTGCGTGTTTTTTTGGTCACCTTACGCTTGGGAGACCCGTAACGATTGGTTAGGCTGGTAGCTGCTGAAGAATCAGAATTTGTCACTGCATCCACTTGTGTCTGTTCCGCGAGTGCCGCGGCCGGGCGCACCCTGGAAAAGGGGCGTTGGACTAGAACAAGTTTAGCGTTCATTTCAGCCAAAGTTTTTTGTCCCCGAAGTCAGCGAAGAATCGAAGGTAGCATCCGTGAGCAGCAATGTGAGTCAAGAAGTGGAACCGCTGCGACTTTTGGCGGTTCACGCCCATCCCGACGATGAAGCCAGCAAGGGTTCAGCCATGATGGCCTCCTATGTCTCCTCCGGCGTCGAGGTCATGGTGGCTACGTGCACAGGTGGTGAACGCGGAGATATCCAGAATCCCGCCTTGGTGGGCGATCCCCACTCGGCCCGCGACATGGGCGGTGCTCGACGCCTCGAAATGGCAAACGCCGCCAAAATCTTGGGCATCCAACACCAATGGCTAGGCTTCACCGACTCCGGCCTGCCTGAAGGCGATCCCTTGCCGGAACTGCCGGCCAACTGCTTTGCCCTGAAGCCATTGGAGATTGCCGCAGCACCCTTGGTACGGCTCGTGCGCCGTTTCCGCCCGCATGTCATTGTTGCTTACGATGAAAATGGCGGTTACCCGCACCCTGACCACATCATGGCTCACAAGGTTGCCGTGGAAGCCTTCCACACTGCCGGGGATCCGCAAAAGTACCCGGGCACGGGCCCGGCGTGGGAGCCCGCCAAGCTGTATTACGATCTGGCATTCAATCCCCAGCGCTTCCGCGCCCTGCACTTCGCCCTGGAAGAAGCCGGTCTGGCCTCCCCGTACGCGGAGCGCCTTGCAGCCTGGCTCGAAACCGACACCGAAGGTCACACCCCGCCGGTCAGCAAGCACCCCACCACCACCCAGATTGACTGCGGCGACTACTTTGAAACCCGTGACAACGCCTTGCGCGCCCACGCCACCCAAGTGGATCCGGATGGTTTCTTCTTCGCCGTGAGCGCACCCATGCAGCGCAAAGTGTGGCCGTGGGAGGACTATTCGCTCATTGAATCACGCGTTCCCACCACACTCCCAGAGAACGACCTGTTTGCTGGCCTACGATAGATAGTGGACGAATCCCCCTGACACCTTGCCGCTCGGGGATGAAACGAAAGATGAATTGTGCTCACACTGATTTTGCTTGCTGCCACTGACCCTGCCACTCCCGGGGATCCTGGCCTGCGCCCTGGCCTGACCGAAGACCAAATCACTCCGGGTCTGCTGGGTTTTGTCATGACCTTCGGGATTGTGTTGATCATGTTTTTCTTGATCCGTGACATGGTCAAGCGCGTGCGCCGCGTTCGGTACCGTGCACAAGTTGAGGATGATCGTGCCGGCACCGCCACCGAGTACCTGGGCATCCCGATCATGTCCGAGGCTGACATGTTGAACGCCAGCTATGAGAACGGCTTCCGGGATACGCCCGCTCAGATTAACCCTGAGCCTGAGGCAGTGAAGCACGACGCCGGCACGCAGCTTCCAGTGCACACCCCCGCCTCGGGTGCCGCAACAGAAGGGCTGGACGCGGCTGGCGCTGCGTCCACGCAGGGCGAGAAGTAGCGCCGAAGCATGAACAGGCTGGCAGGGGAACCAAGCGCTTACCTTCGCCAGCACGCGCACAATCCGGTGGATTGGCAGCCTTTTGACGACGCTGCCTTCGCCGAAGCCGTGGCACGCGATGTCCCTATTTTTCTTTCCGTGGGGTACGCCGCGTGCCATTGGTGTCATGTCATGGCGGGGGAGTCCTTCCAAGACCCTGCCATTGGCGCCTATCTGTTGCAGCACTTTGTCTCGATCAAGGTAGACCGTGAGGAACGTCCCGATGTGGATGATGCCTACATGGCAGCCACTCAAGCCCTGAGCGGTCAGGGCGGCTGGCCCATGAGCGTCTTTTTGACCCCGGCAGGCAAGGCCTTCTATGCCGGCACGTATTTTGCTCCGGAGCCGCGCTCTGGGCAGCCATCTTTCCGCCAGGTCCTGACCGCCGTTCAGGAGGCCTGGACAGAGCGCCGGGACCTCGTCGAAGAAACTGCCAGCGACCTAGCCGCTAGCCTTTCCCAACCGCTGTGGCAGGTGCGGGCAACAGTGTTGAGTCCCGCCGTCGACCTTGGCAATGAACGCGGCACTGAACGCGGCACTGAACGCGAGTCCGAACGTGGAACTGCGCGGAGTTCCGAGTGGGCGGCGGCTGCCGAACTTGCCGTGAGCGCCATGGTGCAGGCCGAGGACAGAGTCCACGGTGGCTTCGGGCAGGCCCCGAAATTCCCGCCAACTCCCGCACTGGAATTCTTGATGCGCCACGCGGCGTCCGCTTCCCCGAGTGCGCACGTGGCCTGTGGAATGGCGGGGCGGACGCTGGGTGCCATGGTGCGATCGGCCGTTTTTGACCGCTTGGGCGGTGGATTTGCGCGCTACAGCGTCAGTGCGGATTGGTCCGAGCCGCACTACGAGAAAATGCTGTACGACAACGCAGGGCTCCTGCCGGCCCTGGTGCATTGGATTCGGCTTGCCGGCAGCGGGGCCCCGGATGCGGGCCGCGACGCTCCCTCTATCAGGGGAGGCGTGCCGCTCGGCTTGCCACCCGGTGTTGCACCCTTAGGTGTGGCGGAAGCCCGGGACGCCGTGCGGGCTACGGTTTCCTGGCTGATGGCGGAGATGCGCCTTCCCGGCGGTGCCTTTGCCTCCTCCTTGGACGCGGATACCGTCATTGATGGGCTCCATTACGAGGGTGCCAGCTACCGGTGGACTCGCGCTGAACTGGATGCTGCGGCGGCAACGGCGGCTCTGGGCCCGGAGTTGGCGGCGGAGGCAGCAGTCATGCTGGGTGTTGCTCCGGTGGGTTCCCATCCGCTGCATGCCGGGCGGGCGCTCACTGAGGCTGAACAGGCCGTCTTTGAACAGCTCAAGCCTGCTCTGCTGGCTGCCCGCGCGGACCGTGTGATGCCCGCCCGTGATGACAAAGTGGTGGCGTCGTGGAACGCCATGCTCATGGGTGCGTTGGCCGAGGCAGCCATGGTTTTGGAGGAGCCCTCGTGGCTAAGGGCCGCAGCCAAACTTGGCGAGTATCTGATGCAGGTCCACTGGGACGGGCAGTTGTCCAGAGTTTCCCACGATGGCCACGCACGCGGCATCAAGGGATTGTTGGAGGATTATGCCGCCTGCGCCAACGGGTATCTGACACTGTATGCGGCGACCGGGGACACGCGCTGGTTTGATTTTGCCGGTGAATTGGTGGGTGCTGCTGAACGTGACTTTATCGCGGACGGAATAGTGCTCAACCACGCCGAGTCCGGTGGGCCCGAGTCCGGTGGGCCCGCGTCCGGTGCTCCAGCATCCGGTGGGTCGGTGGCCGGGTCAGCGGGCGGGTTGCAGGGCTCGCGGTTCGCGGACCCGTTCGACAACGCGACAGCCAGCGGAGTGGCCCTGCTTGCACAAGCCTTCACGTCCTGGGCTGCCTACACGGGCTCGGCTCACCATCGGGAACTGGCCGAATCCATGGTGGCTGGCGTGCCCGAATTGGCCCGGCGGGCGCCTCGATCGGCCGGGGGATTGCTGTCTGTGGCGGCGGCATTGGCGGCAGGTCCTGTGGAACTGGCGGTTGTGGGGCCAGCTGGTGCAGACCGTGCTGCGTTGGTGCGCACGGCGTGGGAGTCGGCCGTGCCCGGCATGGTCATTGCGGTCTGGGATGGAGACGGTGAAGCGCCGGTGCCACTGCTGGTTGGGCGAGGTGGTGCGCATACGCCGCTGGCCTTCGTGTGCCGCAACTTCAGCTGTGCGCTGCCCGTGTCAACGCCTGGTGAATTGCTCGCGCTGCTGACGTGAGCTCTCAGGCGAAGACCACCAGCACCACAGCCACAAAGTGGGTGGCGAACGCGGCCACTGTCAGGGCATGGAACAGCTCGTGGAAGCCGAAATGGCGGTGGCTGAAGTTGGGTTTTTTGATCCCGTAAATGACGGCACCGGCAATGTACATGACCCCGCCTACGCCGATCAGGATGGTGGGCACTGTCCCGGCGGCCCAGAATTCCGGGAGGAAGAACAATGCCGTGATGCCCAGTAGGACGTATATGGGGACGTAGAGCCAGCGTGGGGCCCGGACCCACAAAACTCTGAACAAGACTCCGGCCACGGCGCCGATCCAAATCATCCACAGCAACAGTGTTGCGGTGGGCCGTGGCAGCATCAAGAAGGAAAGTGGAGTGTAGGAACCAGCAATAACCAGCATGATGTTGCTGTGGTCCAAGCGTTTGAGAGTGGCCTTGGCCGTTGGGGACCAGTTGCCTCGGTGATAAACGGCACTAGTGCCAAACATCAGGACGCCGGTAAAGATGTAGATGGCGCAGGTAACTTTTGCGGCTGCACTCGGGGCCAACATCACAAGAATGGCTCCTGCCAGCAACACCAGAGGTGCCATTCCAGCGTGCAGCCAGCCGCGCCACGACGGTTTGTGTTCCATTGCCGAAAGGGAGCTCATGAGCACATCCTATCCCCGAGAACCCCAGAAGTTACCAGCCAGTAGTAATCGTTTGGCCTCAGCTTGGCGGCTTTCACGCGAACGTGCGGGTAACCTAGAGCTAGCAAGATTCGTTCGGCCGCAGGGCCATAATTCGCAAAGGTCCGGTGCACTTTAAATGCGGTTGCCCACCGCGTCCATGCGGATGCCCAAGGTTCTCTACAACTTTTATGAACGCCGCCTCGCCCGATCCATGGACCTGAGCAGCGTGCCCGGACATATTGGCGTCATGGTGGACGGCAACCGCCGCTGGGCCAAACAGTTCAACGCCCCCACCAGCCAGGGCCACCAGGCTGGTGCTGATAAGATTCTGGAATTTCTGGGCTGGTGTCAGGACCTCGGCATTAAAGTGGTCACGCTGTACATGCTCTCCACGGACAATATGAGCCGCTCACCGGAAGAGCTCGACGAGCTCATGGGCATCATCGCCAACACCCTTGACCTGCTCGACGCCGATGCCGACATCAGCGTCCACGCCATGGGTGCCCCCGAACTTCTGCCCGATTACCTGGCTGCCCGGCTCTCCTCGCTGACCGCCCGAGTCCCGGCGAAGGAACGCATCCACGTCAACATGGCCATTGGCTATGGCGGCCGGCGCGAAATTGTGGACGCCGTCCGTGAACTTATGCACGACGCCGACTCGGCCGGGCGCACCATAGCCGAGATTGCCGACAGCCTCACGGTCGATGACATCTCCAAATTCCTGTACACCCGCGGACAGCCCGATCCGGACCTGGTCATCCGTACCTCGGGGGAGCAGCGGCTCTCCGGCTTCCTCATGTGGCAGAGCGCGTACAGCGAGTTCTACTTCTGCGAAGCACTGTGGCCAGCATTTAGGAAGATTGATTTCCTGCGTGCCCTACGCGACTACGCAGGTCGCAGCCGCCGCTTCGGCAGTTAGGCTGCCCTGACGTGCGAAGCCACCGTCGTTCCGAGATACTCCTTGCCGCCATCCTCTCCAGTGCTGCCGGATTTGTTGATGCCGTGGGGTTCATTCATCTGGGCGGATACTTTGTCTCCTTCATGAGCGGGAACTCCACCCGTGGTGGCACAGCGTTGGCGGAAGGGAACTGGACGGGGTTCATCCTTGCCTTTGGGCTAGTGGCCGTCTTTTTGGTGGGCGTGGTGAGCGCCTCGATCCTGCGCTGGCTGGTCCCGACCCGCAAGCGCATGGCGGTGATGCTTTACGTCACAGCGGCACTGGCATCCGCCGTCGTACTCTTTGATGTAGGACTGGGAGGATGGCTTGCACCGGCCTTCATGGCGTTGGCGATGGGTGCGGAAAACGTTATTTTCGAGCGCGACGGCGAGGTCAGCATCGGCCTGACGTATATGACCGGGACCCTGGTGAAGATGGGGCAGAACATTGCCAGCGCGCTCACGGGCGGGGGAAGGCGGCTGTGGCTGCGGTATCTGGTGCTGTGGCTTTCGCTGACCACAGGGTCCATTGTTGGCGGATTTTCCTACTTCGCGCTCAGTATGAATGCGCTGTGGATTGCGGTTGCCGTGCTGGTGCTGGCAGTGATTTTCAATGGCTGGCTACACACCAATCCGCCGCGCCCGCCCGCCACTCGGGTGGTTCTCTAGCGCTGTTCCGCCAGTACCGTTGGCCTGCGCTGACCGTTCGCCCAAGCGTTGCGCAACGTTCACCCGCCGTTGTGGCGTGGCTCCTGCGCACGTGGTGCAAGGAGCGTAGTTTTGTGCATAACGGAGGGCAACTCCGCCCGACGTACCGAGAGAATTCCGGACGTGTGCGAGTCCGGAGGGCTGGAGCGTAACGTGGTCGAAACCATGAACCTTGAGCAGCATGCAGAGCGTGAACACACCGCGACAGATTTGCGCACTTACGTCATTGACACCTCAGTTTTGTTGTCGGACCCGCGCGCCATCACCCGCTTCGCCGAACACGAAGTGGTGGTGCCGATCGTGGTGGTCTCCGAGCTGGAGGGCAAGCGTCACGACCCCGAGCTGGGCTACTTTGCCCGAATGGCGTTGCGGCTCCTGGATGATTTGCGCACCGATCATGGTGGCTTGGCTTCTCCCGTTCCCATAGGGAACGACGGCGGGACTCTCCGCGTGGAGCTCAATCACGTTTCCCTTGAGGTACTTCCCTCCGGCATGCGTGGGATGGACAACGATTCGCGAATCCTGGCCGTGGCCAAGAACCTGGCCAATGATGGTCACAGCGTCACAGTGGTCTCCAAGGATGTGCCCATGAGGGTCAAGGCCTCTGCACTGGGGCTTTCTGCGGAGGAATACCGCAACGAGCTGGTGCAGGATTCGGGCTGGACAGGCGTTGAAGAGGTGGATGTCACCGAGTCGGAGATGGCGGCCCTGTACAACCACGAGCCGGTGCCCATTCCCGAAGCGGCCGTGCTGCCCATCAACACGTCCCTGGTCATCACCAGCAACCGCGGATCTGCGCTGGGGCGCGTCGGCTCCGATCAGCAGGTGCGCTTGGTGCGTGGGGATCGAGACGTCTTTGGTCTCCATGGCCGCTCCGCCGAACAGCGTCTGGCCCTTGACCTGCTCCTGGACCCGGAAGTAGGGATTGTGTCCCTCGGCGGCCGGGCCGGAACAGGCAAGAGTGCCCTGGCATTGTGCGCCGGGCTTGAGGCTGTGCTGGAGCGCAACGAGCACCGCAAGGTCGTGGTGTTCCGCCCGCTCTATGCCGTGGGCGGCCAGGAACTCGGTTACTTGCCGGGCTCTGAGAGCGAGAAGATGAACCCGTGGGCGCAGGCGGTTTTTGACACGCTCGGCTCCGTGGTGTCAGACACGCTCATGGCGGAGATCATGGAACGCGGGCTCTTGGAGGTGTTGCCGCTAACCCATATCCGGGGACGCTCTCTCCACGATTCCTTCGTCATTGTCGATGAGGCGCAGTCCCTGGAAAAGAACGTGCTGCTGACAGTCATGAGCCGCATTGGCCAGCGCTCCAAGATTGTCCTCACCCACGATGTTGCCCAGCGCGACAACCTCCGGGTTGGCCGGCATGACGGCGTGGTGGCTGTCGTTGAAACACTCAAGGGCAACCCGCTCTTCGGTCACGTGACGCTGACCCGCTCCGAACGCTCACCCATTGCGGCCCTCGTGACGGAGCTGCTGGAACGCGCCGAGATCTAAGCGGCTAGCAGCAGCCGAACAATTCGAGGTGACACTTAACGCCTATGTTGAAGCATGGGCGGTGAGTGTCATCTCGAATTAGGACGTGGGGCCCAGATCCCACGGGATGTGGGCCCGGACGTCCGTCAGGCCCATGCTGACCTCCTCGAAGAGGTCATCGAGCATGTATTCGTCAATGCCCAGCAGGACCATCCAATGCCCAGCCCCGGCTGTTTCCCCATCCAAGGACTGGGAGGCCACGCAAACCCCGGTTTCTAGGTCGATGCGTATGGCGGTACGGCCTGGAAACAACAACGGTGCATCGGCAAATACGGGGCGGTAGCTGGAGTTGGGCGTCAGCACCGCCTCCACCACGGCCCGACCGTGATGGGTGAGCATGGCAATGTCAGCAATTTCAGCCACGTTGGCGAACGGTGCCTCCAACGGCACCGGCCGCTCACCCGCGAGCTCCACGGGGTCCAAAGCGGCGGCGGTCCGGCCGGAACCATAGGCAGGTTCGCCGTACAGGGCCTCGGGACGGCGGACTACGAATCCGTCAGAGTCCTTCACCGGATTAACCAGCGACGGCGGCAATAGCCACGGCTTCCGGTTGCCGCTGATGAACAAGGCGTCTCTGGACTCGTTGATTTTAGTGGTGCTGGCCAAGAGCTTCCCTTCCAGGGTTTCCACCCGCAGGGCACCTGGCCGGCGGACCCAGCAATTCATCGACAGTGTGGGATCCGCTGATTCACCCCCGGCTCGCGCCCTCTTGCCCGGCCCCACCACGTTGGCGGATCCAGCCACGGCGCCAGCTGCCGGAACCCACGAGTTCCCGGAGCCGCCGTCGGACGCGGTGGGAAACTTACGGTGCAGCTCAAAGCGAAGGCTCTGCCAACGCCACGGCGAGGAGCGGGCGAGGTGCCTGAAAGTATCTGCAGTGAAGGGGGAGGCGCTCATAACCTCAGCTTAGCCCCGGGCTGTGAAATTCCGGCCCTAACGGGGAGGCGATGGCGTAGCATCACGCTATGGTCACTCGGCTGCTGGATTTGGGGGAGAGTAATGCGCTGGCGCTCGTTTGTGCCCTCGCCGCTAGCGTGTACTTGCTGTGGCTGAGTGTGGTGCTGAGCATCATCGATATCCGCACCCACACCCTCCCGAATCGTTACGTGTTGCCGGCCTACCCCATTTCAGGGGCGCTGCTATTAGCGGCTGCGCTGGGGAGCGCGATGCCCGGGCATGCCCTCCGAGCCGGGGGTGGCGCACTCGCCATAGGTGCTTTGTATTGGCTGCTCTGGGCGGTGTATCCGGCCGGAATGGGGTTCGGCGACGTGAAATGGGCGGGCGTTTTGGGCCTGTTCCTAGGATTTCTGAGTTGGCAGCATGTGGTGCTCGGTGTGGCAGCCGGCTTTGTGGCAGGGGGATTGTGGGGAGTGGTCCTCATTGTCAGCCGCCGTGGGAGCGCCCAATCCGCTATACCCTTTGGCCCCGCGATGGCCGCTGGCGCGTGGCTCACCATGCTGCTGCTGCCTGCGTGAGGCACCCGAATACTGGGGCGGCGCCAGAATACTAGAGTGGCGACACGCTGTAGCGGTGCTCAGGCCGCCCGGTGGCACCGTAACGGAGTGAGATGGCGACAGCTCCGTCGTCGGCCAGGGCGGACAGATACCGCTGCGCGGTGGTGCGAGAAATGCCGACGGCGGCCGCAATGTCCGCCGTGGACTGATCGCTGCCGGTGGCCAGCGCAGCTAATACCGCCGTCTCCGTGGCGGTTGCCGCTTTGGGCCCGGCCGCCGGGGCGTGAGGATGGAGGGCCTGCCATGCCGTCTCAAACCTGTCCTGGCTCAGATTGCCGGGTTCGGACAGCAGCCTGCGGTACCGGGCATAGCCGCGAAGCCGGGACTCGAGCAACTGAGCGGAAAACGGCTTGATGAGGTAGGCCAGTGCGCCGCGGCGAAGTGCCGTACGCATCGTTTCAGGATCGGACGCGGCACTGAGCATCATGGCGTCCACGTCAATGGTGCGCAACAAATCCAGGCCCGACGCATCAGGCAGGTACACATCGAGTAACACCAGGTCCGGGCGCTCTGCATGAATGACGTTCAATCCCTGCGCGGCGGTGGGCGCAGGGGCCAAAGCACTGAATCCGGGGACCGAGTCCACCAACCCGGCGTGCAGTCGGCCCACATGAAAGTCGTCCTCGACAATGAGGACGCGAAGAGTGGCGGTCATGAATGCTCCTTGGAAACAGGCGTCAAAGCGACCACGCCAGGCAGTCGGGCACAGAATACTGCACCATGAGATTGAGGTGTTCCAGCATCCGCAACCCACACCTCGCCGCCGCGACGGCGGGCCAGATGGCGGACCAGCGCCAAGCCCACGCCGTGGCCGGTGATGGGATCAGGGGTGTTGGGATCAGGGATGCTGGGATGACGGGTAGACGGGTCGCTTGCTCCGCCGGAACCTGTGGAACCGCTGGAACCGGTTGATCCGGTTGAGTAGCCAGGGGTGAAGATGAGCTCGTCTGCTTCGTCTGCTTCGTCTGCTTCGTCTGCCTCGTCTGCCTCGTCTGCCTCGTCTGCCACGGAGGCCCCGGAGGCCCCGGCTGTTGGCGCTGGAACTTCCCTGGCGCCGTCGGGCTTTACGCCGTCCCGGTCCCGGCGGCTGGTCAGCGGCAATCCGTCCCCGGAATCGGCCACCACCAGATGCAGCGTACCCCCAGCCGGTGTGTGTTCGTCCAGCACCTCAACCTCCACCCATTGGTGAGGTGACGTTCCTGCAACGGCTGCACGGATGGCGTTGTCCAAAAGGTTTCCCAGGATTGCTGTGACATCTTGCGGATCCGTGATGTGGCCCCGGATGAGGGTGGCGGCTCCAATCCGCAGCTCCACCCCGCGTTCGTGGGCCTCAATGCTCTTGGCGCCAAGGAACGCCTCCAGATACGGGTCACTGAGCAGGCTCAGATCCTGTGCCGGGTAGTTCAGTGGCCCGCTCTGCATGATCTCGCCAATGTAGTCGCGAGCCTCGGCGGCACGGTCAATGTCCAGCAGGCCTGCCACCGTGTGTAGCCGGTTGGCGAACTCGTGACGTTGCGCTCGCAGCGCGGTACCCAGAGCGTTGACGGCATCCAGCTGACGGGTCAGGGCCTGCACCTCGGTTCTGTCCCGGACCATGATGACTCGCCCCAGCGCCAGTGCCCCGTCCTGGTGGTTGTTCTTGAGCCGCACAGCACGGGAGGAAACAATGACCACCCTGTCGCCCACCACGTGTTCGGAGGGGCCGTATTCCGCCGCGTCGGCCGTGAGGGTGGCGTCGGTGGCCGCTGCGAGACACTCCGGCAAGCCGCTGTCAGCGAGAGGGAGTCCGCTGTAATCCCGGGTGGAGTCGGGAGCCAGTAGCCGCCGGGCGCCTTCGTTAAAAACCGTGATGGTGCCATCGTTCGCGAGACCAATGACTCCCTCATCGACGCCGCGCAGAACGGCCTCTTGGTCCTGCGCCAGCCCGGAGATTTCCTCGGGTTCCAGTCCCAGCGTGAGCTTGCGCAGACGTGCACTCATCACCACTGTGGCGACAGCTCCCAACCCCAGAGAAATCCCCGCAATCAGCGCCACCGGCACAATACTGCGCAGCATGCCAGCAACAATGTCATCACTGGAAAAACCCACACTGACCTCGCCCACAACAGTCGATGACGATCCCGGCGCGTACACGGGAACCTTGGCCCGTGCCGACCGCCCCAGTGTCCCGTTTTGCTGCGAAGTCTCCTCGCCCCCAGACAAAGCCACAGAGGGGTCCGTGGAGACCTTTTGCCCCAACAAAGCCGGATTGGGATGCGCAAGGCGCAGGCCGTCGTCGTCCGTGATCACCACAAACAAGGCATCCGTGCGTTCCTGAGCCGCGCCCGCGTACTGCTCCAAAGGGCCGCCCGCCAGAAAACTCGGGGTCAGCTGATCCTTGGGCGTGGCGGCTAAGACGGCAGTTTCGCGGCGCACGTCTTCCGAAGAAGCCACGGTGCGCGCCACTGCCAGAGCCCGCTCCTCCGCCTGATCGCCGAGCCACTGATACATCAGCGCCGCGAAAGTCCCGGCCGTCATGATCACAATGGCCGAGACCACAGCCAGCTGCAGCACCAGCACGCGCGTGGAAAAGCGCATACGCGGTGTCCGGGCCTGCGTCATTGCAAAGGCTCCTTCAGGAGAAAAATTCCAACGTGTGGTCAGCGAGTAGGTGGCGGTGGGCTTAACGGGTTAAAGGTACTCAATGGGCACTAGTTCAGGCAAGTGAACTTAACCCAAGAAGTGACTCAGGCCACTCTAGTCTCTATAAGTCAGCTCAAAGATGCGGCTGGTATATAAAGGAGTTCTAATGTTGGTAATCCTCGGATTCGCCATGATCGCGGTGTTCATGACACTGATCATGACGAAGAAATTAACGCCCGTGGTGGCCCTGATCGTGGTGCCAACCATTTTCGGGCTATTTG
The DNA here is from genome assembly GCF_001445575.1 of Arthrobacter alpinus. Taxonomy (NCBI): domain Bacteria; kingdom Bacillati; phylum Actinomycetota; class Actinomycetes; order Micrococcales; family Micrococcaceae; genus Arthrobacter; species Arthrobacter alpinus. The sequence continues at coordinate 3,799,699 of NZ_CP013200.1, read as the reverse complement.
CTGGCGCCGGGCTTGGCATTGGCGACATGGTCATGGACTCGATGAAGAGTCTGACCTCAACGGCCGCATTGCTGATGTTCGCAATTGTCTTTTTCGGCATGATGATCGATGTCGGCCTGTTCGACCCGCTGGTGAAGCTGATCCTGCGCACACTGGGCAATGACCCCGCGAAGGTGGTGCTCGGCACAGCTGTCCTGGCGGCAGTGGTTTCCCTCGATGGCGACGGATCCACCACCTTCATCCTCACCACGGCGGCCATGCTGCCCATCTACTTGCGCCTCGGCATGAGCCCTGTCATCCTGACCTGCGTGGCGGGTCTGGCGAACGGCACCATGAACATCTTGCCGTGGGGTGGGCCCACCGCCCGCGCCGCCGCAGCACTGAAGGTTTCGCCCAGCGAGGTCTTCGTCCCCATGATCCCGTCCCTGATCGCTGGCATGATCGTGATCTTCTTCTTCGCATGGCACCTGGGAGTCCGCGAACGCCGCCGCCTCGCTCTGGCCGGCAGCCTGTGGGTTGGCAAGGCCGACTCACTGGACACCCCGGACGCCGCTGGCACCAGCGGCAAGCGCGGCACCTCCGGCACTGGCACCTCCGGCACTACCGGCACCTCCACGCATGACGGCGGGACCCCCTCGGGCGGATCTGGCACCCCTGCTCTGGCTGGTTCAGCTGATTCCTCCGCCGTGTTGATCGCTGTGAAGCCTCGTTCCGCTGCGCAAACCCGCTTTGATGAGCAGGTGCTGGCCGTGGCCAACCAGGACGCGGACTCGGTCAACACCTCACTGGCCGATTCCCAGCTGGACCCGAACCGCGACACACTGCGGCCCAAGCTCTTCTGGTTCAACCTGGTTCTGACCGTGACGCTCATGGTTGTTCTCGTCATGGACATCCTGCCGTTGCCGTACGTATTCATGGTGGGCTCCGCCATCGCCTTGGTGGTCAACTTCCCGAAAATGAAGGATCAGGCCAAGGCGCTGGTTGCTCACGCCGGCAGCATTGTCGCAGTTGTTTCAATGGTGATGGCCGCTGCTGTTCTGACAGGTGTTCTCAGCGGAACAGGCATGGTCGATGCCATGGCAGCCTGGCTGGTCAGCGTCATTCCCACCTCGATGGGTCCGTACATGGCCGTCATCACTGGTTTGCTGAGCATTCCGATGACGTTCTTCATGAGCAACGACGCCTTCTACTTCGGTGTCCTCCCCGTATTGAGTGAAACAGCCGCTCACTTTGGAATCGACCCGGCAGCCATGGCCCGCGCCTCCATTGCCGGCCAGCCGGTTCACATGCAAAGCCCGTTGGTGCCGGCGATCCTGCTGCTCGTCTCGCTCTCGCGCGTTGAGCTGGGCGATCATCACAAGAAGGTGCTGTGGCGTGCCTTGGTTGTGTCGCTGGTGATGCTGGGCGTAGCGATTGGCATTGGCGTCATCCCCTTCGGCTAACACCCCACCCACTGGCCCGCTGCTGGCGGCGAACATCATGAGACCTTCGTGAAATTCGTCGGCAGCAGCGGGCCACTTTGCGCCTACGCTCCGTTAACTCGTAACCATGCGCCACTCCTGGAGCTGCGCATGGTTACTGGTTAATGGAGCGCAGCTTCGAAGACTTTGGATGAAGCTCAGCCGTGAGTATGTGCGGGAGGCCGTCAGGATAGGCTGAATCCATGGGATCACCGGACTTCATCGTCAACCTCCGCAAGAAAATCGGCCACGACCCGCTCTGGCTTCCGGGCGTGCGCGGCGTGGTTTTTGACGACGCCGGGCGCGTTCTTCTTGGTGAGCGGTCCGATACCGGTGGTTGGGCGCTCATCACCGGAATCCTGGAACCGGGGGAGGAGCCGGGCCCGGGAATGGTGCGTGAGATCTTTGAAGAAACCGCTGTTGTAGCCCGGATCGAGCACCTGCTGGGGGTGGCCGCCGTGGGCCCGGTGACCTTCCCCAACGGCGATGTTTGCGACTTCTTGAACGTAGAGTTCATCTGCCGCTATGTCAGCGGCAGCGCTCGCGTGAACGACGACGAATCGCTGGCCGTGGGCTGGTTCGCCATCGACGAGCTGCCACCACTGCGCCCCGGCCACCTCGCCTGCATTCAGCGCGCGCTGGCCTTCACGGGTGTTCCATACTTCGAGAGGTAGTACCCGCTCGCGACCGGCTCCATTGCCGCATCAGGTTCAGCGCGCAAAAGACTATGGATGTCACGATTCCTGCTGCCCCGCCCGCCATGGCTCCGAAAACGATGATCATGCCACGCAGATCCAAGCCGCGTCCACTGTCAAGGTAAGCGTCATAGGGTGGCGGAAACAACGTCAGTGCCAGTGATCCGGCGGTCCAGCTGTAAATCAATGAAGCCACTGGGCCCAGGAAGAAGAACCAGGGCATTCGCTTGGCGGGCGCCTTCAGGCACCACAATCCCGCGACTACCAGAGCAGCAACTGGCACCAGCGCCAAGACTGCACCGATCAGCAGCTCAACTGATTCGTAATCCATCGCATCCCCTTCAATAGCTAGTAACCGAGTCAAGCACAGGGCGTTCGTGCCGTGCTCGTGCCCTAGGGGGTTGCGGAAGTGGCTGCGAGTGGGGTAACCCGCGCACTTTCACCGGTCCCTGACAACTGGACGGGGGTTAGCCCCGAGATCGGTAGTTACACCGCCCCTTTGGTGTCTAACTACCGATCAGTCGTTGCTCAGCGCGAAGGGCGCGTTAAACACCAATGGCGCGTACCGTCGTCGTACTTCCAAAGTACGACGACGGCACGCGCCTTTTCGCTGTGGCCTTACGGCTTGTCCGGGGTATCTTCCGGCGCATCCTTGGTCAGCAGAAGTGTTTCTGAAGCCTGAGCCGAAGGAGCCGCGGGAGCCGACGAGCTACCAGCGGCGCGCTCGGCCTCAAGGCGATCGGCTTCAGCACCGCCCACGGCCTCGCCACGAGCCACCATTCCGGAGGTGTCCGAGAGCGGGATGACCTTCATGAACAGGGCCAAGATCAGCGCCACCACCATGAACGGGATGAGGTACCAGAACACCGGAGCCAAGGAGTCGGCGTAGGCGTTGATGATGCCGTCCTGGATGGCCTGCGGGAGCTTGTGGAGCTGCTGCGGATCGAGGGTGGACATCGCATTGCCGGCCTCTTCCGGTGAAGAGCCACCAGCGGCGAAGACCTTGGTCAGCGACTCGGCCAGGCGGGTGGTGAACATGGCGCCAAAGACGGCCACACCCAACGCCGAACCTACTTCACGGAAGTAGTTGTTGGTACTGGTGGCCGTACCCAGCTGGGCGGCCGGCACGGAGTTCTGCACCACGATGACCACGATCTGCATGATGAAACCAAGGCCGGCGCCGAAGACAAACAGCTGCGCGCAAATGACCCAGATGGCGGTTTCGGCGGACAGTGTGGTCAGCCACAGCATGGCGATGATGGTCAGCACCGAACCGATGATCGGGAACGACTTGTACTTGCCGGTTTTGGACATGCGGATACCGGACCAGATGGACGTTCCCATCAGACCCACCATCATGGGCAGCATCAACAGCCCGGAGACGGCGGCGGAGGTGCCGGTGGACATTTGCAAGAACGTCGGCACGAAGGCGATAGCGGCGAACATGCCCATGCCCAGTACAAATCCGATAGCAGTGGAGTTCAAGAAGATCGGGTTCTTGAACAGTGACAGCGGGATGATGGGGTCTTCGGCGCGGGCCTCGGTGAAGATGAACAAGGCGATGGCGGCGATCATGCCGGCGCCCCAGGTCCACGTGGTCAGGGAGGTCCAGCCGTCGGCCTTGCCGCCGAAGTCCGTGAAGAAGATCAAGCACGTGGTGGCGATCGACAGGAACACCACACCCATGAAGTCAATCTTCTGGGTGGCCCTCTTGGAGGGCAGGGTCAACGCGAAGAACGCCACGATGAAGGCTGCAATGCCGATCGGGATGTTGATGTAGAAGGCCCATTCCCATGTCAAGTGGTCTACAAAGTAGCCACCCAAGAGGGGGCCGGCCACGGCGGAGAGACCGAAGATGGCACCGAGCGGGCCCATGTACTTGCCACGCTCATTGGCGGGCACAATGTCAGCGATGATGGCCTGCGAGAGGATCATCAAACCGCCACCACCGAGGCCCTGCATGGCACGGAAGATCACGAAGCCCCAGAAATCGGTGGCAAAGGCGCACCCAATCGAGGCGAGGGTGAAGATGGCAATGGCCGCCAGGAACAGGTTTCGCCGCCCCAAGATGTCACCCAATTTGCCATAAATAGGCATCACGATAGTGGTGGCTAACAGGTAAGCGGTGGTGATCCACGTCTGGTGCTCTACGCCGCCAAGCTTGCCCACAATGGTAGGCATGGCGGTGGAGACAATGGTCTGGTCCAGGCTGGAGAGCAGCATTCCGGCAATGAGCGCGGAGAAAATGATCCAGATTCTTTTCTGGGTCAGCAGGAGCGGTTGCCCTGCTTTCAAAGCGGTACTCATGGAGTCCCCTCAAAGGTCAAAAGTGAAAAGGTGAATAGTTGTTGGGCTGCCAGGAGATTTGCTCGCAGCAGCTCCTCGTAGGGGACGGTGTTTTCTTCGGAAAAGAAGACCTGGCTGGAGCGGTGAGAGCAGCTCCCAAAGAGCGCCGACGTGATGGCGATGACAGGGTCATCCGGCGAAAGTTCTTCGCGCTGGGCTATGAGGAGCGCAAAATCCCGTTCCCGCTCGTGAGCTCCGCCCACAATCTTCATCATGAGCTGTGGCTCCATCTTCATGGCCGCCATGAGCAGATTAATTTGCTCGCGCGTGAAGTTGAGCTCCCGCACCATCGCGCAGGTTAGTCGGAAAAGGTCACGCAACAGCGTGGTGCTCAGACCGTTGGGGCCCCGCTCCACCCCGGTGTCGGGAGCCGCGCCGGCCAAAAATTCTGCCATCGCCCCTGCAGGGAATTCATCCAGCAAGTGGCCAATGATGGCATCTTCCTTGGACGGGAAGTAGTTGAAGAACGTCCGGCGGGACACTCCGACGTCCTCGCACAGTTGCTCGATGGTGAAGCCGTTGAGGCCGTCTTGGGCGGTCAGCGCCCTGGCTCGGGCCGTGATGGCCGATCGGGTCGCCTCCCGCTTTCGGGCGCGCAGTCCCAGGGTTTGGCAGTGTTGAGGTTTTGCACTTTCAGTCACAAAGTACAAGTTTGCACTATTGGCCGCGAAGTGCAAAATGATTCAAAGGTGATCTTGCTCATGGGTGACTCCGGGTACTCCGGGGGTAGCTATTACCTTTTGCCTATGGTCTGCCGGGGGCGAATGGTAATAGCTACCCCCGCAGTACCCCCGCAGTACCCCGCAGTACCCCGCAGTACCCCGCAGTACCCCCGGAGTACCCCCGCAGTACCCGCGGAGCGCTCAGCCGTTTAAAGCACGACGGCGGGAGCCCGCCTTTGATGAAAAGGTGGGCTCCCGCCGTCCGCCGCCTCCCGCTACGCGCAAGCTCGCAGCTGGTCCTTCGGTGGCTCTCTTAGTACATAGGTAGTGCTGTTACTTCGGGGCGCGGGTCATGGCCATGACGTCAAGGCCCTGATCCAGCTGCTCCATGGTCAGTTCGCCGCGCTCAACAAAGCCCAGAGCCAGAACGGTCTCGCGGATGGTGAGACCTTCCTTGATGGCGTGCTTGGCGATCTTGGCGGCGTTTTCGTAACCGATGTACTTGTTCAGCGGCGTCACGATGGACGGCGACGCCTCGGCCAGGAAGCGGGCGCGCTCCACGTTGGCGGTCAGGCCGTCAATCATCTTGTCCGCCATGATGCGACTGGTGTTGGTCAGCAGGCGGATGGACTGCAAGAGGTTCGATGCCATGACCGGGATGCCGACGTTGAGCTCGAAGGCGCCGTTGGTGGAAGACAAGGCAATGGTGGTGTCGTTACCGATGACCTGAGCGGCAACCATGATGGCTGCTTCGGAGATGACCGGGTTGACCTTGCCAGGCATGATCGAGGAGCCGGGCTGCAGATCGGGGATGGAGATTTCGCCCAGACCGGTGTTGGGGCCTGAGCCCATCCAGCGCAGATCGTTGTTGATCTTCATGATCGAGTAGGCGATGTTGCGCAGCTGGCCGGAGGCCTCGATGAGACCGTCGCGGTTCGCCTGTGCCTCGAAGTGGTTGCGGGCCTCGGTCAACGGCAGGCCGGTGTCCTGTGCCAGCAGGGCGATGACGCGCTGCGGGAAGCCGGCCGGGGTGTTGATGCCGGTACCCACGGCGGTGCCGCCCAGAGGAACTTCTGCAACGCGGGGGAGTGAGGACTCCACGCGCTCGATGCCGTAGCGGATCTGCGCTGCGTAGCCGCCGAATTCCTGACCCAGCGTAACCGGGGTTGCATCCATCAAATGGGTGCGGCCGGACTTCACGATGTCCTTGAACTCTTCGGCCTTGCGCTCCAGAGATTCGGCCAAGTAGGCCAAAGCCGGGATCAGATCATTGATCAACGCGGAGGTTGCGGCAACGTGAACCGAGGTGGGGAACACGTCATTGGAGGACTGTGAGGCATTGACGTGGTCGTTGGGGTGAACGCTCTTCTCGGAGCCGGCAGCAGTCAGAGCCTTGTTGGCCAAGGTCGCCAGGACCTCATTCATGTTCATGTTGGAGGACGTTCCGGAACCGGTCTGGAAGACGTCGATCGGGAAGTCGCCGTCAAAGTTGCCTGCAGCAACCTGGTCAGCGGCGGCCTCGATGGCGCGTGCCAATTCGGCGTCCAAGACACCCAATTCGGCGTTAGTGGTGGCGGCGGCCTTCTTGATGCGCGCCAGTGCAGCGATGTGGGCAGACTCCAATGTCATGCCCGAAATCGGGAAGTTTTCCACGGCGCGCTGAGTCTGGGCGCTGTAGAGAGCGTTGACCGGAACCCGGACCTCGCCCATGGTGTCATGTTCAATACGGAATTCTTGTGCGTTAGCCGCGGCAGTATCAGTCATGCCTACACCTTATCGCCGCGGCGCCCGGAGCCGAAAATCAGAGCCACAAACCGTTGCGTTCTGCGCCTACCCAGCCACAAACGGAGAAGACCCGACGGCGGAAGCTAAGTTCCGCCGTCGGGCCTTCAGCCAAGCGGCCTACTGGTGGATGGAGCCGTTGCTGTACACAAGGTCAGCGGTGCCGTCATCCAGGCGGTAGGTCAGGCCCACCACGGCTGTGCGCTGGCGGGCTACGGCGTTGGCGATGATGGGGGAGTTCTCCACGAGGCGGGCAGCGGTCTGCTTGACGTGCTCCTCCACCATGTCGTTAACCGAGCTGTTCTGGTCCTTGCGGAGGGAGGCGAGCACAGAGGGGGTGATGCGCTCCACCAGGTCGCGGACAAAACCGGCGGGCATCTTGCCGGTGGCAACAGCGTCCTTGGTGGCCGTGACGGCGCCACAGCTGTCGTGACCCAGCACTATGATCAGCGGCACCTCAAGGTATTCCACCCCGTATTCGAGGGATCCAAGGGCGGTGTTGTCAATGACGTGACCGGCCGTGCGGACCACAAACGCGTCGCCAAGGCCCAGGTCAAAGATGATCTCTGCGGCCAGGCGGGAGTCCGAGCAGCCAAAAATCATGACGAAGGGGTGCTGTTGTGACAGCAGGGAGGTGCGGCGCGCTGCATCCTGGTTGGGGTGTGATGAGCTGGCTTCTACAAACCTGGCGTTGCCGGCCATGAGCTCGATCCAAGCCTCCGAGGGAGTCCTGTGATGGGCTTCCACTGCGTTGATGTTGCCGTCTTCTCCACCGCTCATTATTTGCCGTCCTCTGCTGTTGGGGTGCTTGCTGTTGGGGTGCTGGTCCCGTTCTTGCCGGTTCCGGTTCCGAGCGAGTCTGTTGCTGCCTTGGCGAGGAAGTCGAAGTCCTCAAAATCTGCCGCGCCGGTCAATACGATGGTGTTGTCACCGTCGAGAAGAACCAGGCTGCGATCTTCCTTAGGTTTATCACGCAGCTCCCAGTCGTGCCCACTGACTGTCCGCGTTCCCGTAACAGGAGCGTATTGAGTCTGGCTGGCAGTCCACGTGGGGTTGGCCGTGACGGATTGGCGCAAGGCAATAAAGGTGTTGTTTGCGGTGACGTAACCAACGTCCCAGAACGCCACGCCGTCGGTCCCGGCAGGATTCCACCGGGCATAGTTGGCGTACCAGCCATCCGGTAAGACGGGTGCTAGTGGCGTGAACCCTGCCGTGTCCGCGGCATGGTTGGCGATGCCTGCGACATCGATATCCATGCGGTAGGACTCCGCCTTTTGCTGAGGATTGAGCCAAATAACTGTCAGCACAATAGCGATGGTGGAGAAGATGGCCAAGAGCATGCCGGCTATCGAAGCATTAGCGCGTTTGGCTGCTCCGGCGGCGATGGTGGGCTTGAACGGCGGGGTTGGGCTGGAATCACTCACCGAACTATCTTCCCAGATGCGGAGGGGCAAAGTTTGCGCTAACCGTCCATGTGGCGCAGCTCACCACGTTCCGATGCCCCGTTTCACCTATGATTACTTGGGTAGGCAAGAAAACGGCAGTCACACGCGCACCAGCGCACAGCAAAAACTGCGCCTACCTAAACAATGGGGTTTACTCGTGCCTGAAAACGCATCACAGATGGATTATTCGCAGTTGTCACGGTCCTTGGCTGTGGGCGACGATGAGCCGGACCGCAACCTAGCCCTTGAGCTGGTCCGCGTAACCGAAGCAGCCGCTATTGCGGGCGGCCACTGGGTTGGTTTTGGCGAAAAGAACCTGGCCGACGGCGCAGCCGTTGACGCCATGCGTTCCCTCCTTTCCACGGTTCACTTCAACGGCGTAGTTGTCATTGGTGAGGGCGAAAAAGACGAAGCCCCCATGCTCTACAACGGTGAAGTGGTGGGCGATGGCTCCGGCCCCGAATGCGATGTTGCCGTTGACCCGATCGATGGAACCCGCCTGACCGCCATGGGCATCAACAACGCCATTGCCGTGCTGGCCGTGGCCGAACGCGGCACCATGTTTGACCCGTCGGCCGTGTTCTACATGGAGAAGCTGGTGACCGGGCCTGAAGCTGCGGACATGGTTGACCTGCGGCTTCCCGTCAAGCAGAACCTGCACCTCATCGCCAAGGCCAAGGGTGTCAAGATCAACCAGCTCACCGTTATGGTGCTAGACCGTGACCGCCACCAGCCGCTCATTCAGGAAATCCGCGACGCCGGCGCCCGCACCAAGATTATTCTCGACGGCGACGTAGCCGGCGCCATTGCGGCCGTCCGCACGGGCACGGGCGTTGACGCGCTCATGGGCATTGGTGGCACGCCCGAAGGAATTGTGGCCGCCTGCGCCATCAAAACCCTCGGCGGTGTCATCCAGGGCCGTCTCTGGCCCACCGATGATGATGAAAAGCAGAAGGCCATCGACGCCGGACACGATCTGGACCGCGTGTTGTCCACCAACGATCTTGTCTCCAGCGACAACTGCTACTTCGCAGCCACCGGCATCACCGATGGAGACCTGCTGCGCGGTGTGCGCTACGACAAGGGCCGGGTCCTGACCCAGTCGATCGTCATGCGCTCGAAGTCCGGCACCGTCCGCTTTGTTGAGGGCGAACACCAGGCTGCCAAGTGGGAAAGCTACGCCCGCCGCGCCTAACCTGCGGTGACCGGCTGCGGCCCGGCATTTTTCCGGCGACTATTCCCCAAGCGCTCCCCCTGCTCGCAAGCTCACACAGGGGCCCTCGCGCTTGGGGCCCCGCCGCGTCGGCCGCGAGCGGCCTTTGGCGTCTCCTTTACGTCGCCTACAAAAATGTCGGCTCCTGCGCCGATGCCCTGGCCGCGGATCGCCGGGTCCCGGAGCGGGGATGGCGTGATTTCCTTCCCTCGCTTCGCAAGCTCAGCGGGGAACCCTCGGAAATCACTTACCAAGGTCGCTCAGCGACCGAGGAAATCTTACTGCCCGTGAGGGACCCGGCGTGCAGAGGCTGGGACGTCGCCCCTCCCGGTAGCCGGTAGGCTTGAAGCATGACTTTAAGTGTTGCGCCGTGCCCTGTCCGTGACGAGTGGGATGCCGCTGTGAACTCACAGCTGGGCCACCCCATGCAGCTTTGGGGGTGGGGTGAGACCAAGGCCGCCCATAACTGGAGCGTCGACCGTGTTCTGGTGAAGGACGGCGAAACCCTGGTGGGCTCGGCACAGATCCTGCTGCGCTCCCTGCCCGTTCCGTTCAACTCCTTGGCCTACCTGGCCAGGGGACCACAAGCGGAGCCGGGCAGGGAGAATGAGGTGCTGGACGCCGTCGGACGCTATGTCAAGGCGAGCCACAAGTCAGTAGCCCTGAGCATTGAACCCGATTGGGATGCCGAGACGGTGGCCGTGGCGACCCTCCCAGCCACGGGTTGGACGCCGAGCGCCAGCACCATCCTGATTCCGCGCACCCTGATTCTGGACCTGACTCGCAGCGAGGATGAACTGCAGGGCGCCATGTCGAAAAAGACGCGCCAGTACATCCGCAAGTCGAGCCGGGAAGCGCTGGAATACCGCGCCGTGACGGCGGCCGAACTGCCACAGTGCATGGCCGTCTACAAGGAAACGGCCGATCGGGCCGAATTTGGGATCCACGAGGACAGCTACTACAGCGACATTCTGGAAAATCTGGGCCACGCCTCGCCCATCTACGGGGCGTTCCAAGGCGAGAAGCTGGTGGCCTTCCTCTGGCTCGCTGCCAGCGACGCCACGGCCTTTGAACTGTACGGCGGCATGACCGAGGAAGGCAGCACTCTGCGTGCCAACTACTCCCTGAAATGGCTGGCCATCCAAGAAATGAAAGCCCGTGGAATCACCCGCTACGACTTCAACGGGTTGCTCAATGACGGCGTCTCGAAGTTCAAGTTTGGCTTTGCTGACCATGAGAACATGCTGGCTGGCACTTGGGATCTGGGGCTCTCGCCGCTGTATCCGGTGTTCGCCCGGTTCCTGCCGGTGGCTCGCCGCTCCATGAAGAAGGCTCGCGGCCTGCTCAAGCGCTAGCGGCGTCCTCGGGTCCGGGTGTGCTCCGAAGGTCAGGCTGGGCTCCGTTCCGCACGTTCCGCGAGTCAGGGCGGGTTGAGTTCCGCGGGCCAGACCGCCGAGTGTCCACTTAACGTACGTTTGACGCTCGAAAACGGCCCGGAACGTACGTTAAGTGGACACTCGAGGCCATATTCCGGAGCCGGACCGGAAACCGGAGCCGCGCAGGGACCCGAAACCGGAGCCAGACCGGGGTCCGCGACTCAGGTCTGGCTCCGCACGTTCCGCGACTCAGGTCTGGCTCCGCACCTTCCGCGAGTCAGGGCGAGCTGAGTTCCGCGGGCCAGACCGCCGAGTGTCCACTTAACGTACGTTTGACGCTCGAAAACAGCCGGAAGTGTACGTTAAGTGGACACTCGAGGCCATATTCCGGAGCTGGACCAGAAACTGGGGTCGGCTAAGGAACCGAAACCGGGCCTGGACCGGGGACGCGTCAGCTGGCCACGGTGATTGCGAATACCACTGCAGGGTCGCCGTTGGCATCGCCTGCCACCGCATGAGGGTGAACCATCACGGGGTTTTCGGCAGCCGGGACGAAGATCGATTCGCCGCGGCTCAGCACCATGTCGCTGCGGGGGGAATCCAGAAGTACCGAGCCTGCCACCGAAAGTACCAACAACGGACCGTTCTGGACCAACGGCACAGGCCCCGATCCGGCGGACATATCAACGCGCTGGAGCATAAATTCAGCAAACGGCGGTTCCCAGACTTGCTGCCCTAGATCCGTGGTTCGGGTGGGGACCACGGGTACTGCACTGGGGTTGAAGTCTACGGTGTCCAGCAACTCCGGAACGTCCACGTGCTTGCCGGTGAGCCCCCCACGCAGGACATTGTCCGAGGACGCCATGACTTCCAAACCCAAGCCGTTCAAATAGGCGTGGATGTTGCCAGCTGGTAGGTAGATGGCATCTCCAGGCAGCAGCGATACACGGTTAAGCAGCAACGAGACCAGCACGCCAGCATCGCCAGGGTATTGCTGGGCCAACTCCACCACGGTCCGTAGAGACGCCGCGGCGTTGTGGGGCAGTCCGGCTGGATCCAAACCCAAGTCCAAGCCAGTGTCAGAGGACACCTCCATGTCACTGGGGACAGCAGCCGCCAGGGTCTTGGCTGCGAGTTCCACAAGGGCCGTGGTTTCGGCGCCGCCACCCACCAGCGTTTCGAAGGCGCGGCGTACCACCATCGGGGCCGCCATGCGCGAGTTCAGAGTCATCTCAACCTGATGCAGCAACGGGGGAATCTCGGCGCCAGTGGCCGCAATGGCTGCTGTGACGGCTCGGAAAAGGGCGGCAGCTTCGGCACAGGGCCGGAAACCGCATAGCGCCTCGAAGGGCGTCAGTGCCAGAATCATTTCCGGCTTGTGGTTCGCGTCTTTGTAGTTGCGGTGGGCAGCATCCCGGGGAACACCGGCAGTTTCCTCGGCCGCGAAACGTTCCCTGCCCCGTTCCAAGGTGGGGTGAACTTGCAGGGACAACGCCTGATCTGCGGCCAAAAGCTTGGTCAGAAACGGCAATTTTGCACCGAAAGCCGCATGCACATCGGCACCCAGCGTCTCGAGGGGATATTCGGTGATCAACTGATCCAGCGGCACGGGACCTTCTGGAGTGGCGGCGACCGAGGGCGAATCCGGATGTGCACCCATCCACAATTCCGCTTCGGGGCCGCCACTAGGCTTGGTGCCCAATAATTGCGCAATAGCGGTGGCTGAGCCCCATGCATAATCACGGGTGATGTTGGTCAGTGCAAACATAAGAAATTTCTCCTGGTCCAAGGCAAGCTGTAGATCGATGGAAAAGTAGCGATGGGTCCGCCAGTGAACAGGCTTAGCCCGGGGAGCAAGTCCCGTTGTTGGCCAACAATCCACTGAGTGCCACAGCATCACCGTTGATGGCCAATTGCTGCAGGTACTCGGCTGTGATTTCTGGCCCGGACGACGGCGTTGCTTCAGCAGGTGCCTCCGGCGCCGGAGCTGCGGGTACTTCGGATTCGGGAGCTGCCGGGGCAGCAGGGTCCTGCGCGGTTGGAGCCTGCTCAGCCGGGGCTTTTGGTACAGGAGCCTTCGACGCTGGAGCAGGGGCAGCTGGCTTTGCTGCTGGTGGATTGAGCAACGTCTTAACGCGCTGGTGGACCACGTCAAAGTCAGGGTAAGTGGGGAAGTCCTTGTCGAAGTCAGGCGGCCCAATAGTCAGCCGAGACAGGGGGTAGGACTTGGACTTCAGTGCCAGCGAAACGAAGCTGCCCAACTGCCCGGCTGGCAGGTCTGATTCCACCACCTTGGCTCCGGCGTCGGCAAGGGCACTGAACTTGGTGAAAATGGTGGCCGGGTCCATCTGGGCCAGCATGGCCGCTTGGATGCACTGTTGGCGCTGGCTGCGGTTGTACTCCAGAACCCATTCGCGGGAGCGGGCAAACCACAGTGCGTGGTAGCCGTCGAGTTTCTGCACACCCGGTTGAATCCAGCCGGTAGGTGGCAGGTGATCGCCGGTGCCGTTGACGTCGTCCCCGCTCATCGGCACCCAGCCACCGACATTCACGGTGACCCCGCCCAGGGCATCAATGAGTTTCGAGAAGCCAGCCATGTCAATCAGCACGTAGCCCTGAATGGTCAGCCCCAAAATACCGCCCGCGGCATCCATCATTGCGTTGGCCCCGGGATCGCTTGCGCCGGGATATAGATCGGGATGGTTATTGGTGACGTCGCTATACAGGAAGTTGATGATGCAGTTGTCGCCGCAGTTGTAGCCGTCGGGGTAAACGCCCCAGAGCGGGGAATTGGGCTCAAAACGTGCGTTCTGGAAATTGCGGGGGATGCTGATGGTGGCTGCCTGGCCGGTCTTGGCATCAACGCTGACCACCATAATGGAGTCCGGGCGCCGCCCACTCCGGTCCGCCCCAGCGTCGCCACCCATGAGCAGGAAATTGTACCGGCCGTCCACGGGCTTCATATCTGGGCCGGCCTGAAAAATACTGGAGATGGCGTTGCGCCCGGAGTTGATCAGGAAAGCGCTGTATCCCAGAGTTCCGCAAGTCAGCACCATCATGACCGCCACGGCCGCGCTCACCAATCCGCGCATACCTGGTGCCAACAACCTTGGCCTAATGAGCTTGAGCGTATTGAGGAACATGATGGCCCAGCCCACGGCCATCGCCGCCATCAAAATAATGATGAGCAGGGAGGTTAGCGGGCTGGTGAAAAGGTTCAGGAGCGCTTCACGGTTCACCACAGCCAGTACGACGGCGGCAATCACCACTGCCCACACCGCGAAAGTACAGCGCAGGGCGATGCGGCCCAGACGCTTATTGCCAGCCACCAATTGGGCAGCGCCTGGCAAGAAGAGTGTCAGCAGCAGCAAGATCCAGGCCCTTTTTGAGCGCACAGGTGCAGACGCCGGCTCCGGAAAACGGGCCGGGTTTGTCAACTCGGGCGGACGATTTGAGGGTCTGGAAACCTTCTGGCTGCTGAAACTCATACGCAGGCGTTTATCCTTCTGTGGTTCCGGCGGTATCCGGGAGAACGGCCAAAGGGTAGGTGGCGCCTGCTTTGGCACGCAGGGCAGCGCCCTTGGCGGAAGCCTGATCGTTGAGCGACTGGGCAAAGTCCACAAGCTTTGCAGCCAAATCTGTGGCCAGGGCATCCGTGCCACTGGCCAGCATACGTACGGCGAGCAGACCAGCGTTGCGTGCTCCTCCGATGGACACGGTGGCCACAGGAACGCCTGCCGGCATCTGCACGATCGACAGGAGGGAATCCATGCCGTCAAGGGTCTTCAACGGAACCGGCACGCCAACCACTGGAAGCGTGGTGACGGAGGCCAACATGCCTGGCAGGTGAGCTGCACCGCCGGCGCCGGCAATGATGACGCGGATGCCACGGGCTGCGGCAGCCCTGCCGTAGGCAATCATTTCGGTGGGCATGCGGTGTGCGGAGACCACATCAGTCTCGAACGGGATACCGAACTCGGACAGCGCCGCAGCTGCCGCCTCCATGACGGGCCAGTCCGAATCGGAGCCCATCACAATGCCAACTAAGGGAATACCGGCGAGGGGAGTAGAGAGATCTGTCATGGCCTTATTTTCCTTCTGTGGCGTCGGGCATGACGCCGTCACGAATGATGTTTGCCACGGTGGTGGCGCGGGCACGTACTGTTGCGACGTCGTCGTGCGTGGAGCCAATCACATTGACATGGCCAATCTTGCGGCCGGGGCGAACTGACTTGCCGTAGCTGTGGACCTTGACGGTGGGCTCGGCGGCCAGGGCTGCGGGGTAGGCGCTGAAGAGGTCCTGGTTGGCGCCGCCGAGGAAGTTCTTCATGACCACAATGGAACCCAGAGCTGCAGTAGAACCGAGCGGCAGATCCAGCACGGCGCGCAGGTGCTGTTCGAACTGGCCGGTGACCGCGCCGTCCATGGTCCAGTGACCAGTGTTGTGCGGGCGCATGGCCAGCTCGTTGATGAGGAAGCCGGGAGCACGGCCGGGGGTCTCGAAGAGTTCGGCAGCCATGACACCGGTGACACCGAGCTCGTTGGCAATCCGCAGTGCGGCGGCCTCGGCAGTGGCCTCCACTTCGGCAGGCAGGCCGGGGGCCGGTGCGATGACCTCATCGCACACACCGTCCACTTGGATGGATTCGGCCACGGGCCAGGCGCGGGCCTCACCGGATGGGGTGCGGGCAACCAGGGCGGAGAGTTCGCGGGAGAACTCCACCATTTCTTCCACCAGCAGCGGGTTCATGGCCTCGAACCAGTCGGCGGCAGCAGCGGCGTCGGCCGCAGAACGCAGGACCCTCACGCCTTTGCCGTCATACCCGCCACGCGGCATCTTCAGTACTACGGGCCAGCCGTGCGTGTCGCCGAAGGCTTCAATGTCAGCAACGGAAGCGACGGCGGACCAGGCCGGGTTGGGCAGGCCAAGGCGCTCAATCGCGGCGCGCATCACGAGCTTGTCTTGGGCGTTGACCAAGGCGTTGGGCCGAGGCTGGACGTTGACACCTTCGGCAATCAGCGTTTGCAGGTGTTCGTTCGGGACGTGTTCATGATCGAATGTGAGAACATCCACACCCCGGGCAAACTCACGCAGCGTGTCAAGGTCCTTGTAGTCACCCACTGGTGCATGGGCCACCACTGGCACCGCACACACGTCAGGGGCTTCCGCCAGAACACGTAAATCAAAACCAAGGGCCACGGCTGCAGGGGCCATCATGCGAGCCAGCTGTCCGCCGCCCACCACACCGATTACAGGAAAAGTCACAGTCCCCAGAGTACCGAAAGTCTGGCCGGATGCGTGCTTTGCACGGTTTCAGGGCCGCCACAGCACGTGTTTTGAACAACAGCCGCGCGGCGTTGGTGCAATTTTGGCTTAGAATTGGAGTCAATTGGCTGGCGCGAGAATCATCCGTTTATGGCCAGATCGCCGACGGAGGACCATGTACACGAAGCTAGTTAACCGCATCCAAGGCCTGATGGGGCTCTTCTGGCGAGAAGTGGCCAAGTTCGGCGTCGTGGGCGGCGTGGCGTTCATTATTGACACCGGAATCTACCTGTGGCTGCTCAGCGGCAGCATGGCTGGACACCCCACCAAGGCGAAAATCATTTCCGCCGCCGTGGCCACCGTCTTTTCCTGGCTCGCCAACCGTTACTGGACCTTCCGCCACCGCCGCCAGGCCAACGTGCTCCGCGAGGTCGTCCTGTTCGTGGTCATGAATGGCATCGGCATGGGCATCGCAGCCGCCTGTGTTTACATCTCCCACTGGGTGCTCGGCTTCGAATCCACCACCGCCGACTTCATCTCCGGGTCCGTGGTGGGTCTGGTCCTGGGCACCATCTTCCGCTTCTTCGCCTACCGCTTCTGGGTCTTCACCGACGAGCTGGATGCCGAGCCCGGCTACGAAGGCGACCGCCAGCTCATCCAGGCCGACCGCGAGGGCTAAGCTGCCGCCCGCCCGCCCGGGCCACGGCCCAGCCGCGCGGCGTTCAGAGCTGGCGCTTAGCCCAGCGTAATGTTTTCGCTGGCACGCAGGGTCTCCGAGACGAGAACACCATCGCCGAGGAGAACCACTGATCCGCCTGCTGCCCAAATCTTCAAGGCATCAGGCACGACGGCGGCCCAACCGTGACTGGCCTGTAGCAGGACCCGCTGTGGCAGGGCAGGCAACTCCGTTCCCGGTATTGACAGCAGCTGCGCACCTCCGGTCAGCAGATGGGCGTAATCAGTCTTGTCTGTGTCCGCACCCAAGGTAGGGCCAGCAACAACTGTTCCAGCACCGGTGTGGTTGTTCAGAACCGTGTGCTGCCAAGCAGTATCGCTGGGCTCGGGTTCAGCGTCGGCAAAGAACACATCGGCGTGCGAACGGACTTCTCCGGAGTAATCCAGGGTGCGGGGCGGGAGCTCACCCATCCAGCGCATTTGCAGGGCCGGCAGCGCGACGGCCACCACAAGAGGATCGCTCTTGGCCCCCGTCAGAAGGCTGTGGATCTGCGCGGGTGAGGCTGTGGCGACAATGTCAGCGCCAGAAAAAAGCTCAACCCCAGTGATGAGAGCACCCGGGGCGGCAGCGCCCGCTGGCGTGCTTGTCGCCGTGTCGTCCGCCGTGCCCGTCTGGATGCCGCTCGTGGTGGCGGCCGTGGCGCCCACGGCCCACGTGGCCAACAACCAAGCCAGAGATCGCCAATGAAGTGGCAGGTCCAGGGCTATGACTGTGCCCGTTTCGGCGTCGAGCTCGTCAACGAGGTAGTTGGCAGTTTTGGCCACCCAGTTCTCCAGAACCCGGCCGGAAAATTCGACGCGTTCGGAGTCCGGGCCATACCAGGTAAGCCGAGGTGAGGTGGGGTTGTTGGTACGTAGGGCGTGCAACAGCTGGGTGGGGGTGTTCAGAGACTGGTCCATGGCAGCCCATTTTGTCATGTTCCACCCCCTCAATGATCTCCATCGATTGGAAGAAATCTTATTGTGACGTGATCTGGCTTACAAAAAGAATCCTGAGACTTCACTGGGAATTCACCAAAAATGCATCTTCCGCCCAGAAACACGGGATTTTTAGGCTCTGAGAGCCCTATTGCGTGAATGTATTGGTATGAAATTGCCGGGCGTGGCGTGCAAGATATTCCACTATGGCAGTGGGTATCATCTCCAGCCGCTTGACGTGAGTGACTTACACCGATGTAATTAGACGCACCAACCGCTGAAAGTGACACTGCAACCCGCCCATTGCGGGAACCGTACTTTGGTAAGCAGTGTCAGCGGCAACATTCAGGAGGACGATTATGGGGCAAGCTCAGCTGAGTGTGGAGAATTTTCGTGATGACCAGGTAGCAGCGCAGGCTGCTACCGCCTACCAAACCCGTGGTGTGCCCACTGATTGGTACGTGGACCCGGCAGACCCAGACGCCGCGGCATTCCACGAACGGGAAAACCGTCAGGGTCTAGAAGACACGGCAACAGCATTTCTTACCACGCATGACGAGCCGGACGATCTCTTGACCGGGGGAGTTGTCGGCGTTGACAATGACCCAATTTGGATTGGTCTTGGAACGCGGCGTGATGATTTCAGTGACGAAGGTGAACTAGGCTGGCAGACTGACGCCTTGTGCGCACAGACCGATCCGGAAGCGTTCTTCCCTGAAAAGGGCGGATCCACCCGGGACGCGAAGAAAGTGTGCGGCGCTTGCAATGTCAAGGCGCAATGCCTTGAATACGCGTTGGCTAATGATGAACGGTTTGGAATCTGGGGCGGCCTGTCCGAGCGAGAGCGTCGGCGGCTGCGGAAGCGAGCGGTCTAATTCTTGAAGCAGTAAAAGTCACGGCCGTTTTGGTTGCCCATAACGGCGGTGCCTATCTCCCTACAGTCCTGGCCGCATTGGCCTCGCAGACCCGACCGGCGCATGTTGTCCTCGGCGCAGACGTCGCCTCAAGTGATAACTCGGGGGAGTTACTGCGCAAGGAACTCGGCGAACGTCATGTGATCTCCCTTGAGGGACGCAAAAGCTATGGTGCTGCCGTCAATGCCGTCCTTGAGCATCAAAAACGGCTGAGCAGCGGTGCCGCCGCGACGGCCCGCCCGGCGCGTTCCGGGGACCGCCCCGCGGACGGATCACCCGCGGCAACGGCTGCGTTAAACTCATCCGGCGGAGTCGGGGTGCTCGAAGACGAGCGGCCCGGCAGCAACGAATGGATCTGGCTCCTACAAGACGACGCGGCTCCGGCCCCCGATGCTCTGCAGCTGCTCATCGAAGCCACAGAGCGGGCCACCACGGCTACCGTTGTTGGCGCCAAACAGCTGGACTGGGATAACCACCGGCGCTTGGTCGACGTAGGGCTGAGCAGCAACAAGTGGTTCGACCGGTTGGCCTTGGTGGGCCTGGATGAACAGGACCAGGGGCAGTACGACCACTTGGCCGATATGTTCGCCGTCAACACGGCAGGCATGTTGGTCCGCCGCGACGTCTTTGAAAAACTTGGCGGTTTTGACCCCGCTCTCTCCGGCCCCGGAGATGACCTGGACTTCTGTGCCCGGGTCCGCCTGTCCGGAGACCGCGTACTCATTGTTCCCGCTGCACAGATGTTCCACGTGGTGCATCGGCCCAATGGCGTCGGCACTGCCGTGGCTGCCCGTAAAGCCGGAGTCTTCCTGCGGCTCAAGCACGCCCCGGCAGCAGCCGTTCCGCTATATACGGTCGGCACATTTATAGCCGCCCTGTATTGGCTGATGGCAGGCTTTCTCCTGAAAGCCCCCGGCCATGCCGTGCGCATGTTCGTGGCTACGTGTGCCGGGCTCATGCGCCCCCTTGCGCTGCGTCGGAGCCGAGCCTCCTTGGCCGCAACACGAACCACACGCCGCTCGGTCAACAAGGGACTGCACGTACCCAAGGACGCGTCCCGTGAGCACTTGAAGTCACTGCGAGAAGCAGTGGGTCCGGACGAGGAAATGCCGGTGGAATCGCTTGCCGGCCCGTCACTTTTGGAGCCCACGGGAGAAAGCCACCAGGAGAGTGTGGCCCCGCTGGCCGTCAGCCGCACCGCCCCCATTGTCAGTGCCATTGCCCTGGTGGTTCTGTTGAGCGTGCTTTCCCTCGTGACGCTCTCGCGACTCATGGGTGCTGACTCACTGTTGGGCGGCGCCTTGTTGCCGGTCTCTGCCGATCTCGGAACGGTGTGGCAGCACGCCACCGATTGGTGGGTCTCGCTCGGTTCCGGAATGCCCGGCCGCGGCAACCCTTTCAACTATGTTTTGTTCCTGCTCAGCGCGCTGGGTGGCAATGGCTCGATCGCCCTGTTGTGGTTGGTGCTGTTGGCCTTGCCGCTGTCCGGTTTCACGGCTTGGCTGGCTGCTGGTGCGCTGACGCTGCGCCGCTGGCCGCGCATCGTCGCCGGCTTGGCTTGGGCAGGTGCTCCCGTACTATTGCTCGCCATGGGACAGGGACGTGTTGGTGCCCTGCTGGCCCACATTCTGATCCCGTTGGTGATGTTGGGGCTGATCCGCGCAGTGGGTGGGGCGGCAAGCCCTGAGACGGTTCCCGGCACCGTAGAGGGGGCCGCGGGCACCGCCGCCACCGTCTCCAAGATGGGCCGGCCCGGCGTGGCAGGCAACCCGTCGTGGACAGCTGCCGCGGCAACCGGGCTGGCGTTGGCTGCTGTGACGGCGGCGGCTCCGAGCTTGTTTGTTGTGGCCATTGTTGGCGTCCTGATTGCTACGTTGTTGCTGGGCCGCCGGGGCAAGACCATTTGGTGGTCGCTGCTGCCCTCGGCCGCAGTGTTCCTGCCCTTTGTTTGGTCCGCTTGGGATAACCCCCGCGCACTTTTGGCCGATCCGGGCCTGCCCCTCGCCACGTCCCATGCACCGCTGTGGCAGCAGGCATTGGGCTTCCCTGAACAAGTGAACGCCACCGAGGGCATCCTTGGTCTGGGCCCGCTATTCTCGGCACCCTGGCTGACCTGGGTAGCCGTGGCAATCATTGGCGCTCCCGTGGTGATTGCTGCCATCATCGCCCTACTGCTTCCCCTGCGCCGCGCCGCCACGGTCCGCGCCCTGTGGTTTGTTGCGCTGCTGGCTCTGGCGGGCTCCTATGGCGCCAAGCTCATCGCCGTAGCGTTCGACGGCGGCACGCTCGTTACCGCCTTCAACGGACCTACCGTCTCGCTCGCGTTCTTTGCACTCCTTGGCGCCGCTATCTTGGGACTCGACGCCGCCCACCGGCACGCCTACGATCCGGCCCACAAGGCTGGCGAAAGGCACAGGACAGCGAAAGCGACCGCCGTCGTACTTTCAATAGTTCTGGTACTGGCACCCGTGGTGAGCCTGGGCGTTTGGACCGTGCAGCAGTTCGCCAAGGATCCCGGACAGGCATCCCTGACGGGGCCGTTCTTGCTCCACGGAGCTACTTCCGGGACCATTCCGGCGACGGCCTCGGACCGCGGCATGGGCCCCGAGGCCAGCCGAACCATTGTGCTTTCGGTGACGCCTGATGGCGGCATTGATGCCGCGCTCATGCAGGGCGCCGGAACAACGCTGGACTCACTCTCCACGATTTCCGCGGCAGCGCGCGTCACGGGTAGCCCGGGGCAGGAAACCGTGGTGCCCAGCGATGAAGCAACAGCGGTTTTGGAGACCACCGTGGCAGCTCTCGTCTCGAAGGCGGGACTTGACCCTCGTGATGATTTGGTGGATCTCGGTGTCGGTTTCGTGGTGCTGCGCCCAGGCGACACAGCTGCTGAGCTGTTGGCGAGCGAGCTCGAAGGAGTTCCCGGCCTGAGCAGCGTTGGGCCCACCGAATCCGGGTGGCTGTGGCGCGTTCAGCCCACCTACGCCACCGCCGGTGACACCGACGTGGTGAACCGGGTCCGGATTGTTGATGCTGCTGGCAAGGCCGTGGCACCCGTGCCGTCCAACGGAATTGGCGTCAACACTGCCATTGCTGCCGGCGAAGCCGGGCGCAAGGTGGTGTTGGCCGAACGCTCCGATGCGCACTGGCAAGCCTGGTTTGATGGCAAATCGCTCAAGGCCACAGACGTGGGCTGGGCTCAGGCCTTCGAGCTGCCGGCGACCGCAGGAAAACTGGAGATTCGCTACGTGGAGCCTCTAGATGCAATTTTCACTATTGTGCAGTTGGTCTTGTTTGGATTGACAATCCTGCTGGCTGTTCCCGTCCGGGCCCGTCGCGGCCGTACCGGTGCATACCGGGATGAAGCATCGTTGCAAAGGGTTGGTAGAGGTGTCTGAGAAAAAGGGCAACAAGAAGGACAAAAATATTGCAGGCAGGGCTCTTGAAGTGGGCGCTGCTGAAGTGGGCGCTGGTGAAAATAACGACGCCGCCACACCAGCTACGGACGCGACGCGCAGCGACACAGAGGTGCCCGCAGCCGACGCAAAGATCGTGGCTGAGGTGCCCGCAGCCGACGCAAGGGTCGTGACTGAGGTGCCAGCCGCTGATGCCACATCGGCCAACGCTGCTGCGCCCGCTCCGGCTGCGCCCAACGTCTCTGAGGCGCCCGCCGCTGATGCCATATCGGCCAACGCTGCTGCGCCCGCTCCGGCTGCGCCCAACGTCTCTGAGGCGGCTGCTGCTGCGCCCGCTCCCGAGGCGACCTCAAAGACGCCGAAGGCAGCTCCTGTGGAGAAAACTCCCGCAGGGAGTCAGAAGCGGTCGCGCCGTGAGAAGGCGAGCAGGCGAGCCGTGCGCCGTCGTTGGCCAGCCATTGTTGCTGGCGTGGCCACGGCTGCCCTGGCGGTTGCCGCGGTGGGCGCCGCCAGTCTCTACCCCGGAATGGATGCTACGGCCGTCACTGAGCCGGTGCCGCATGTGCTTCCGGTGGGCGTTTCCATGGCGAACTGTCAGGGACCCACCCAGTTGCTTGCTGGTTCAGCAGCAGGGGCGGATCCGGAGTTTTCAGCTAACTCCTCAAGCACCAAAACCCTGTTGAACGCCGTAGTGCTCAGCGGTGCCACAGGAGAGGTTCCAGGGGCGTCCGTGCAGTCGCTGAATGGAAAGTTCTCGCCGCTGTTCACTGTGGCCAAGCCGCTTGCCACACCGTCGGGCGCGCCATCGGCTTCACCAGCAGCCTTGACCGGCGAGCCAAAGGCCAAAGCACAAGTAGTGAGCGGGAAATCCGTGGATGCTGCTTCCGTGCTGCAGCTTGACCCGCTGGCTGGCGAGAGATCTCAGGGCGCAGGATCGGTAGTGGTCGACGCCACCGACGGCGACCTGGCCGGACTGGCCGGGGCAACGTGCCAGGCACCTGCCAACGAATTATGGCTTGCAGGCGCGAGCACCACCGTGGGCCGGACAGCCATCTTGTCATTGAGCAATTCCTCCGAAACTCCGGGCAATGTTTCGCTGGAACTGTTTGGCTCCAATGGACCAGTCCAGGCTGCTGGCAGCAAGGGCTTGGTGGTTGCCCCGGGCAGCGTTCGATCCGTTGTTCTGTCCGGTCTGGCCCCTGACGAAGAAATGCTCACGGTTCATGTCAAGAGCGTGGGCGGTCCTGTTAGCGGCACCATTCAACAGTCGGTCCTGCGTGGGCTTACCCCCGGTGGCATCGATTATCTGGCCCCCGTTCAGGCTCCGGCACAGTCGCTGACCATCCCCGGTGTGCAGGTCCGGGCCGCCAACGACAGCGCAAAGATCACGGCCCAGAAGGGCTATGAGGATGCCACTACCGTTCTGGCTGTCACGGTTCCAGGAATCAGTGACTCCGTCCTAGAGGTCAAGGCCTTTGGCGCCGACGGTCAAGTGCCGCTGCCCAACGGAGGCGTGTTCACCGCCGCCGCTGGCAAGGTCAGCACGCTGTCCCTGGCCGGACTCCCAGCAGGCAACTATTCGCTCGCTGTGAGCTCAGATGCTCCGGTAGCGGCTGCT
Organism: Arthrobacter alpinus; assembly: GCF_001445575.1. NCBI lineage: Bacteria > Bacillati > Actinomycetota > Actinomycetes > Micrococcales > Micrococcaceae > Arthrobacter > Arthrobacter alpinus. Next base: position 3,775,853 of record NZ_CP013200.1, on the reverse strand, counting down.
GTCCGGCTCATTAACTTCACTAAGGCGGGCGACGCCGTCGACCTCGCCTTCGCTACTTCCACGGCAAGGCTGGGTGACACCCATGTGCTGACCTTGCCTGCGGGCGTCGAATCACGCTTAGCCTTTGCCGCCATTGAGGGCAGCGCAACCATTAATCTGGTGCCCGTGTCAGCCAGCGGTGTGTTGGGCGAGGGGAAGGATGTGGAACTGCGTGCCGGCAGCTCCGTCACCGTGGATCCTGCAAAACTGCTCGGGTCCGGCGCTGTTGCAGTGGTGGTTTCAGCTTCCGGGGCACCGGCTTTTGGCTCTCAGTTGCTCCTCAAGGACGGTTCGGCCGGTATTGCCGTGCTGCCCATTGCCCCATCGGCTGCGGGAAATTCCGCCATCAACATCATCACCCGCTACTGACGTAACCTAGTGACCTCGGTGGTGCCGGAACAACGGGTCTACTGAGTCCGGATCAATGTTCAGGAGCCCGGCCACTTGTTCCACGAGCACTTCATGAACCAGTTCCCGGACTTGTCCGGCATTGTCACAGAGGGCTTCCACCGGGTGCCGGTAAATGGCAATGGAGGCTGGTTCGCCCAAGTTCCCGGCAGTGGCCGGGCGGGCAGGCACATATTTTCCCAAGGGAGCCTGGGCGCCGGATGCTAGAAGCGCCTCAAGCCGTTCGGGAACCTCTTCGACGAGGTATTCCACGGTTGCTAACGCTTCGGGCCACAAGGTGCGCAACCTATCGGCGGAGTCCACCACGAGGTCATCAAATTTCTGCCCACGGGTCCTTGAGCCCGGCAGCCCCGCGTCGAGCACCGGCCCACGTAAACCCCGCCCGTGCCTGTCACGACGGCGCGCAACGAAGCTGCGAGCCGCAGGATTTTCTTCCCGGGCCGGATCAGATTCTTGGGGATCCAGTGAGATTCTTAGGGACTGTTCGCCGTCATTTGCCTTGAACTGCATCATTTCACTCTAGGGCGCGGGGCAGCCGAGGGGAAATAAGGCGGCATGAGGGGTAGTCTTGGGGATCGTGGGAACCCTTCGTCAATGCACCAGATCAGCCTGCCGGGAAACGGCCGTGGCCACTTTGACGTACGTCTATGCCGATTCGACGGCGGTTTTGGGGCCACTGGCAACTTTCGCCGAACCTCATTGCTACGACTTGTGCGCCAAACACTCCGCTCGATTGACGGCCCCGCTGGGCTGGAACGTCATCCATCTGGCACGATCGGATAAGCCGCCAGCACCTGGTCCGGATGACCTGTCTGCTCTGGCCGATGCCGTTAGGGAAGCTGCGAACGCAGGCACCGACGACTCTGGGGTTACCTCGGCACGGCGAGAATACCGTGGCACGCTGGAACCGCCGGCGCAGCTGCCCTCCAACGCCAGCAGCACCGGCCGCCGCGGACACCTTCGCATACTGCGCGACTAGCACCTCCGGCACGCCGGCCAGATCCGGCACACCAGGTTCGCCGGGTGCAATCGCCACACGTTTGACGCATTTTGACTCTTTTTGACACACCGTGAATGAAATGGGAGATCATGGCAAAGATTAACGAGGCCCTGTTGGCAATACTGCGGTGCCCGGTCACGGGTTCGCCGTTGGCCCAGCACGGCGAGGAACTGATCAGCACCGTCAACGGCGAAGACGGCGTGGCGCTGCACTACCGTATCGATGAAGGCATCGCACTGCTGCTTCGGCCCGAACAAATTACTGCTTAGGCGCCACCAGCCAACGCCGCTGAACAACATCATTAGACAGAGGGGGCGGAAATGAACGCTGTCTGGGAAACCATCGGCACCATGGTGCGGCGCAGGCGGGCTGCGAATCCCGGCCCCATGACCCTTGACGGGACCAACTCTTACGTTCTTGCCGCCCCCGGGGCGCGCGGCGTGGTGGTGGTTGACCCCGGTCCGCTGCTGGAAGATCATCTTGCTGACTTGGCTGCTGCCGGCGCGGTTGAGCTGATCCTGATCACTCACCATCACGGCGACCACACCGATGGCAGTGCCCGGCTCCATGAGCTCACCGGCGCGCCAGTACGGGCGGCCTTGCCGGAATTCTGCCACGGTGCTGATGCCCTGTACGACGGCGAACTCATCCACGCGGGCGGCCTCACCCTTGAGGTGCTCGCCACGCCCGGACATACCAGCGACTCACTGTGTTTTGCCGTGACCCTGGGGGAGTCGGGCGGACCTTTTGCTAACACTGAAGCCGCCTCTGAATCCGTCACAAAAGCCGATCCTGAAGCCGTGATTTTCACCGGCGATACCATTCTTGGCAGCGGCAGCACCGTGATTTGCCACCCAGGGGGCAAGCTGGGGGACTACCTCGCGTCCTTGGCACTCCTGCGCAACCGCGGAAGTAACGCCCCTGGGCGCCAGGTTGCGGCTTTGCCCGGGCATGGGCCGGTGCTGGACGATATCGCCGCGGCGGCCCGGGGCTATGAAGAACACCGGGCTGGCCGGATCGCAGAGGTGGCTCACGCCGTCGAACTTTTACACAAGGACGGTATCGCGGAGCCCACGCCAGCCCAGGTCGCGGCCATTGTGTATGGGGACATCCCGGAGAACCTGCAAGGCGCCGCGCAGCTCTCCGTCGCGGCACAATTGGCTTATCTTCGCCGTTGACTCTCACGGGCGTAACCCCCATGTTGCAGAGGGTGTCCGGTCAGTAACAACCCCATAACACCATGACGACTTGCCTTGGTGGTGGCAGGGAGCTGGGCCATGGTGGCGTAAAATTCATTATTGGTGTAGTTTGCGCCGTCACAGTGACCTGGGGATAAGTCCACCGAATGGGGAGTTTGCATGGCTGAGTTGAAAGAGACCAAGAAGGCCCGCGGGGGATTGCGGATTGCCTTGATCTCACTTGTCGCAGTTGGCATAGCCATCACCGGTGCCGGTTGTAACATCCTGCCGGCGGAGACTGCTCCCGGTGCAGGTTCGCAAGGCACGGAGTCCGCTGGCGCCACCGCCGCGCCCTCCACCGTGCAGGCCACACCAGCCACCACGGACATGACGCCAGCCACCGGCACAGAAGCATTCAACCCGGCCACAGAAGTCTCCGCCATGGTCACCAACGGCACGGTGGCCAAGGCCGTTCTGGAAGAAAAAGCCACAGGAACTCCCGTTGCCGGCGAACTGGTGGTCAGCGGTCGTAAATGGATTTCCAAAGAACCTCTCAAGTTTGGCACCGACTACATCCTGAGCATCACCTCCGAAGACGCCGGCGGCAACAAGAACACCAGCCACAGTGCCTTCTCCACAGTTGCGGCGTCCCACGAGGCTGACGCCTGGGTGTACCCGGCCGCCGATTCCACGGTGGGCGTTGCCCAGCCGCTCGAGTTCAACTTCAGCGAGCCGGTCGTGAACAAGGAAGCCGTTGAGAAGGCCATCACCATCACCACCAGCACCGGCCAAAAAGGTGCCTTCCGCTGGTACTCGGACACCATGGTGCGCTATCGGGCAGAAACATACTGGCCTGCCAACAGCAAGCTCACGGTGAACATGGCGCTCTTCGGCACCGACATTGGCAACGGCATGATCTACAACGCCAATAGGGCCTATGGGGTCAACATTGGCAACAAAGTCGTCATGGAAGCAGACGCCACTAACAAGTTCGTGAACATCTTTGTCAACGACCAGCTGAGCAAAACTTTCCCGGCATCGATGGGCAGCGAGACCTTCCCCTCGGCATCGGGGTTCATGGTGCTCACCGCTGACAAACAGCGCCACGCCACCTTCAAGGCCTCAACCATCGGCCTCAAGCCTGGTGATCCCGGCGACTACGGTTCCGTAGATGTGGAATATGCCACGAGGCTCTCCAACAGCGGTATCTTCATCCACGAGGCTACTGCCTTCGCCATTCCTTACCTCGGCATCACCAACCTGTCCCACGGTTGCATTGGGCTCTCCCATGAGGGTGCAGGCTGGGTCTTTGAGAACATGCGTCCCGGGGACCTGGTTCACACTGTCGGTACACCCAATGACACGATCCTGCCCACCGACGGCTTTGGCGACTGGAACTTCGCGTTCGCCGACTACGCCTCGCGGTAGCACGTTGGCCGGCAGCCGCCGCATCCTCCAGCCGCCAGTTGGCCGCCGCATCCGCCAGCCGCTAGCAGCTAAAAACAGCCAGATGACTGGCGGCTAGGAAGTTACTTTCCGCTCACGCCGTGACGCTCCAGCTGGCCGCGTACGGCAGCTGCGCGGTCCGCGGCAACGCCCATGCGGAGGTGTTCGCGATCGCGGCGCTCGGAGATGAGGGCTGAGAGAAAAACGCTTGGATCGGTGTCAGGCGCTGGCAGCGGGGCCACGTACGCGCTGGCTTCACTGGCCAGTTCCACGGCCATGGCATAGCGGGAGTTGCCGGCCATGGCCTGTCCCTGCCGCAGGAACATGGAGATGCGCCGGGCCAGCGGATCAGGAAGCCGGCCAATGTCCACCAAGGTGGCCCACTGTCCCAGTTCAGGGGCCACAGAAACCTGCAGCGGAGTTGCCTTTGGTGCGCGGTCTCTGATGGCGTAGGTGCCGGCCAACATGTCGCCGAGCCGCTTGGACTTGTCATTGAACAAGGACACCAGGCAGGCAATGGAACCCAGCGTCATGTAAATTTCCAGCACGGCCAGCATCGCGCGGACTAGGGCATGCCGGAAACGGATGGAACCGCCGTCGTCCCTCACTATCCGCAGGCCCATGGCGAGCTTGCCCAAAGACTTTCCACGGCTGAGGGTCTCCACGGTGACGGGGACAATCACCAGCAGGCCCACGATCGTCGTCAGAACCATGACGCGGATTGCCGCCGGGTCCAGCATGAATGCCAGCTGGAACAGCAGCAGGAATAGGCCAAAACCCACTGCTAGGGTCACGAACAGGTCAATAGCGGTCGCCACGGACCGTGCGGCAAAGGAAGCTGGGCGAAGCTCGAGGACGACGGCTTCGCCAGTGATAATTGCGGACATGAAAACAGTCTATCCACGCCCATGCACACCTATGCCTATATGCTGGTTCGAATGGATATGGATGCCTTCACCTCGGTGCACCGCCCGCAATGGGAACGGCTGAACACTCTTGCCCGGAAGCGGCGTCTAAGCGGGAATGAGGCAGATGAGCTGCTGCAGCTGTACCAAAGTGTCTCTGGGCATTTGTCGCTGATCCGCTCCGTGACGGCCGAGAGTGCGCTTTCCGCATCACTGTCAGCCATTCTGGCCAATGCCCGCACACGGTTCACGGGGGCCCGGAGCAACATCTTCGTAGACATTGCCCGGTTCTTTGTCATAGCTTTACCGGCTGCCTTTTACCGGATCCGCTGGCTGACGCTCATCATCGGGGCCGTGTTCATTGCCATCGCATCCCTTTTTGCCTTGTGGGTGACGGGGAACCCGGACGTCCAGGCGGCTTTGGGCACAGATGCGGAACTACAGCAGCTGGTCAACCACGATTTCGTGAACTATTACTCGGAAAATCCAGCCGCATCCTTTGCCGGCGCGGTCTGGACCAACAATGCCTGGATCGCCGCCCAATGCGTGGCTTTCGGCATCACCGGCGTCTTTGTGCCCTACCAAATCTTCATGAACGCCGAAAATGTGGGCATGACCGCCGGGGCCATGTTCGCCTACGGCAAGGGCGATGTCTTCTTCAGCTACATCCTCCCGCACGGGCTCATGGAGCTGACGGCCATCTTCATTGCGGCCGCGGCTGGCCTGCGCATTTTCTGGGCCTGGGTGAGCCCGGGGCCCCGCACGCGCCTGGATTCTTTGGCTCTCGAGGGCCGATCACTCATGACCGTGGCTCTGGGCTTGGTCCTGGTGCTGTTGGTCTCGGGGCTCGTGGAGGGCTTTGTTACGCCAAGCCCGCTCCCCGTCTGGGCCAAGATCACCATTGGCGCGCTCGTTCTGGCCGCCTACTGGGCCTACACCTTGATCTTGGGTGGCCGTGCCGTGCGTGCCGGTGAGCAGGGCGATCTTCACGAGGACGACGCCGGAGCCTGGCTCCGCTCAGCCTGAGCCGTTCGCCGTGGTCACTTTGGCTGACAATGACACCCGGGCGCTGCACTGTCAGATTCTCCATGCCCGTCCCGGTTCCGGCTTGACTGGGGCGATTCTGAATGTGAAACAGTGGCTGCTGCGATTTTCTCCAGCCACCGGACATCGAAACAGCAGATAAAGGGGGTGAGAGCCGCCATTTGCCTTCTTCTCAATTCCAATTGGCAGATAAAGGGGGTGCGAGCCTCTGGGACCCCGTTTACCTGCGATTTGGAATCACAGCCGGCTGCTGCACCCCCATTAGCTGCGGTTTCGATTGCAGCTCAGGCGTCGAATCCCTCCGGCCTGTGGATAACTCCGGGCAGCAAAGGAGACTATGAACCAGACTTTAGTCATGGTTGTACGTCCACCACTTCCCGGGACCCTGGCACGGCGCTCCTTCACTTACAAGGAAGGACTGGATGCCGGTGCCACGCTGAGCAGGTTGACGGCGCTGGACCTGACCATTCCCAGCAGGGAAGTGCGTGTGCCACGCGGACAACCGCAAAGTTTGCTCGAGCGCGTACACCCCTACACCGTTTTATGCCGTGAAAGCTGCGCATCCCATGTCACTGCCGCGCAACTGCACGGCATCCCGCTGCCGTGGTTTGACCATGAAATCAAGACCATTCACCTGACGCGGCCGGCAGGCTGTGCACAGCCGCGGCGCAAAAACGTGATTGGCCACAGCAATGCTTTGGCCTCCTGCGAGAGCATGCTCATCGAGGGCATCCCGGTAACTACTCCAGAACGGACATTCCTGGATCTCAGTGCCTTGCTGGGCCTGGACGATCTGGTGGCTGTGGCAGACTTCCTGATCTGCGAACACGACAGGCCCTTCGAACCGCCCAAACGCCCGATCATCTCGGCCGAGGACCTCCGGGCCTACGTGCTAAACAAGCACAACATCCGAGGTCTAGGGAAGGCCAAGGCCGCTCTGGAATTAATGCGCGTTGGCGTGGATTCGCCGCCGGAAACAAAGCTTCGCCTCCTGCTGCAGCGTGGTGGCTTGCCTGAGTTCACCACCAACTACGCTATCGCGGGCGATCCGGAGGTCTGGCCTGATTTGGCGTGGGGGGAGTACAAGACCAGCGGCCAGTACGAAGGTGAAATCCACAAGACCACGCAGAAACAGTTGTATGACCGGAACCGGGACGAGCGGACCGCCGTCCGCGGCTGGCTACAGGTCAAGGTTTACAACGCGGACATGCGCAGGGGTGAGGCCCATGTCGTTGAAATGTTCAAACAGGCGCTGCGCCAGCAGGGATGGCTGGGGTAGCCGGCCCGGCTGTGGGAATCGAATCAGCCGCTGTTTAAAAGGGGAGGGGACCTCCTGCCCCTTACAAGTTTCACGCCTGGGGTGAAGTATGGGGTCATGGGACTTGAAGCTGCACCCCGGGACATGGAGGGTCAGAGACCTCCTGTGCCCTCGGGGGTAGATTTTGTGCCCCCGTCGGTAGCTGATGGCACAAATCTGACTGCATTGGCCGCGAACGGTCATACGCCTCCGGCTCCACCGCACCCCTGGCGCCGATTCGTTGCGGTGGGGGATTCCTTCACAGAGGGACTGGACGATCCCGAGCCACGCAGCCCGGGCGAATACCGGGGCTGGGCAGACAGGGTGGCGGAAGAGCTGAGTACCGGAGTGCCTGATTTTGCCTATGCCAACTTGGCCGTCAGGGGGCAGCTGCTTCAGGAGGTCGTGGGTACCCAGATAACTCCAGCGCTTGCTCTCAACCCTGATCTGGTCTCCATCCAGGCCGGCGGAAACAACTTGCTGCATCCGGGGGCAGACCCGGACAAACTCGCGGCATTGCTTGAGAGTGCCGTTGTGCGCCTGCGCTCGCAAGGGGTGACAGTGGTGATTTTTGCTGGTCCCGACGCGGGCAGGTCCACCGTGATGGGTCAGTTCCGGACCAAGATTGCCATCTTCAACGAAAATATGCGCAGCATCGCCGAACACCACGACGCACTGATCGCGGATCTGTGGGCCATGACTCAACTGCACGATTCGCGCATGTGGAGCGTGGACCGGCTGCACCCCTCCGCCATGGGTCACCATGAGGTGGCCGCCATGGTGCTGAACACCCTTAATGTGCCACATTCACTGGTGCCACTGACGCCTAAACCACTCCCGGCGAAGAGCTGGCGCGAGGCAAGGGTGGGTGAGATCCTGTGGGCCCGGGATTACCTGGTGCCGTTTGTGTTGAGGGGCATTCGCCATGAGTCTCCAAACGGCGGCTTTGGGGCCAAGCGACCTGTTCCGGCACCACTCCACGCTGTTCCACTGACCACCCCGGCACCGATTTTTGGGAATCCGGTGCCACCACTGGTTGGACGAGGAAATGACCAAGAGGCCCATCCTAGATGACAGTTTGGCATCATCACGGGGTGGCAGCCGCCGGGCATGGCCGCGTGCCGGTATCGTTTCGACTTGTGAGCGAGAATTCAAAGCCCCAAGACTCAGAGACCCTCGATCAGCCGGCCAGCGAGCCGGCGCCCGCGGGTCCGGCACAGCACGGCCTTTTGGCGCGCGTACAGTCCGAGGCCGCTGCTGGCGCCGACGCTGCCGCGGCTGAAAAGGCGCGTGCTCGGCGGGCGGCGGCACCCGTTGCCGAGAGTTCCGTCTCCAAGATCAAACTGGAGGAATCGGCTCATCCGGAACCCATGCGTCCGGCCTCGAGGATGCCACGACTCCCCAGCGATGAGGAAATTGCCTCGGCATTGGCCAAGAGCGTTTCCGATGCTGAAACAGGAAAAGCAGCGGGAAAAACTGGCACAGTGAGCGTTGCCGAGCCAGCCGACGCCGCCGTAAATACGGAGTCTGCTGAGGACAGCGCAGCCATGCGTCCCTCTGCCGAGGAGCTGGCCAAGCGCAAGGCGGCCAGAGACAAGGCAGCGAACACCAAGCCGGTACTGCCGCGCGTGTTCCAGGTGTTGATTGCCGTGTTCTACCCGATCGTGCTGTTGGTGTTAGCCATCAGACTGGTCACCACTTCAACCTTCTTGTGGATTGAATACCACCGTCCGGGGTTCCCCTCTGACAGCTTTGGTTTCACCACTGACGATCGCATTACATACGGCTCCTACACGGTTGACTACCTGCTCAACTTTGCCTCGCCACGGTACTTGGGGGACCTGGTCAATTCGGCGGGTAATCCGCTGTTCCTGAGCAGGGAAGTAGTTCACATGGCCGATGTCAAGACCGTCATTGTCATGGCGTTCCTGACCGCGCTCGTGCTGGCGATCATCATGGTCATCGGTATGGTTTACCTTTCGCGCCGCAGCTTTGGCGGCAATCGCCGGGCCTTCTTCGCCGGCTCCATTGTCACCTTGGCGCTCATCATTGTCCTGGGCATCTTCGCAGTCACCGGGTGGGAAGCGTTCTTCACCGAGTTCCATAAGATCTTCTTCGCCAATGGGACGTGGACCTTCTACACCGACGACACCCTCATCCGGCTCTTCCCGAGTCAGTTCTGGATGGATTCTGGCATCTTCATAGGCGCCTTCGTCTTCGTGGTCTCATCTTTGACCTTGGCGTTCACGTGGCCCACTAAAGATCGGCGCGTGGCTGTGTCTGCCGCCATGCGTCCGGGCAGGCGCGCCGCTTAAGTTTTCACGCAGGGATTCACTGCGCTCAAGATTACTGATCATGCACGACGGCGGCCGGGTTGGCCGCCGTCGTTGTAGCGAGAGCAGTTCCGGCGAGAAACCGAAAACCGAGACACTGAGAGGCTTTTTTGCTCCTCCTTGGGGCATGTGTTTGAATGAAAATTGCATTTTATCTTTTTGCTGTGCTTCTTGGCAATGGGGAATAACCGAGAGTTTGGATAGTTTTGGAAGACGAGCAATTAGTAACCGTGGAGAAGTCTCTGGACGTACGGGACTATGTACGGGTTTTTAGGCAACATTGGTTGGGGGTTGTTGCGCTAACGCTCATCGGCATTCTGTGTAGTGCAGGATGGATTTTCCTGCAAAAGCCGGTTTATGCGGCCAATTCCATTGGGTATGTGTCCATACCCGGCGGCGACAATATGGGGTCTGCCTTGGCAGGGGACAACTTGGCCAAGTCCAAGGCCACCAGCTATGCCAGCTTTGGCAGCTCACGGCCTGTTGCCGAGTCCGTTATCAAGACTTTGAACTTAGATGTCAAACCTGATGTGCTGCTCCAGCAGATCACGGTGACATCGGCCAAGGACACTCCGGAAGTCAAGATTGTCGCGACGGCCCAGACCCCTCAAGAGGCACAGGCCCTTGCCAACGCCTGGGTTGTTGCCCTAGCGGAGCAGGTCAAGGTGCTCGAATCGACCACAGACGCAGGGCCGGAAGCTGGTGCTGAGTCGATCATCAAGGTGGTGCCCTTGGGCGACGCTCCGTTGCCGCTGGCTCCGACATCGCCGAACAAGAAGATGGCCTTAGTCATTGGAGCACTGGCCGGTCTCATTATTGGTATTGCTTACGCCTTGATCAGGAACCATTTGGATCGCAGGATCCGTTCAGTTGAGATGGTTGAAAAGGCTATTGGTACGGCCGTGGTGGGCACTATTCCTGTGGATGAGAGGATGCGCGACGGCCGCCGGGTGGTGGCTAATGCCGTCATTGATCACTCGTCTACGGAAGGCTATGCCATTTCCGAGGCGTTGCGTGAGCTGCGTACCAACCTCCATTACATGAACGTGGATAACCCGCCGCGCGTCATTGTCATCACGAGTTCCATTCCCAGCGAAGGTAAATCCACCATCGCAGCGAACCTGGCCGTCACCATTGCAGCAACAGGTCAAAAGGTTGTGCTCATCGATGGGGACCTGCGTCGGCCTGTTGTAGCTGACTTCTTTGGTCTTGCTGGCGGCGGTGGCCTGACAGATATTCTCAGCGGGCAGGCTGAACTTGATGATGTGTTGCAGGTTTATGGCCCCGTCCCCAGCCTGGCTGTCTTGGGTGCAGGGCGCATTCCGCCGAACCCCAGTGAGCTGCTGGGATCGTTGGCCATGAAGCGACTGCTGGAGCGCCTGTCCAAGGAAGCTGTTGTCCTCATCGATGCTCCTCCGCTGCTGCCCGTGACCGATGCCGCCATCTTGGCCCGGTCCACTGACGGTGCCCTCATCGTTGCCGGTGCCGGCAAAACCACCATTGACGAGCTGGAAAAGGCTGTCGCCACTCTGGCCAAGGTCAAGGCTCCCTTGCTTGGCGCAGTGCTGAACCGAGTTCCCACCACCGGTGGACAGGCTGCCGGGTACGGCTACTACGGCAAGGGCTACTACTACGGGCAAAACGATGCCGCAAAGGCTGGCAAGCGGAACCGAAAGACACAGGCGTCCACCCCGGCTCCGGAGGGCATCCAGCAAGGCGTGAACAATGGCGGACCTGGTGCAGGGAAGGAAATGAGCGCTGAACAAGAATTCGACTTGTTGCTGCATCCCGCAGACGGCCCCCCGACTCGCCGGATGACACGCCAGCGCTAAGTGTCTCTAGCAAGTGCAAGACAGGGCTGCGTCCTCGAGTCAGACGGAGACCCGTCGAGTCAGACGGAGAGCTCCGTCTGACTCGACGGCTCTCCGTCTGACTCGGCGAGCGAGCGAGCAGGCGGTCGGTGTGGGGCTCGGGTGCCAGGGCGCTTTGAGTCTGGTGCTGCGGGAACTGTGCAGGCCTACGCCTGGCTGCTGTACCAGCGCTCGAAGGCGAGGATTTCTTCCACGGCAGGCAAGATCTCCTCGACCATCTGTTGGTGAGTTGCCGTGTTCCTTCGGTACGGGTCCACAACATCGTCACCAGCCTCTGAAGGCCTCGACTCGCTACGGAACAGGGCTGCCAGGGCTGGCAGTTGCTCCCACCGTTGCTGGACTTGCTCGGGCAATCCGCCGCATATTACCTTGTCCGTGCCGGAGAGCCGGATGGTGCGAAGAATTCTGGCAAGCTCCACGATCGTGTACGTCCGCTTAAGCATGCGCGGGCTCATGCGGATGACGGCATCGCGGTGGGCCACTGTCATAGCCAGCACCAGATCAGATTCCGCGAGCAGCGGCGCGACCAGTTGGCGGGAGGCAAAGCCCTCACTCGATCCACCAAAAGAGGCCAGAAGGGCAGCAGACTCTTCTTCCATGCCGTCTCCCACCATGGCTCCCGTGCCAGCGCTGTGGACCAGGAACAAGCCAGGGTGCAGGCTTTCAAGTTCGGTCGCCAGCATTCTCTCGGCAAAAGGGGAGCGGCAGATATTGCCAGTGCACACGGTCAACAATCGGATCATCATTCGATCTTAGCGGTCTTGGCTATACTCATTGAGTCGAATTGAGTCGAATTGAGTCGAATTGGGTCGAAAGTGATGTGCAGCAACAAGGCACTATTCGTCCGCGTTGTGAGCGTTTTGGCGACTTCTTTTGCCGGGCCCAGCACCATTCATCACATCAAAGGAACAGTCTCCAGCATGGCAGAACCAGTGCAAGGTGCCCCCGGTGCACGTCGCCCCGAAATGACGGGCAAGTGGCGGGCCTTTAGGCGCAGTACCTACGGATCGTTGCTGCTCAACGTACTGGCAGCTGTGGTGGTCATTGTGCTGGTGCAGACTCTTTTTGTGAAGGTCTATTCAGTACCATCGGGATCCATGCAGGGCACCTTGTATAGCGGTGACAGGATGTTGGTTAATCGCACTGCCTATGCCGGTGGTGTCCCACCACGGGGCGATGTGGTGGTCTTCAGTGCTGACGAGGCATGGCTGGATGGTGCCCCGACGACGGGGAGCCCCGCCAAGGAAATGTTGCGCTACTTTGGCGACGTCAGCAGCATCGGACCGTCTCATGAAAAGTTCTTGGTCAAGCGAGTCATTGGCATTCCCGGAGACACCGTCGATTGCTGCAGTGCGGCCGGAACCCTGAGCGTTAACGGCGTGGCTCAGAAGGAACCCTACATTCAAGGCGATTTGTTGTTCGACGGCGTAGCGTCGAACTGTGCGAGCACCCCGAAAAGCAGGCGGTGTTTTGGGCCCGTCACTGTTCCGGAAGGAATGCTCTTGGTGCTGGGGGACAACCGGGGCAATTCCAAGGATTCCGTATTCGCCTGTCGCGGCGTCCCCGCCAACGATGATTGCGTGAAATTTGTCCCGGTGGAGAACGTCATCGGGCATGCCTTCATGAAGATTCTGCCGTGGAACCGGATAGGCAAGATCAGCTAGGCGTTTTCGAGCACTCCACGGGACAACAGCTCGGCCAAGGCCTCATCGATCAAGGCATCGGCGCTCGGGTGGCCGCCAATCACCTCGATCACCTTGCCCAAGATGGCTTCACGGGTGGTCCAGTCGCTGGCGAACTCCCAAACCAACGCGCCAAGCGGGCCCAGTTCCAGAACCTGGGAATCGATCAGCAACAGCACGGTGCCCTCCGCGTCGATGGCGTCCCGCACCGGGTGCGTCGCATCCCGGCACGCGCGTTAGCAGATTCAGGTGTAGTCTCCAACGCCATCCACTGTGCCGGGGTGCCAGCCTCAACCGGGCGAACCAGTTGTGGCAGTAGCGGGGCAATACTTGCGGCCTCGGAATAGCGGATCCGCTTGACGCCCCCACACGCTTGAACCATGGTGCACAATTGCACCAGCCCACGATCCAGCCGCGCCAGAGCCGAGAGTTGTGGGGTCAGTTCTACGATGGCCTGCGCCAGCGGTACGTCCTCAACAGAGGCAGAGGCAGAGGCAGAAACAGCATCAGCAGGCGCGCCGGCATCGTGGGGCGTCCGGCTCAAAATGGTGATGGCCGCTAGAACCGGGGCCGGCGGTGTGACGCCCAAAACGTGATGGTCGGGACCCTGTTGGAGTTTGGGGCGGCCGGGTTCGGGCTGCTTGACCGAGAGCGGCTTCGGGTAGGAAACAATGCCCAAATCCGAGCCCACGGCTATGGTTTCGTCGCTGACATAGCCCAGTCCCGGGCCCAGGGTTCGCGCCACGGTGGTCTTGCCAGTGCCTGACGGGGCAATGAAAGCCACGGTGGCCCCGGACAGTGGATCGGCCAGGCCACAGGCATGGAACATCATTCGCTGGCCGGCCAAAAGCTCAATGGCAGCCAGAGTGATGGCGGAGGTCAGAGATTCATTGGCCCGCGCAAAATCACCCGGAATCCTCCGTACCGAAGCTGCCGCAATGCTCTCTGGCAGCGCAAGGCAGCGGCTCCACGCCTGACGGAATTCGCTTGCCTCGGCCGCCGAAAGCCCTTCAACGCCAATCACCGAACCCAACGCTTCCACCAAGACGTGGTGCGATTCGTTCGCCAGAGGCACGGTTGCTGCGCTCGAGGCTGTCGGTGCGTGAGGAGACATGCAGGTCCTGTTCGTTGATGTCCGATGTGGACACAGAGGTTGGCGGAGGGTGCCGCATTCGAGCTTAGTCAGTGGCGTGGGTGTCACCAAAACCCTGCTGCTGCATGGCGGCAGAGACGTGCTTTCAAAGTAGTACGACGGCGGCCGGGCTGTCCGCCGTCGTCCGTGGGGAACGGAACAGGGGTGTCCTAGATCCAGCTCGGCAGCCACATATGTTGGCGCCAATATTCATGCGGGACGATCTCCGCTGCCCAGATCGGATAGAAGAAGGCGCTGATGGCCACTGTCAGGACCAGGAAGATTCCCACGATGATGGCACCTTGGGTTCGCCGCCACGGGGGATCGCCAATTTTGCCTAAGATCATGCCCAAGACCAGCACTATGGCCAGGATCATGAACGGTTCGTAGGCGATGGCGTAGAAGAAGAAGATGGTGCGCATCGGGTAGAAGAGCCAGGGCAGGAAGCCAGCTGCGAAGCCGACCAGGATGGCCCCTGCACGCCAGTCGCGCTTGGCTATCCAGACTCCGATGAGGAACAAGAGGGCCAAGGTACCTGCCCACCAGATGAGCGGATTGCCCACGCTGGTGATGGCGGCCGTGCACTTTTCAACCGCGCAACCGCCGTCCCCGTTTTCATAGTTTTTGACGTAGAAAGAGGTGGGGCGGCCCATGACCAGCCATGACCATGCGTTGGCTTTATATGGGTGGTCTGAGGCCAACCCGGTATGGAAGTTGTAGGCGGTGTAGTGGTAGTGCCACAGGGAGCGCAGGGAATCCGGGACCCAGCCCCATGTGGTGGACGGGTTCTCTTGCGCCCAATGCCTGTCGTAGGCGTCTGTGGAGCGGAACCAGCCGGTCCAGCTGGCCAGGTAGGTGGCGGTGGCCACGGGCACCATGGAGACGAACGCAACGATGCCGTCTTTCCAGACAGCGCCCATGACCCAGTACTTGATGCCGGCGATGCGCCGCGCGTTCATGTCCCACACCACACTCATCAACCCGAAGGCGGCCAGGAAGAACAAACCTGACCACTTGGTGCCAATGCACAGTCCCAGGGCCACGCCGGCAGCGATCCGCCACCAACGGATCCCCAGCCACGGGCCGTACAGCAGGGCTTTGCTCGGGAGCCGACCATCAGCGCCGGCGAGGGCCGACAGCTTTGCTGCCAGCCGCCGTCGTCCATCATCGCGGTCCATGATGAGTGCCCCAAAGGCGGCCAGGGCAAAGAACATGACAAAGATGTCCAGCAGCGAGGTGCGGGACTGAACAATGGCATGCCCGTCCACGGCGAAGAGCAGGCCGGCCACAGCGCCCAGAATGGTGGAGCGGAACATTTTCGCAGCGATCAGAGCCAGCAAGAAGATAGACAAGGTGCCCACCAGGGCTGCCGAGAACCGCCAACCGAAGGTGCTTTCCGGGCCAAAAACCCACATGCCAAACGCGATCATCCACTTGCCGACGGGCGGGTGCACCACGTACTCGGCGGTGTCCTCGATGCTGGTGAAGATGCCTTGGTTGAAGAGGTCGTTGGCCTTTTCTGCCCAGTTGCGCTCGTAGCCGCTTTGCAAATAGCTGTAGGCGTCCTTGATGTAGTAGGTCTCGTCAAAGACTAACGACGGCGGCTGGCCCAGACGCAGGAAGCGCAGGAGTCCGCCAACCAAGGCCGTCAGGATCGGGGCCATCCAAAACCAGACACGCAAGCTCACGGGTGTGGTGGCGAAGGAATACCGGCTCCCCAGGAGACGGGCACGCAGGGCTGCGCCGGTGAAGGCCTCGGCCGGATCGCGCAGCCAACGCCGCGCCGGAACGCTGGGCCTGGCCGCGTGGGAAGGGCCTGGCGAGCCGTTGCCCTCCGCCCGCGGGTCAGTGGCAGCGGTGGGATCCGGGGCCGCCGCAGCGGTATCCATAACGTGGGGTTGCACGGGGTCAATGCTACCCAAGTGTGCCCTGAAGCCGCGGAGCACTACGCTGGAGATATGGAAGATGACTTTGGCACAGATCCCGCACCCGCCGACAACGACTCGGACGTGGCCGAAGAAGCCCTCGATTCCAGCCTTGCCCCCCGGCCAAGCCCGGAGAGGGCTACATTATTTTAGCGGCAACCCCCATCGGCAATATGGGCGATGCCTCGGCCCGCCTCATTGCCTGGCTGGGCACGGCGGACATTGTTGCTGCCGAGGATACCCGCCGCCTGCACCGCCTCGTCACGAGCCTGGGCGTTAAAGTGGGCGGCCAGATCATTAGCTACCACGAGCACAATGAAGCCGTGAAGACCGCCGAGCTGCTGACCCAAGTACAAAGCGGCAAGACCTTGTTGATGGTCACCGATGCCGGCATGCCCTCCGTCTCCGATCCCGGGTTCCGGCTGGTTGCCGCTGCTGTTGAAGCCGGCGTGAAGGTCACCGCAGCCCCTGGCCCCTCCGCAGTCCTGACCGCCTTGGCACTGTCCGGGCTGCCCACGGATCGCTTTTGCTTTGAAGGATTCCTGCCGCGTAAGTCGGGGGAGCGGGCCTCGCGATTGCACGATCTGGCCGTGGAAAAGCGCACCATGGTGTTTTTTGAGGCTCCACACCGGCTCGAAGCCATGCTGCGCGCGCTGCACACCGCTTTTGGGCCGTCCCGTCAGGGGGCCGTCTGCCGCGAGCTGACCAAGACGTACGAAGAAGTGATCCGCAGGCCCTTGTCCGGGCTGCTGGAATGGGCCGAGGAAAGCCAGATTCGCGGTGAAATTGCCATTGTTGTCAGTGGCGCTCCAGCCGGTGACGCAGGAACTGTCGAAGACCACGTGGCGGCCGTTAACGAGCTGATGGGCCAGGGCATGCGGATGAAGGAAGCTGTCGCCGTTATTTCCCATGATGTGCACTTCAGCAAGCGTGAGCTGTACAGCGCCGTGCTGGCAGCACGCGGATAACTCCGTCTGGCTCGGGCGGGACGCATGCATTCAGCCCCCGCAAGTATTCAGGGAGCGGAGCGGCTGCGGCAGCCACAGCTGATGCGGCAGCCGCAGCCGCAGCCGCAGGGCAGCTGTACAAATGCACAGCGAAAACGGCGCGGGCAGTGCGTCCATGCGTAGACACTGTGGTTCATGGGGACCTACCGTGAATTACAACACGTTTCCCGCCGCACTGCCCCTGTAGACCATGGCTTCGCCCGAGGTCTGATGCCACCTGCAGGGGCTCCAGATTTGAGGAGTCTCCATGACTGTGAGCCCAACCGCCCAGCACACCAACGCCGAACCCACTAGCGCCGAGCAGGCCGAGCGCGAACGCGTCCTGCTGGCGAGCGTTCCCACGGGACTACTGATCAACGGTGAATGGCGGCCCGCGGCTTCCGGCAAGACCTTTACCGTGGAGGATCCGTCCACCGGAAAAGCGCTGCTGGAGATTGCCGACGCCGGTGCCGTAGACGGTGCCGCGGCCTTGGATGCCGCTGTGGCCGTGCAGGCGGAGTGGGCTGCGACTCCGGCACGTGAACGTGCCGAAATCCTGCGCCGCGGCTTTGACATGGTCACTGCCCGTGCCGATGACTTTGCCCTGCTCATGACCCTGGAAATGGGCAAGCCGCTCGCCGAAGCCCTGGGTGAGGTGAAATACGGTGCCGAGTTCTTGCGCTGGTTCTCCGAAGAGGCTACCCGCTCCTTTGGCCGCTACTCGGCCAATCCGGAGGGAACCGCCCAGATCCTGGTGCAGAAGAAGCCTGTTGGTCCCTGCCTGCTGATCACCCCGTGGAACTTCCCCCTTGCTATGGCAACCCGCAAGATCGCCCCGGCCATTGCCGCCGGTTGCACCATGGTGCTCAAGCCCGCCAACCTAACGCCGCTGACCAGCCAACTCTTCGCCCAAATCCTGATGGATGCGGGCCTGCCAGCCGGCGTGCTGAATGTTGTGGCAACCACCGACGCCGGTGGCGTGACGGGTCCGCTCATCCAGGATTCACGTCTGCGCAAGCTCTCCTTTACCGGCTCCACCCCCGTGGGAAAGCGTCTGTTGGCCGACGCCTCCGCCAACGTTCTGCGCACCTCCATGGAATTGGGCGGCAACGCCCCGTTCCTGGTCTTCGAAGATGCCGATCTGGACGCCGCCGTGGAAGGTGCCATGGCAGCCAAGCTGCGGAACATGGGCGAGGCGTGCACCGCCGCTAATCGCTTCCTGGTGCACGAATCCGTGGCCGACGAATTCGCCACCCGCTTTGCCGCCCGCATGGGTGAAATGACCACGGGCCGCGGCACCGATCCGGCCACCAAGGTGGGCCCGTTGATTGACGCCAAGAGCCGCGACAAGGTGCACTCGCTGGTCAGCGACGCCGTGGCCGACGGCGCCCGCGTCATCACCGGCGGTGCCCCCGCCGACGGTCCCGGCTACTTCTACCAACCCACGGTGCTGCAGGGTGTTGAGCCCGGCTCCCGCATCCTCACCGAGGAAATCTTTGGCCCGGTGGCCCCCATTGTCACGTTCAAAAACGAAGACGAGGCAGTAGCCCTGGCTAACGACACCGAATACGGTTTGGTGGCTTATATCTTTACCAAGGACCACAACCGCGGCCTGCGGATGGCCAACCGGATTGAGACAGGCATGCTGGGCTTGAATGCAGGCGTCATCTCCAATGCGGCGGCACCCTTCGGCGGGGTCAAGCAGTCCGGTCTGGGCCGCGAAGGCAGCGTCGAAGGCATCGAGGAGTACCTGTACACCCAGTACATCGGCTTCCCGAATCCCCATAACGGCTAGTTCCGCAGACCCGGCACCACTTTCCGGCGGTTTTTCGGCAACGCCGCATCACTTCCGGGGGTTTATTCCATTACGCTCCCTCTCTCTGTGCCGCAAAGTGAGGGAGCGTAATGGTTTAAACGCCGTAAAGTGGTGCGGCGTTTCTGGAGGAGGTCTAACGGCGGAAGAGCGACGCCGGCACCCACCGAGCGCGTATCCGTCGCCACAGCGTGGCTCGGCTCTGCAGACGCGCGGCCACGATTTCCACGGCGTCCGCCAGATCGTCTCGTCCGGCAGGAACCTCAGCAGTCGACGCGGGGGACTTGGACGCGGCGTCCGCAGACAGCGTGCCGCCAGCATGGCTGGCCCCAGCGCCGTAAACATCCTCCTCATAGGCTCGCCGCAGCAGTGCCACAGCTGCAGGAGCCGTGGCCCCCAGCATGGTGGCGATGTGTTCGGCGTGGAGTGCCGGGGTGCGTGCCGGATCGGGGGCATAGCCAAAGTCAATGGCCGTGTCCATGAGTTCGCGCCAAGCCAGAACGGCCGGCGGAACGCCGGTTCTAGTAGTGCTGGCCGCGCTAGTGCCGGTAGTGCTGGCCGCGCTAGTGCCGGTAGCGCTGGTGGTGCCGGTCGTGCCGGTAGCGCTGGTAGTGCCGGAGACCCGCGCGGTGGCGGGGGTACGCACCCGGGCCAGGCGCCGCCGTCGGACATTATTTCTAGCCCAACCCGGAGTCATCAGGAGCAAGACCACCAGCATTCCGGCACCGATGCCCAGCAGCCAGGCGCGCCAATTCGCCGGTTGTCCCGCGGTTCCGGGGCCCGCGACGGCTGTTGTGGCGGACGCCGTGGCTGTCGCAGTGAGCGTTGCCGTGGAGCTGGGAGCGGGGGCAGCACTGGCTAGGGGGACCGAACTGTCCGCTTCTTGCTCGTACTCAGGGACACTGCCGCGCGAGGGAGTGGGCTCGAAAGGCACCCAGCCGAGGCCCTCAAAATACAATTCGGGCCAGGCATGCGCGTCACGGCCGGTGGCTCGGTAACCAAACAGGCTTACTCCGTCGCGTTCGGCCACATCAGTGGTGACAGCCCCTGGCGCATAGCCCACGGCAATGCGAGCGGGGATGCCCAGCTCCCTGGCCATGACGGCCATCGCGGCGGAAAAGTGCACGCAGTAGCCGCTCTTGGTCTTCAGGAAAGCCGCAAGAACTTCCATGCCAGATCCGTCGTAGCCATCCTCGGCGGGTGTATCCAGACTGTAGGTGAAGGCGTCCGAACGCAGATAATTCTGCAATGCCATGGCTTGGCCAAACGGTGTGGCTGCGGAGCCGGCCACACTTTTGGCGGTGTCTTTGACAATTTTCGGCACATCCGCCGGGAGCGTTGTGAAGATTTTATCCAGTGAGGAGCGCGGTTTTCCGGTGGCTAAGCCCAGCCGGGCCGGAGTCAGTTCCGGCACCTCGCTGCGCACTACGTAGGACTTGTTAGAGGTCGTGGACCCTGCGCCCTTGATGGTTGCGGTGGCGGGGTTCCAACGCCAGTTCCCACCCAATTCTTCAACACTTACGGTGCCGGCCGGAGCCGGTAGCCACTCGCTGCGCAGCCCCTCGGTGGTAATGACTGTGAGCGTTTCCGTTCGGGGGATGCCGGGATTGGCCTCCTGAGCCGGTGCAAGACTGGCCAAACCGGGTTCCAGCCCCGTAGGTAGCGGCGAGGGCCGCCACGATTTTCCTGTGAAGTCCTCGAGTGTGTTGACCCGAATGTACTGGCCGGTACTTGTGTTGCTCAAATAGGTGAGTTGCACTTCGCCCGATTGCTGCCGCAAGTTCTCGCCGAGGGAAATCATGGGGTCCAGGCTGACGTTTCCACTCTGTTGATTCAGCCGCGTGCCCTGGGTGAAAGCGCCTTGATTGAATCCGGGCAGCACCGCTGGCACCACCGACATCATCAGTACTACTGCCGCACCGAGGGCGAGGGCCCGTGTCAGCGTGCCGCTGGGAAGGTAGCTGGCGTGAGCACGGATTTTCCCCTCTGGAGCGTACCAGCGGCAGCAGCCCACGATCAGTAAGAATCCGGCTCCGGCACCCACAAAAGCCAAGGTGCCAAGACCTGTCTCCGTCATGAGTGCCGAGGGCAGCATGATCAATATCAGCCCCAGCGAACTAGCTGCTGGCATCGTGACCGTAATGGCCAAGGTGTCAATCAACAATGCGGTGAAACCTAAGCCAGCACTGACCAGGAAGACCATGGGCAGCACGGCAGGGACAGGGGCCAGATTACCCATGATGACCGAGGACGCCTCCGCGGCTATGAGCTGGGCGGCCCTGAGCGTATCCAGCGTGGGAATGAACCCGAGCACGGCGGTCGTTGGGAAAAACACCATGGTCAGGCTCAGCAGCCAGCCGGCCAGTGCACCCAGCGGGGCGAAGGAGCTCAGCCCCGGGTACCGGCGCAACAGCGCAGGAAGCAACAGTGTTGCAGCGACCACAAACGATGCCCGCGGGAACCAGCCGAAGTTTACAATGACGCCTTTCAGTGCCAGTGAGGAACCCATGACGGCAGCGAAAATTGTTAGCGCCAAGATCCAGCGGGCCGGGCCGGTGCGGGCCGCGCCCAGGCGTGTTCGTGCCGGCTCGGCCCGCCGAGGCCAGCCGGCGCCGTTTCCCTGGCCAGAGTTGTTCTGGCCCGGCTTACTCTGGCTCGCGTTGCCCTGGCCCGACTGCGCCCGCGCTGGCGATCCTTGATCAGGCGCTTTCCGGTCCGGGTTTTTCTCAGGTGTGCCGCCGCCCTGCTGCAACGTCATGGCGCCAGCCCAAAAGTAGCGCTTCGGTCCAGCTGTAACCAGACCTCTTCAAGGGAGGCCGACGGCGTCAGGGCGCCAGCGTGCCAACCCGCCCCGCGCAAGGTTTCCAAAGCGCTAGCAACCTCACGCACATCTTGGCAGAGCACTAAAGCATAAGCGCTCTGGGTGGATTCTGCGATGCTCGCCAGTCGCAGGGCGGCGGCGTCATCGAGCAGGCCGGTGACAGCCACCAACGGCCCGCGGCGCCGGCCATGGTGGAGCTTGTAGGCAAGTGTGTTGCCAAAGGGCGCGCTGTCACTTTCCGAGGCCGCGGCTCCTGCGATGGCGCCACTGGCCCCTTCCAATTCCAAAGCCGCCAGTGCCGCGGCGACGTCAAAGATGCCCTGGCTGCCACTGAAATCCTCCACGGCAGGGGTGATCGCCGAGGCGGAGGATTCAAACCCTGGGTTGCCGCCGTGATCCAGCACTCGAAGTGAATAGCCACGCTCCAACAAGTGGGCGGTAATGGAGGCCACCGCGCTGACGGCCTTCTCAAAAGTGGGGGTCGTGTGCAGTTCTGAGCTGGTGGGCTTTTTGAACCCGGCACCACCGAGCCCTGCACTGGCGTTTCGTTCTCCAGCGTGTCCACTTCCCTCTGGCACGGTGCGCTGGTTGAACGGGTGGGAATCGCCAAAGGCGTGGTGACGGCGGTCCAGCACCACCGCGGCCTCGGGTGCGGTGACCGATTCCTCCGCACGTACCATGAGCTTGCCCTGCCGTGCAGTGACGGGCCAATGGACGCGACGCAGGGGGTCCCCGGAGCGGTATTCACGTGTCATGGCGTCGTCGTGGCTGGCGTGCGCCAACTCCTTGGTGGTTCGTGAGCCGTCCTGACCTCTGCCATCGGAGAGTGAAATCGATGCAAGCTCGACGGCGGCCGGAGCCACTGTGAGCTGGCCGCCGTCGTCCAAGATGCGCTTGAGGAAAGCGACGCCGAACGGGTCAGAAAACTCCGCTCGCAAGGGTCCCACGGCGAACACGCCGCGACGGGGCGGGACCACTTCATAGTGGTAGCGGCTCACCGGGCCGCGCGGCACTATGGGGTTGGGAAAACTAAAGACCGGGGCGGTGTAGAAGCTATAAGGGAGTTCCTCCGTGAGCCGGGCCCGGGCGCCGCCGGGGGCTTGACCGCGTACCTCCAGAACCACCGACACGGCGCTGCCGGCCCGTGCCATGCCGGGGGAGATGTGGCGTTTGACGGAAAACCCCGGCTTGAACCACAACAGCCCGGCGCAGGCAGCTCCGGGTAGCGCCAAACAAAAGATGGCCAGCATGAGGAGATCGCGGCGGCCCAACACGAGCGCCAATAAAAGGGCCAACGCTCCTGCCGCCAGGAGTAGCCAGCCGCGGAGCATGAAGGGTCTCAAGGACAACACCAGTGGGCTTTAGCGGAACCGGGCGTCCTTCACGGCGCGCCCGTCCGGTTGGCCTGGAACCGGCACCGTGGCCAGCAGCTCTGCAATGACACTGGCCGCGGTGGCGCCACGCGTGGCCGCTCCGCGCTCCACCAGTAAACGGTGGGCCAAAACAGGCACGGCCAGCTCGCGAATGTCATCAGGCAAGACAAAACCGCGGCCAGCGAGAGCAGCAGCCGCCTTCGCAGCACGCAAAAGCTGAAGCAGCGCTCGCGGACTGGCGCCCAAGAGTAAGTCAGGGTTCGTTCGCGTGGCTTGGCCCAAGGCAACGGTGTAGGCGCGCACGGCCGGGGCCACGTGAATGGCGGCAACGGTGGCAATCATGGCGTTGACCTGATCGGCGGTGGCAACACTGCTCACACTATCCAGCGGGTTCACGGACTGGTGAGTTTCCAGCATGGACAGCTCGGCGTCGGTGTCCGGATAGCCCAAGGAAATCCGCGCCATGAAGCGGTCACGTTGCGCCTCGGGAAGCGGATACGTGCCTTCCATTTCAAGGGGGTTTTGGGTGGCAATCACCATGAATGGGGCGGCCAAGCTGTAGGTCCGCCCATCCACGCTCACCTGATGCTCGGCCATGGACTCGAGCAAGGCCGACTGGGTTTTTGCCGACGCCCGGTTGATCTCATCACCAATAACAATGTTGGCGAAAATGGCTCCGGGACGGAATTCAAAGGACTGGGTGGACTGGTTGAAGATGGAGACACCAGTGATGTCACTCGGCAACAGATCCGGGGTGAATTGGATCCGGTTCACGGTGCAGTGGACCGTGCGTGCCAGCGACTTCGCCAGCAGTGTCTTGCCTACCCCAGGCACATCCTCCAGGAGCAAATGGCCACCGGCCAGCAGGACCGTCAGTGCCAGCCGAACCTGTTCTTCTTTACCATCGATGACGGTGTTCATGACGGCCATGATTCGCGCGCTCAAGGCATCAAATTGTGCCGCTTCCATGGGCTGCACCAGTCCTGGTGCATCTTGTGGCGCAGCCTGCAATTCAGCCTCAGCCGCGGTTTTCCCAACGGCTCCAGCCTCAACCGGTCCGGTGCTTGCCAGCAATGTCTCCTGCGGGCCCATGCCTCACCTTTCGGGTCGATTTCATTGCCATCTGCTCAGGTACCTCTCCTAAAACCAGAGTCCTGTGACCTACGCTACTAGCTTGGCCGCGAATTGGCGCCTTCGCGCCCGCAAAAGAAGTGGAGAAGAAGCGAACGGTAAAGTAAAAGACCATGTGCACTAATGATGTTCCCCGCCCGTACCGCCCTGAAGAGCTCCAGGACGGAGAAGGCACCCGCCCGGGTGCCTTCGCCGCAGCACCGGAACCGCTGCCCGTGCCCGTGTATGACAATCACACGCACTTTGACTTTGGCGATTCACCGGTTGAGCTCGGTGCGGCGCTTGATGCAGCTGAGGCGGTGGGTGTTGCCGGAGCGGTTCAGGTTGGTTGCGATCTACCCTCGTCACGTTTCACCGTGGCAGCAGTCGATGCGGATCCGCGTCTGCTCGGAGCCGTCGCCATCCATCCCAACGACGCCCCGGAACTGGCCTTGTCCGGCAGCCTGGACGCGGCCCTGGCGGAAATTGATGCCATGGCTGCCCACCCCCGTGTCCGTGCCATTGGGGAAACCGGACTGGACTACTTCAGGACGGCCCAGGACGGGGTGGCTGCCCAGCACCATTCCTTCCGCCAGCACTTAGATATTGCCAAGCAGCGGGAGCTGGCGTTGCAGATTCACTGCCGTGACGCGCACGTTGATGTTCTCAAGATTCTCAAAGAGGTTGGGGCGCCCTCGCGTCTTGTCTTTCACTGCTTCTCCGGCGACGCTGAATTGGCGC
This sequence comes from Arthrobacter alpinus, assembly GCF_001445575.1. Classification (NCBI taxonomy): domain Bacteria; kingdom Bacillati; phylum Actinomycetota; class Actinomycetes; order Micrococcales; family Micrococcaceae; genus Arthrobacter; species Arthrobacter alpinus. Next base: position 3,750,749 of record NZ_CP013200.1, on the reverse strand, counting down.
GGATTTGTAACGAGAACGGCTGGTACATGTCCTTCTCCGGCACCTTGACCTTCAAGAACGCCCACAATTTGCGCGAGGCACTTGCCGTGGCAGATCCGGCGCTGGTCATGGTGGAAACCGACGCGCCATTTTTGACTCCGCACCCCTTTAGGGGCCGGCCCAATGCCAGCTACATGCTGCCCTATACGGTGCGAAGCATGGCCCAGCTGATGAATCTAGATCTGAGTGTTATGGGTACCTTGTTGCGCAATAACACAGAGTCTGTTTATGGATCCTGGAAGGATTAGCGGTGTCGTGTCGCTCACGTTTTCACCGCTAAACCTTGTCCTGCAGATCACGATTAGGTTACGCTGAGTAACTATTAGCCGTGGTCGGGGAAGGCCAACGGATGAAATGCTGCCGGAGCTACCGTTCGAAAGAGCTCCGCGGCAACCGTTCGCAAGAACAATTTTGGCAGTTCAGTCCGCAATGTATTGCGGCCTAAAACCGCTGGAGTTGCTCCGTACTTCTCCGTGCCCGGGTGCTCTAGTAGTTACGGGAACTCGTGAATTCTCTCCTCACCGTCAATGGCAAATTGAGCTATTTGAAGCTTGCCTGCCAAGGCGCAGTCTTGCTGGCGCTCGTGGTGGCGCTTCTGGCGTTCATAACGGCCACCAAAACCGTCACCTTGGTAGTGGATGGCCAAACCAGCTCAGTGCAAGCCCGCGGTGAGTCTGTTGGTGACGTGTTGGAGCAAGCGGAAATTTCAGTGAGCAACGCCGACAGCATCACACCCGCCCTAGACACCAGTGTTGAGAGCGGTTCAATCATTACCGTCAATACGGCCAAAGACATTACCGTGAGTCTGGATGGGGCAGAGAAGACTGTCACCACCACCTCCTCCAAGATCGGTGATCTGATCAGCCAAATGGGCATCGCCGCCAATGCCAAGGTTTCCTTACCGGCCGATTCCCTGATCGCCAATTCCAGTGACTTGAGCATCATCACCCCGAAGCAGATCACTCTCGTGGCGGATGGTAAGAAGCAGATCAAAACCACCACGGCTCAAAGCGTTTATAGTTTCCTTGCTGAAACCGGTGTGACTCTGGCCAAGACGGATCTGCTTTCCACGCCCGGCAGCGCAGTTGTGGTGGAGAACATGGTGGTCAAGGTGACTCGCGTGAACAACGCCGGAACCGCCACTGAAACCGAAGCCGTCCCGTTCAAGACTGACGAAAGTGTTGATCCGGACCTTTTCAAGGATGAGAAGAAGACGATCACTGCGGGTGTCGCTGGCACGCTGGAAAAGATGTTCCGCACCGTATCCATTGACGGTGTTGAGGTAAGTCGCACCGAGACCGGTGCCAAGGTGCTCACCGAACCAACGGCAGCCAAGATCAGTATCGGTGGCAAGGAACGCCCCGCCAAGAAGGTTGAAGCTCCCGCCGCCACGGCCCCCGCAGCCGCAGGAGCCACTACAGCAGGAGCCACTACAGCAGGAGCCAACACAGGAGCCAAGGCGCCCGCCATGTCCAACGAGGCCATGTGGGATGCCATTGCACAGTGTGAAGCAACCGGCAACTGGGCCATCAATACCGGAAACGGTTACTACGGTGGCCTGCAGTTTGATATCCAGACCTGGCTTGGCAACGGCGGCGGGGCCTACGCACCCAACGCCAGCTTGGCCACCAAAGCCCAGCAGATTGCCATTGCCAACAAGGTCTTCGCCGAGCGCGGCCTGCAGCCGTGGGGCTGCGGCCACGCGGCAGGCTAACCCCCTAGCAACGCTCCTGCACAAAACACATGAAGCACGACGCCGGGTGGTGACCTTTCACAACAAAGGTCACCACCCGGCGTCGTGCTTGATGCCACCTCCCTACCGGTGCCACGCGCGCTGACTTAGCAGATACCATGGTTTCGTGACCTCCCCGCATCCCAGCCCCGCCACCCAGCCACTTCTGGGCGCCACCGAAATTCGCCGACTGGCCGAAGAAATCGGTGTGCGTCCCACTAAAACGCTGGGACAAAACTTTGTCATTGACGGCAATACCATCCGCCGCATTGTGGCAGCAGCCAATGTGGACCCTGGTGAAACAGTTTTGGAAGTTGGCCCTGGACTGGGCTCGCTGACCTTAGGTTTGCTCGATGCTGCCGCCCGCGTGGTGGCCGTTGAGATTGACCCCGTACTGGCGGCCAAGCTGCCCTCCACTGTTGCTGCTTTCCGTCCGGAAAAGGCTGCCAACCTTGAGGTTGTCCTCTCTGACGCCATGCGGGTTTTGGAGCTCCCGGGCGAGCCCACAGCGCTGGTGGCGAACCTGCCCTACAACGTGGCCGTCCCCGTGGTGCTGCACCTCTTGGAACACTTCCCCTCGCTCAAACATGGCCTGGTGATGGTGCAGGATGAGGTAGCGGACAGGATGGTTGCTGGCCCTGGCTCCAAGACCTATGGCGTCCCCTCGGTCAAGGGCGCTTGGTACTCCAAGATGCGCAAGGCAGGCGTCATCGGCATGAACGTGTTTTGGCCGGCACCGAAGATTTCCTCTGGGCTGGTGGCTTTCACCCGCCATGAACCGCCGGTAACCAGTGCCTCACGGGAAGAAGTTTTTGCCGTGATTGATGCCGCGTTTGCCCAACGCCGCAAGACCCTGCGCGCAGCTTTGGCGGGCTGGGCCGGTGGCGCTGCCGAGGCCGAGACGTACTTGCGTATGGCTGGTGTGGATCCCAGCGCCCGCGGCGAAGTCATTGACGTGGCAGCCTATGCCCGCATTGCCGAAGCCAAACTTGGCATCACGGCCTAAGGATGGAGTCCATGGAGTCGGCAGGTACAGGTCGGAGCAACAGACTCGAGGCAGTGTCTGATTCTTTGTGGCAGCCGGAACCTCGCCGGGTCAAGGTCCGGGCGCCTGGGAAGATCAACGCCTTCTTTCAAGTAGGGCCGCTGCGATCTGACGGCTATCACGCTGTTGCCAGTACCTATCTGGCCGTTTCACGCTACGAAGAAGTAGCAGCCACGGCCCGGCCCGGCACGCTGTCTACGGACATCACCGTTTCCATCAGCTCCGAGAGTTCCTTAACGCCTGAACAGCTTGCCGCCATTCCGCTGGACGGCAGCAATCTTGTGGTCAAGGCTGCACTACTCGTGGCCGACATAGCCGAAGACCCCACCGGACTTCATCTGGAAATCACCAAGCATGTGCCCATCGCCGGCGGCATGGGCGGTGGTTCAGCTGACGCTGCGGGCACACTCGTGGCCTGCGATGCGCTCTGGCACACCGGCCTCTCCCGCGAAGAATTGGCTCAGCTAGGGTCCGAGCTCGGCGCGGACGTGCCGTTCGCGCTCATGGGGGGTGCCGCCGTCGGACTCGGCATTGGGGATGAACTCACGGCAGCACTCGCGCCAACGCCGCTGCATTGGGTTCTGGTGCCAGCGGAGTTTGGTCTGTCCACGCCAGTGGTTTATGGGACGCTGGATACCTTGCGTGAGGCGGGCGGCATCCAGGCCGATGAGCCGGCGCAGGTTGAGGCGGGAGTCTTGGCGGCCTTGCGCGCCGGGGATGCGCAGGCTCTGGCGCCCTGGCTGCACAACGATCTGCAGGCTGCCGCCGAGCATCTGGCCCCGTCGCTGACCACCGTGTTGGCGCAGGGGACGGAACTGGGCGCGCTGGCGGGAATCGTCTCCGGATCCGGGCCCACCTTGGCGTTCCTCGCCGAAGACGCCGCGCATGCGCAGGATTTGGCGGCAGCACTGGCAGATCGCGGGCATCAGGCATGGCCGGTCGAAGGCCCCGTGCACGGCGCACACATAATTTTGTAACTTGATAAAAACCGTAAAAGAAAGTGGTACCACGTGGCTCATTTGCTGGGCGGGGAGAACCTCAGTGTCTCCTTCGCTACCCGAACCGTGCTCGACGGCGTCAGCGTCGGCCTTGAAGAAGGCGACCGTATTGGCATTGTGGGCCGCAACGGTGATGGCAAGTCCACGCTGATGCGCCTGCTGGCCGGCCGCCAAACCGCCGATTCCGGCCGCGTCACCGTGCGCGGCGGCGTCCAGGTCAGCTACCTGGACCAGACGGACGTGCTCGACGGCGATGACACCGTGGGCTTCGCGATTGTGGGTGAGGCCGCCGATCATGAGTGGGCCTCCAACCCCAAGATTCGCGAAATCATGGGCGCCTTGGTGGGCGAGGTTGATTGGCACGCCAACATCCACACGCTCTCCGGTGGCCAGAAGCGCCGTGTGGCCCTGGCCAAGCTGCTCATTGGCGATGACGATGTCATCATGCTCGATGAGCCCACCAACCACCTCGATGTGGAAGGTGTTGCCTGGCTGGCACGGCACCTCAAGGCGCGCTGGCGTGCCAATGAAGGCGCCTTTGTGGTGGTCACCCACGATCGCTGGTTCCTTGATGAAGTGTGTACCCGTACCTGGGAAGTTCATGACGGCACCATTGACCCGTTCGACGGCGGTTACGCCGCCTATGTTTTGGCCCGCGCCGAGCGTGACCGGTCGGCAGCCGTCGTGGAATCCAAGCGTGTGCAGCTGGTCAAGAAGGAACTGGCGTGGCTGCGCCGCGGCGCACCTGCGCGAACGGCCAAGCCCAAGTTCCGCATTGAGGCTGCCAATGAGCTGATTGCCGATGTTCCGGAGCCCCGCGATTCCGTGGCGCTGTCCAAGATGGCCACCGCGCGTCTGGGCAAGGACGTCATTGACTTAGAAAACGTCTCCCTGACCATCGGCGAGGGCGAGAGTGCCAAGAACCTGTTCAACAACATCACCTTGCGCCTGGCGCCGGGGGAGCGGCTGGGGCTGGTTGGCGTCAATGGTGCCGGTAAGACCACCTTGCTGCGCCTGCTCAACGGTGAGGTCGAGCCGTCGTCCGGGAAGATGAAGACCGGTTCAACGGTCAAGACCGCCGTGCTGACGCAGGAGGTGCGTGAGCTGGACGATGTCCTGACCATGCGCGTCGTGGAGGTCATCGAGCGGGAGAAGCGCTCCTTTGAGGTGGCTGGCAAGGAGATGAGCGCTGGCCAGCTCGTGGAGCAGCTCGGTTTCACCAAGGAAAAGCAGTGGACCATGGTCAAAGACCTCTCCGGTGGTGAGCGCCGCCGCCTGCAGCTGCTGCGACTGCTGGTGGGGGAGCCCAACGTGCTCATGCTCGATGAGCCCACCAACGACCTGGATACGGACACTTTGGCAGCGGTAGAGGACGTGCTCGATGGTTGGCCGGGCACGCTCGTGGTGGTCTCGCACGATCGCTACTTGCTGGAACGCGTCACCGATCACCAGATGGCGTTGCTGGGCGACGGCAAGATCCGTGGCTTGGTCAGGGGTGTTGACGAGTACCTGGAGCTGCGTGAAAACGCGGGGTTGTCTCCTTCCTCTAGCGCCCCCAGCGCGGCTCCGGCTCCGTCGGGCCCCACCGAGGGTCAGAAGCGCGATGCTCGCAAGGTGCTGAACCGTTTGGAGCGCCAGCTGGGCAAGAACTCCGCCGCTGATGCCAAGATTCACGAGCAGATGGCCGCCAACGTGGGCAACTACGACGTCCTGGGCGATCTGCAAGCGAAGCTGGCCAAGCTCGCCAGCGAGCGTGAAGGTCTGGAACTGGAGTGGCTGCAGGCGTCCGACGTCCTCGAGTAAGCCGCACTGCACTGGCGCCTGTGTCAGCACTGAGCCTGCGCCTGCGCCGCCCTGGTCCGGCCTGTCCCAGTCTGAGCCTGCGCCGCCCTGGTCCGGCCTGTCCCAGCACTGGTCCGGCCTGTCCCAGTCTGAGCCTGCGCACCGTTGTTCCCTAACGGTGCGCAGCTCCAAGAGTGGCGCACCGTTAGCCAGTAACCGCACGCAGCTTCAGTGTGGCGCTCCAGGATCTCGGACAGTGGTTCCTCCACAGCCGCGCTGCCTAGCCACCTATTCACAATAACGACGCCGGGGCTGTCGCCGCCTGTTTTCTTGGCCAATCATGGTGCCATGAACGTACGCATCAGCTCTCCGCCCCGGCCCATCGAATCAGTAGTTGCGGCCTTGGGTACCGCCGTCAGGCGTAAGCGTCTGATCAGCCGGGGATACACGGACTGGCATATTCGGTGCGCCCTGAAATCCGGGGCCATCTTGCGAATTTCCCGCGGCGTTTACGCCACCGTAGACTCCTCGGCCCTGGCCGAGCACCTGGCTAAACATCAGGCCGAGCTGACATGTTTTGGCCGTGCCAAGACAGAGGGCCTCTGGGTCCTTCACGACCAGGACGTTCCGCACGTAGGTACTGCCCATGGCAGGCCGGTACCGGGATGCGTGACGTACCGTTTCAGGGGCAGGCTGAGCCTGCGGGCAATTCTGCGCCATTGCGCACAGTGCGGCACGGAGCTGGAAATCCTTTGTGTCCTGGAATCGGCCGTTATCAAAGACAAATGCACCATGGCAGAGCTGAGAACCTTGTTTAGCCGGCGAAAAGACGGGCGGGTTCGCAAGATCATTGACATGATAGATCCCCAGTCGATGTCCATTGCTGAAACGTGCGCCAGGTACCACTTGAAGGCGGCTGACTACAACGTCCAAGGCCAGGCACTGATCCCGGGCATGGGTCACCTTGACGCGCTGGTGGATGGCCAACTGGGCCTTGAAATTGACGGCAAGGACTACCACAACAATGAAAAGGCGTGGGAAGAGGACCTGCGTCGTGGCAACGTGCTAATTATCGCGAACGTGCCCACACTCCATTTCAAGGCTGCCGTAGCAATGTATTACCCGGAAGAGATGCTGCGATGGGTCCGGCAGGCCTTGGAAACGATCGCAGCTGCACGCCGTTAGGCGCTAACCGTGCGCAGCTCCAAGAGTGGCGCACCGTTAGGACGTAACTGTACGCGCCTCCAAAGCCGCCCGGTCCAAGAGAAGTGGCCCAAGAGCAAAACTGGCTGGCGAAAGTGTGAGCTTTGACACCCAGCGGCGTCAAATCGTGTGGCGTCGGGGCTCTCGAGTCGCGCAACATGCCATGGCCGTGGCACACTATATTCTCGTGAGCTTCCAGTGAGAGCGGGAAGTGCATGGTCCGCTCTGGTGTAACGGCAGCACCCCAGCCTTTGGAGCTGTGGAGTACAGGTTCGAATCCTGTGGGCGGAACCGTAGTTGAAAATAAATCAGGCTTGCGGGCTGAGCAGGTACCATGGATGTTGTTTCCCATTGCGTACGTTTTGAAACGGACTATGGTCCGGGCAGGAGTGCCACTTAGTGAGCCCCCAAGAAATCCCCTCCAACAACCCGGCAGCTGTTATTGTCCTTGCCGCCGGTGCGGGCACGCGGATGAAATCACGCACACCCAAGATCCTGCACACCATCGGTGGCATTTCTATGGTTGGCCATGCACTGGCAGCGGCGAAGGGTCTGCACCCTGCCAAGCTGGCCGTTGTGGTTCGCTACGAACGCGACCTCGTCGCCGCTCACATCGCCGAACTGGACAGCACTGCTGACATTGTTGATCAGGATGAGATTCCCGGCACAGGCCGCGCCGTCCAGCAGGCACTCGAGGCGCTGGATGCCCAGGCACCTGTCGAAGGCACAGTGGTTGTCACCTACGGTGATGTTCCGCTGTTGACCAGTGAGCTGCTGGCCGAACTCGTCGCCACGCACAACGCAGACGCCAACGCCGTCACCGTCCTGACGGCAGTCCTCGACGACGCCGCAGGGTACGGACGCATCCTTCGCGATGCCTCCGACGGAACCGTCCTAGGCATTCGCGAGCACAAGGACGCCACGGAGGAAGAGCGCGAGATCCGTGAGATCAACTCCGGAATCTACGCCTTCGACGCCGCCGTCTTGCGCACCGCGCTGCAAAGCGTCACCACGGATAACAACCAGGGCGAGATGTACCTCACCGATGTTCTTTCCTTGGCGAGGAACGACGGCGGCCGGGTCGCCGCGGTCTCCACCACCGACCGCTGGCAGGTGGAAGGCGCCAACGATCGCGTACAGCTCGCAGCTCTGGGCACCGAGCACAACCGCCGCATCGTGGAAGGCTGGATGCGCGCTGGCGTGAGCATCATTGACCCCGCCACCACCTGGATCGACTCCACAGTGGTACTGGCCGAAGATGTCACCATCTTGCCCGGCACCCAGCTGCACGGCGCCACCACAGTGGCGCGTGACGCCGTCGTGGGTCCCGATTCAACCCTGACCAACGTACAAATCGCCGAGGGCGCGGAAGTAACCCGCACTCACGGAACCGGCGCCATCATCGGTGCGGGCGCGCACGTCGGCCCGTTCACCTACCTCCGTCCGGGTACCGTACTTGGCGCCGACGGCAAGATTGGCGCGTTCTACGAAACCAAGAACGTCACCATCGGCCGCGGCTCCAAGCTCTCCCACCTGGGCTACGCTGGCGACGCCGAAATTGGCGAGGACACCAACATTGGCTGCGGCAACATCACAGCCAACTTCGACGGCGTGAACAAGCACCGCACCGTGATCGGATCGGGCGTGCGCACAGGCTCCAACACCGTGTTTGTCGCCCCAGTGACCGTTGGTGACGGCGCCTTCACCGGAGCCGGTGCCATTGTGCGCAAGGACGTGCCCGCCGGCGCGCTCACCTTGACGGTGGCTCCGCAGCGCAACGCCGAAGGCTGGACCACGGCTAACCGACCCGGCAGCATCCCCGCCCAGGCGGCAGAATCTGCCAACGCTGCGCATTCGCCAGTCAACTAAAACTTCTCACCTACTCCCACCACCGCGAGAAAGAACATAATGAGCGAACTAAGTCATAACGTCGACAGAAAACTGGTCTTGGCTTCAGGCCGAGCACACCCAGAGCTGGCCGAGGAAGTGGCGCGTTGCTTGAACACCGAACTGCTGCCAATGTCGGCTTACGATTTCGCCAATGGTGAGATCTACGTTCGCTCGGGGGAGAGCGTTCGTGGCAAGGAAGTTTTCATCATTCAGGCGCACCCGGCACCGTTGAACAACTGGCTCATGGAGCAGCTGATCATGGTTGACTCCATGAAGCGCGCCTCTGCTGCTGCCATCACGGTTGTTTCACCGTTCTACCCGTACTCACGTCAGGACAAGAAGGGCCGTGGCCGCGAGCCTATCTCGGCCCGTCTGGTCGCCGATCTGTACAAGACCGCTGGCGCCGACCGCATCATGAGCGTTGACTTGCACACCGCCCAGATCCAGGGCTTCTTCGACGGCCCCGTGGATCACTTGTTCGCGATCCCGCTGTTGGCGGATCACATCCGGAAAATTGTTGGGGACGACGACGTAACCGTGGTTTCGCCCGACACTGGCCGCGTGCGTGTGGCTGAGCAGTGGGCCGAGCGTTTGGGTGGCGCACCTCTGGCGTTCGTTCACAAGTCGCGTGACCTCACAGTTCCGAACCAGGCTGTTTCCAAGACTGTTGTGGGACAGGTCGAGGGACGCACCTGCGTTTTGATCGATGACATGATCGACACCGGTGGAACCATTGCCGGCGCCGTTCGCGTTTTGAAGGATGCCGGCGCCAAGGATGTCATCATCGCAGCCACGCACGCCGTGTTCTCCGATCCTGCCGCCGAGCGCCTCGCCAACTGCGGTGCACGCGAGGTTGTTGTCACCAACACGTTGCCGATCCCGGAAGATAAGCGCTTCCCCACGTTGACTGTGCTCTCCATTGCACCGCTGCTGGCCCGTGCCATCAAGGAAGTCTTCGAGGACGGTTCCGTTACGAGCCTGTTCGACGGCGACGCCTAATCCCCACTTGCCTGCCCGAAAAATCGCTGACGCGATTTTTCGGGAACCTGGCAAGCGTGGGCCCACCCGATCCCTCCCATTGTTGAGCCGCTGGCGCGTCTAAACAATGGGTCCCTCGGGCGCGTAGGCTCACTAGCTTTTACGGCAAACGGCCGCTTCCCTGCACTGGGAGGCGGCCGTTCGTGTGTCCGCTCTTTCGCCCGAGGTGCCTTTACCCCCGCCGATGCACGCACCTTATGCGCCGGACTGCTGCTGAGTTTGGTGCATGGTCTTCCGGGCGTTGAACTGAGTACGGGCTCGGCGCATAAGGGAACCGCACGTACGGTATGCGCTGAATTCCAGGCTGAATCCGGCGCATAGCAAAAGTGGGGCGCCCTAGCCTGTGCTAACCGCCGATGCCCGCACCCTATGCGCCGGACGGCTGCTGAGTTTGGTGCATGGTCTTCCGGGCGTTGAACTGAGTACGGGCTCGGCGCATAAAAGAACCTCAGCTAGGGCATGCGCTGGATTCCGCCCACAGTCCGACGCATAAAGTAAGCCCTGGTTCCTCCACAGGCGCCACCCAAGCCGACTTATCCACAATCACGACGACGGGGCTGTTGGGGCCGCCGTCCCGTGGGCACGCTAGGTGCATGACACTTTCAGCAGCAGTAAAGAACCGCTCAGTGGCGGATGAAGTTGCGTGGTACGGCAAGGTCGCGAGAAGGAAAGACCTGCTGTCAAGGGGATGCACGGACTGGAGTTTGAAGCAGGCCGTAGGTGCCGGGATTATCAGTCAAATTAGCCGTGGCTATTATGCGCTGCCGGATGCCGATCCGTTGGATATTCATCTGGCCCTGCATCAGGCACGGCGGACGTGTTTCACTAAGGCCGAGCAGCTGGGGCTGTGGATCATTAAATCTCCACTTCTTCCGCACGTTGCCGCAGCACATGGAAGGCCGATTTCTGGGTGTGTGGTTCACAAAGTGAGTGGGCCTCAGACCTTGATGGACATCCTGCGCCAATGCATCAAATGTGGTTCCGAGGTGGATGGCTTGGCTGCCCTTGAATCTGCTGTGGTTCTCGAGATGTGCACCATCCCTGATCTTCGTGCCGAATTCTCCAGGCGTGAAGACACGGGTGCAAGGGCGATTATTGACAAGATTGATCCACAAGCCATGTCTATCGCAGAAACCGTGGCCAGATACTACCTGCGGCGGCCTGGGCTCAACGTCCAAGGCCAGTTTTACGTCAAGGACGTTGGTCATTTGGACCTCTTGGTTGAAGGCGTCCTAGGCGTGGAAACAGACGGAGAGAGGTACCACAACACGGAAAGCGGATGGGCTGAGGACCTGCGGCGCGACAATCTGCTGGTCATCAAAGGCTTGTGGTGCTTGCGCATTCCGGCAAAGGTGGTGCTGGGGAGTCCAGATGTCATGCTGAAATGGGTGCGCGAGGCGCTGGCGATGATCAGTTATGCGCCACACTGAAGGCTCAGTCCGGCGCATAAGATCACTGAACTTCCGGCATGCGCCAAACTGCAAGTGAGTTCATCGCATGGTGTCCAGCTGCGCCAAACTGGGTATGGGTTCGGCGCATAAACGTTCCAGAGACCGGGCACAGCCCCCTGCCGCCGCCCTAGCGTTCCGTCCGGACCTGCTGCGCGCTGCCACAGCGCCAGTCTGCTAAACTTGTCCAGTAAACCTTGGCGAGGGATGCCCACCTAGTGAGTATCCGTGATCGACTGGGTCTCGCAGCTCCTGACTTTCATGTTGTGGATTGTGTTGACCTGTTTAGTCCACGCCCACCCCCTATGAAATGAAGGAGCTTTTTTCATGTCAGATTTGAACCTCATTGGTGAAGCACGCAACGAGTTCGGCAAGGGCGCTGCACGCCGCATCCGCCGCGCCAAGCAGATCCCCGCAGTAATCTACGGCCACGGCGTTGCACCCCTGCACATCGTCCTGCCGGAGCGCGAAACCGTTCGCGCCATCCGCGCCTCCAACGCTCTGCTGCGCGTCACGGTCGACGGCGTTGAGCACCTCGCCCTGGTCAAGGACGTCCAGAAGGACCCCGTACTTCAGATCGTTGAGCACATCGACCTGTTGACCGTTAAGAAGGGCGAGAAGGTCATCGTTGACGTTCCCGTTCACCTCATTGGCGAGCCTGCTCCCTCCGTTGTCGTCAACCAGGAAGAAATGACCGTCAGCCTCTCCGCTGATGCAACCAACGTCCCGGTTCGCATCGATGTCGACATCACCGGCCGCACCTCCGGTCAGCACATCTACGCAACTGACCTGGTTCTGCCGGCAGATGCCGAGCTGGAGAACGATTCCATCATGCTGATCGCCCACTTGGCTGAGCAGGCTGCTGAAGCCGAAGCTGCTCCGGCTGCTGAGTAGTCTTCACCTCATATGAGTGAAACATGGCTTGTAGTCGGGCTCGGGAACTCCGGGCCCGGCTACAGCCGTAACCGGCACAATATTGGCTACATGGTGGTTGAGGAATTAGCCTCCCGCCTTGGAGCTACTTTCAAGACCCATAAAGCCAAGGCTTTGGTGGCCACGGGTCGCCTGGCCGTGGGCGGGCATAAGTTGATCTTGGCCAAACCCGCCGTCTTCATGAACCTCAATGGAGGTCCGACGGCGGCACTCGCCAAGTTCTATAACCTCCCCGCCGCGAATGTCATCGCCGTCCACGACGAAATTGATATCCCCTTCGACACCGTCAAGGTCAAAATTGGCGGCGGTGAAGGCGGGCACAACGGGCTGCGGGACATTTCCCGGACCTTGGGCACTAAGGATTACTACCGCGTGCGTGCTGGAGTTGGCCGCCCACCGGGCCGAGCCGATGCCGCCAGTCACGTCTTGCGCGATTTCTCTACTGTGGAGAATAAAACCCTCCCGTTCCTGATCGATAACGCGGCCGACGCCGTCGAACTTCTGGTCAGCGAGGGCCTGCTGGCCGCGCAGGGAAAATTCAAATAACTCGACACATTGTGTTGTGCATCACCCCTGCGGTGTAGTTTGTCCATCCCAACTGTTATGATCGCCATTATGCGGTGCGGCGGCTCTGAGGGGGCTGTTGGACGTAGGACAAACGGGGTCTCGAGATGACAACTTATAACAATGTCGCGGCTGGAAAATGGTCGAAACCTGCGGCATTGGGGACATTCGAAGCCATGGGGGCGGCTGATAGGAAGTTCTGGTCTTCTTTCGTTAGGCAGACGGAAATCGACCGGACTGTTCGCGCCCTCAATGACCCTGCCACCTATGGGGTCACGGTTATCGGCCCCTGGGGTGTCGGCAAGACTACTCTTGCCCGTGCGGTAGAAAAAACACTGGCCCCCACCACTCACATTGAACGTTTGTTCGGCTCATCGGCCGAAGCTGTCATCTCTTACGGCCCTCTGTCCATGCTGATGGCCCGGCTGCCTGCCAGCGCGCTGGAAACCCCCACAGGGGTGATCCGTGGAATTGATGAACTCATCAGAGCGGATGCGGCTGGCCGTGACGTGCTCTTGATCGTGGATGATCTGCCGGGGCTGGATTTCTTGACGGTGGGTGTCATGATGCACCTGCTGCTTGGCGGAACGGCCAAGGTGTTGGTAATGGCACGGGATTCCGCCGATCTCCCCGAAGACCTGGTGTGGTTAGCCAAGGACGGACAACTCGGTGAGATCCGGTTGGACCATTTCAGCCTGGCCGAAGTAGGGGAGCTGATCGCCAAAGCGACCGGGACCTTTGTTTCCCAAACTGCGGTGACGGCTTTGCATGAGGCCAGCAATGGCATTCCGCTGGTTCTGCAGGCTTTGTTCCGCGAACAGGTAGTCAAGGGAAGCATTGTCAAACACCTTGGCGGTTGGGTTGTGAAAGACGCTATCAATCTGGACTCCACCAGCGCCTTGGCAGAAATTGTGAGCTCTCGGCTATCGCGGGAGGATGCTGCCGTGCGTCTGGGCGTGGAGAAGATGTCACTCCTTGGCATTGCGCCCCTGCAGGTGGCGATCTCTGCCTTGGGACAGGAGACTCTCTGGCAACTAGAGGAACGCGGATTCGTTGAGATTTCAGCCGAAGGGCGCCATCGGGCGTTCCTTGCCGAGCAATATGTTGGGGACATTGTTCGCAGCGGGCTGAGCCCGAAGCGGATGGCTGAAATGTTCACTGAGATTGCCCTGACCGTAGATCAGGAGTTGGAATCTCTTGATGGTCGTGAAATCATGTCGCTGGCCACATGGACTCTCGACGCCGGGATGGTCCTGGACCCTCGAGTTGCCTTGGCCGCGGCGTTGAGCGCTCTGCAGAACTTCGATCCACAGTTAGCAATACGCTGCGCCACGCAGATTCCCACAGATCACCCCTCGTGGGTCAAATCAGTACAGGCCCGAAGCGCCGCTTACCAACTGTTGGCTGACTACAAGGCAGCCGTTGCTGTCCTTGATGGTGTACCCGCTACAGTCATTTCGCAGCTACCCATTGAAGAATTTGGGGCGTGGGTTTTGGCCTGCACCCGGGCACTGCTGTGGGTAGAAGCCGGCTTGCCGAGAATTCAGGAGCTATTGACTGGCGCCGAGGAACGTCTCGCTGCCGAAAATGGCAAGGGTCCGGACACGACAGAAAAGTTGGGACGAACACTTCTGAACTTGGCCCGTTTCGAATATCAGATCCACCTGGGCGAGTTCACTGCCGTCATCCCGGAGTTGGAGGCGGCAACGAATGAGGGCGACGCCGCGTATCGTCTCAATTGCGCGTGCCTGCTGGTTCCTGCCCTAGCAGCAGTTGGCCGTGAGTTGGATGCGATTGCGCTGGCCAAACGCATCGAGACGGACGCTGCAGCCCTTGGCGTGACTCCACTTTTCAGTGATTACGCTCGCAACGGAAAGGCGATCGCCCAGATTTGGAGCGGGCAGTGGATCGACTGCGTTGCGATGCTTCAGGATGAAATTGGAGGCTTGCACCGCCCCGTTCCTTACCGCGGCGGTTTGATCGAGCTCAACCTTGGCTTGGCACATGCATTTGCCGGACGTGGGGCCGAGGCAGTGCAGGTGCTCATGTCTGCGGCGGCCCAGCTTGAAGCCCGGAATAGTGACCATGCTCTGGGCCTGGCTTATGCTGCGCTGGCCTTCTGTCACGCCCAAGTCAACAATGAACAGGACGCAAGGGACTGGCTGGAACTGGCCGAATCCGTCCCTTGGCCAACCTTGTGGACCAACCAAGCCATGCTCAATTTCTTCACGCACCTGGCGCTGCGCTGGCTCGATGACCCGCGGGCAACGGAACAAATGCATCTCTCAGCCCTCGTTGACATTGACAAGGGACGGTTTGCCATGGCCTCCATGTCACTTTTCGCCGCAACCATCCAGGCGACCGACAAGGATTACGCGCTGTTGGAGGATGTTTCCCTACGCCGTCAAGGCCCCATGGCAACGCTGAATGTATTACTGGCACGCAGTTGCCGGACTAAAGATGCCGAAAAGGCGCTGGAAGCTGCGCACATTGCTGAGACATTGAAGCTCGACGCCGTCGAATCCCGATGTGCGGTTCTCGCCTTGGACTTCGCGAGGGACGCGGGACGAAACTCCTTGGCCAGGCTGGCATCGCAGCGTTTGGACCGCCTCCACAAGAACCTGCCAAAACTGCCCTTCCAGCCCCAAAGTGCGGGGGTCAAGCTCACACAGCGGGAAATTCAGGTGGCGAAGTTGGCCAAACGCGGGCTTGGCAACCGTGCCATTGCTGACAGGATCGGCGTCTCTGTCAGGACGGTGGAAGGTCATCTCTATCAGCTGTACAGCAAGCTGGGCATCACCACGAGGCATGAGCTTACTGAAGACCAGGACTTCTAGGCAATGGCAGTGAATTCCGGAAACCACCGCCAGCATGATCCCCCTACGCTTGCTACGCCGTTCTGCCGCCAGGAAGAACTGGAAGAATTGACCAACCAGCTACATCGATCTGGCTGCAGTGCCATCTTCTTGAGCAGTGAAATGGGGCTGGGCACCACCTCCTTGCTGCGTGAACTGGCCAAAGCAACCTCCTCCCACGCAGCCGTGATTTCGCTGCAGGGAACGCCGTCGTTGGCATCTATACCGTTTGGAATTCTTGCTCCTTTTCTACGCCGTACTTCGAATGCGTTTGTAGAATCTCATGTTGATGCCATCAGGAAAACCCTCGCTCTTTTGGACGAGCAAGAAACAAAACTGCGGGCAGAGCTTGGCAACGATGTGGAGCTCGGCAAGCCTTTGTTGATCATCGACGAATCCGGCTTCATTGACAGGGCCACAGCTGAGGTAGTGGTCAACCTAGCTCAGGCGGAGAAGATCCAGGTGGTTATTGCCCACCGTGCAGGCAATGAACCCGTCAGTCCCTTGCCGCAACTTTGGGACGCCGGCGTCGCTGAAAGGTTCCATTTGTGGGCCCTGACGCGGGAGGACGGACACGCGTTTTGCGCCGGGTTGCTGGGTGGGACACCCACGGCAAACACCGGCTGGTACTTTTGGCACACCGCTGCCGGGAACCCGCTTCTCATCAAGCTGCTCATGGACGATGCCCTGGCTAGTGGAAAGTTGCACCTGCGAAACGGTCTGTGGGTGATGGACATTGCGTCGGTACCTGCCGGTTACCAATTACAGTCGGTGGTCAGGGAACAACTGCGTGGGCTATCAGCGGTGGCGCTGAGGACCCTAAACCTTGTGGCTTTGAGCGAACCTGTTGCAGCTGAAATAGTCAGCAAGCAGATGGGAACAGAAGCGTTGGCGGAACTTTTTGAACGCCATCTGCTCCAGGAAACCCTTGACGGAACCGCATTGCTGAGGCTGATCAACCCGGTCTACGGGGAAGTTATTCGCGAACTGGTGCCACGAGCCCAGAGCCGCATGTTGCACAGCCGGCTCATCAATGAGCTCAAGATGGAATCCACCACACCCGAGTCCGCCTTGCGGATGGTCATTTGGACGCTGGAAAGTGGTCTTCCGGTCCCCGATGAAGACCTGTTGAAAGCTGCCATTTTTGCGTGCAAGCTCTATGAAACCGGGATGGCCTTGCGGCTCGCCGACGAGGTTACTGGTCCTCGAAACTACGGCAGGGCTCACGCCATCAAGGCGCGTGCTCGGTTCAACGTGGGGGAGTACGCGGCAGCGGCGGCACTGTTGGAGAATGCTCCGGAGAGTGCCGGTAGTGTCTCAGAACTCATGTTTGGTGGACTGTTGCGGGCTGCCACAAAGTCGGCGCTAGGGCTTGCTGCGGACACCATCCATGGTGATGCCATCACCTTGCGCTTACACGCTGACAGACTTGCGGGCGGCGATCCGCAGAACGCTCAGGACATCCTATTGCGGGCTGGGGAGCGGGCCAACATCATTGATTTGATGGCTCATTCCAGGTCTGGCGAGTACCACCTGATGCAGCCGCACATACAAAACGTGCTCGGCAGAACTACCGGAACTGATGATGCGGATCATTTGTGCAACCGGTCCATGGCTTTGGCGCTGGATGCCGAGAGGTTGAGCGCCTTGGGCCAACCCGTCGCCGGAATGGCACGGGCCATGTCGGCCTTCGCGATTGTTCAGGCCGAGGATCATGACGTGTACTTCGTGCCGGAAATGATCATCACCCGGGCTCAGGTTGCCTCGTTGACGGCGGGGCTGTGGGACGAGGCGGAGCAGCTAATGCAGTCTCTCGCCGTCGACGTCGGTAAGGCCACCATTTCCTTTGGTGGCAGTGTTGGTGTTGCCCGCGGAATGATGCTGCTGCGCCAGGGTCGCACCACTGCAGCGTTGGCGTCGCTGCTGGAGAGCTGTGATGGTCTGGCGCACAGCGATCCACAGCAGCTCTTGGGCTATTGCTCAGCAATGGCGGCGTATGCGGCCGCTAAATCGGGACGCCTCGACACTGCGCGGGAGCTGGTTCGGCAGTACTCGGAGGACACCGGTATGTTCATCGTGGTAGCCCATGAACGAGCCTTCATTGCTGCAGCGCGTGAATATTTGGACGGCGATGGGGCAGGTATTGCCGAGCTTTTCAGCTTGGCCGATGATCTCCATGCACGAGGACAATTCACAGCGGAGCTCAATGCGCTGGCTCTGCTGCTGGAGTTTGAACCGAGCCAAGCGCGACGCCGGATCCTGGCTATAGCGACACAGGTGGAGGGCCGCT
Organism: Arthrobacter alpinus; assembly: GCF_001445575.1. Classification (NCBI taxonomy): domain Bacteria; kingdom Bacillati; phylum Actinomycetota; class Actinomycetes; order Micrococcales; family Micrococcaceae; genus Arthrobacter; species Arthrobacter alpinus. The sequence goes on along the minus strand of NZ_CP013200.1, from coordinate 3,732,932 downwards.
GGGCTGCAGGCTTGGCCTCCTTTGCCGAGGCGCTTGAGCAAAGAAGCGCTCCAGTGCTGGTGAATGTGGGCGAACAGCTTTTGGAAGCACAAATGTACCAATACGCTGGCAGGGCATTCCGGTTGGCATCGTCCGCGTTAGCCAAGGACCGCCACTCTCTTCTGTCACATCGGGTGCGTGACGGTCTTGAACGGGTCGACGCTGCCGTTGGCGAGGTGCAGGAGTCGAGGCCCGGGGTACGTGGCGGTCATCACCGACTCCAAGAACGGTTGACCGCTAGAGAGCTCGAAATCTCGCTCATGGCCGCACAGGGACTGAGCGATAAGTCCATTGCGGCTGCCCTCCATGTCTCGGTTCGAACAGTTGAAGGGCACCTGTACAGGGCCTATGCAAAGCTGGAGATTACCGACCGCAATGATCTGGTGCAGGTTCTCTCTGATTAGGAAACACCCCTCCGCTTTGGAGCACTAAGGAGCACCGGAAACCACCGTCTTGCGTTGCGCGAGATGGTGGCTTTTTTGTGCGCCAGGTATCCAGAACCAAGTACCGTGCTCCAGGGTGTGAGTACCTCTACAAGTATTTCCCAGCATCATACTCAGGCAACCTGCGACTAATAGCGTAGTGGCCACTCGTGCACGCAGTGCTCGGAGGCCGTTAGCTAGAGGTATCCCACCGGATATCTGTGCAGGAAGGTCTCAATGTCTAGTCCAGAGCACGCGGTGGTGCACCTTGCTGGGGGAGTTAAAGCCTGTCTCGAAGCGCACCTACGCCACGTAGTTACCTATGCTTCGCCCTCACCCCAACAAGATCTGTCCAATCTCTGTCATTGGGCTCCTTATTCGGAGCCGGCGGCGGATAAGCCTTCTGAGACCAAGGCTTTCCCCCAGCCGTCGTCGGCTCCCCTTAGTCGCTGGAACCACTGGCCGCAGCAGCGGTCAGTGGTGAGCGTTCTCGCTCTGTGCCCATTCGGAAAGGGGATGTCATGAGCATTCTCAAAAACCACTCAACGTTTTTGTCGACCGGCACCCTAGCCGGAACCGGACGGCGCCAGACGCTGAAGCCAGCGCATAGCAAACACGCAGTGTGGGACGCACGGCTGCGCCCCGCCACCACAGGCAACTTGGTGACAGGCGTCAACTGGTCTACCGCCTACGCCCGCAACATTCGTCTTACAGACTTCATCGTCACTTTGACTGTCGTGGCCGTTGCCTTCATGGGGCGGTTCATGTTCGATGGCTCCACAGCCTTGCAAGGAGCAACCATCCAATACATTCCCTTGAGCATTCTTGTGCTGCTCATGTGGAACGCGGATCTTGAATTGTTCCGCACCCGCGACAAGCGAATCTTTGGTTCAGGGGCCACCGAATATAAGCGAATCATCCATTCAACCCTGCGTGCCTTTGGTCTGCTGGCCATCTTCTTGGTGGTCCTCAAATTTGACATTGCACGTGGATTCTTCGCCATAGCGTTGCCCCTGGGTGTTCTCCTTCTGCTGGTGAGTCGGTGGCTGTGGCGCAGGTGGTTGGCCAGGCGTCGAGCAGCGGGGAGCTACTTCTCTAACGCCGTGGTGATGGGTGGCACCGAAGATGCCGGCTACGTCATCTCCCAGTTGCGGTCCAACCCAGGCACCGGATACAAGGTGGCAGGCGTGGCACTGACATCCCTCACCGCTGGTACCGAACTCACGCCGCCGTGGTACCGAGTTCCCGTCTTTTCTAGCGAAGCGCAGCTTGAAAAAATACTGTCCGCAACCGGGGCAGACACAGTCATCGTTGCAGGAAACTTACCCGGTGGCCCTAGTGCTATTCAGCAGCTTGGTTGGGATTTGGGTGAACTGCATACAGAACTTGTCCTATCATCAAACCTGACCAATGTGGCTGGACCCAGGGTGCACTTCCGCCCCGTGGAAGGACTGCCGCTGATGCACGTTGAGCTTCCGCAGTACTCGGGTGCCAACATGTTGTGAAGCGTGCCATGGATATAGCATTCTCGTCCTTTGCGCTGCTGGTCTTGCTGCCGCTGATGCTGGTCCTGGCCGTGGTTGTCCGGCGAGACAGCCACGGACCGGCATTCTTCCACCAGGACCGGGTGGGCCGGAACGGTCAAGTATTTCAAATGATCAAATTCCGTTCCATGGTCACTAACGCAGAAAGCATCCTTTCAAGCCTGAAAAATGCCAATGAGACCGACGGGCTGATGTTCAAGATGGCAATCGATCCGAGGGTTACCCGCTGCGGACGCTGGATGAGGAAGTACTCACTGGATGAGTTGCCACAATTCTGGAACGTTCTCAGGGGTGACATGAGCTTGGTTGGTCCTCGGCCGCCTTTGAAAAAAGAAGTTGATGAGTATGAGAAGCCAACGCATCGTCGGTTGCTGATCAAGCCAGGCATCACCGGTCTGTGGCAAGTCAGTGGCCGGTCGGATCTTCCCTGGGATGAGGCTGTCCGTCTTGACTTGTATTACGTGGAGAACTGGTCGCTTACGGGGGACTTCATTATCTTGTGGCGAACATTCAGAGCGGTCTACGAGCCAACAGGCGCCTACTAGGGGGATGGAATGACGAAACGAATTGGATATGCGGCAGGTGCCTTCGATCTATTCCACGTAGGTCATTTGAACCTACTAAGGCAGGCGAAAGCGCATTGCGACTATCTCATAGCCGGCGTTGTAGCTGACGATCTCCTCATAGCGACAAAGGGTCGTGCGCCTGTCATTCCACTGGCAGAACGCTTGGAAATTGTCCGCAATATCGGATTGGTAGATGAGGCCGTAGAGGAATTCTTGCCAAATAAGTTGGACACCTGGCGGCAGACTCCATTTAACATCTTCTTCAAGGGCGACGACTGGAAAGGTACGTTCAAAGGACTTACCTTGGAGCGCGACTTTGCAGAAGTGGGCGTGAAAGTTGTCTATTTTCCGTACACGGTTCATACTTCGAGTACGATTTTGCGAACGGCTTTACATCAGATGAATTCTAGCGAAGAGTCATTTCGAATACAGACTGTTCCGTGGGTGAAGAATCTCAAGCGATAATTAGCTTTTTGGTCTCAATATAAGTATGAATCCGGGGAAAATGAAAATAATCCAGAAACGGTCCGCAATGGAGATTGAATTTGCGAATCCAGGCAGACGAAGTAACGCTCTTGCAAGTCGGGGATCCGCCCTTGTTGTTGGAGTTGTCGTTGTTTTGTCTGCGGTAGGTTTGGCGGGATGTCAACAGCCGGTTCACACGGTGGATGTCGGCGCTGCGGGATCAACTTCTGGGCCCGTCTCTTCAAGCGGCACCGTGCCCTCCTCCGGATCTCGATCCCCAGGAACGGAAGGGGCATCCTCGGCTCCGAGTGCGACGGTTGGAGGTCCTGGGTACATTGATTCAGCAACTGGGGCCCCCGTCGTAAAACGGCAAAATGCCTTGGCATCCGCACAGCAAGAAAAGGCCCCAGTAGGAACACTCGAATCTGGAGTTAAATATGCTGACGGTGTTGCCGTAAGTATTTCAGGTTTCGCCAGAGGTATTGTGTCCGACCAAAGCGCTGGATCCATCAAGGGCCAGACCTACATAAAGATGTCCATTAAGATTACAAACGATTCCACCTCCAATGTCGATTTGTCACAAGTGATAGTTACACTAAAATTTGGCCCGGGCTCGACTGTGGCTTCCCCGGTTTACCCGGATTCAACCACAAGCGATTTCTTCGGAACGGTCAAACCCGGTGGAGTTCAATCTGGCGAGTACGCCTTTGCCATTCCGGCTCAACCGATGGCTTCAACCCTCTATGTTGACATTGACGGCAACCACCAACCGGCAGTAATTCAGGGAAAGTTCCCACTCTGATGGGTACTTTTTCCAAGGTATTTGGGCGAATTACTTGTTCTGCAAGCCGTGGAATCTGGCTCTTCAGAATTGAGAGTGTAGTTTCGGTCTGAAGCCGCCGGATTCCAGCAGTGATCTGGCGACGTAGTTGGTGAGGTTGCGGAAGCCAAGGGCGGATCCTCGGAGGTGTTCCAATCTTCCATTAATTGCTTCAGTTGGGCCGTTAGAAGTTCCCGGACGGTCGAAGTACGCGAGGACGTCAGTTGCCCTGCGTTTGAGTGTTCGGCCCATCTTTTTCAGTTCTTTCAGAGCTGCAGGGACCCTGCTGCTGAGGGAATCAATGAGGGCTTGCATGAGCTTCTTACCTTGGGCCGGGTCTTCTGCCCGGTAGGCGGCGATCATGCGTTGATAGGCGCCCCACGTAGCTTCGACTTCGACATGTTTCTCCTCGGCGAAGAGATCAGCGATTCGCTTTTGTTGTTTCTCGGTCAGCAACCCATCACCGGTATGCAGCGTCAGCCGGGCTTTGTAGAGCGGATCCCCGGCCCGTCCCCGATGCCCACACGTGGCCTGCTGCACCCGGCGACGGCAGTCATCGAGCGCGTCGCCGGCAAGACGGACGACATGGAATGGATCCATCACCGCAACAGCGGCAGGCAACTCTTCGGCGGCAGCGCTTTTGAACCCGGAGAACCCGTCCATGGCCACGACTTCCACCCCGTCACGCCAAGCTTGAGGGCGTTCCTTCAACCAGGTAGCGAAGACCTGTTTGGAACGGCCCTCAACCATATCCAGCAGCCTAGAGGGGCCCTTTTTGTCGCGGACCGGGGTGAGGTCGATGATGACGGTGACGTATTTGTCTCCATGTCTGGTGTGGCGCCACACATGCTCATCAACACCGATGATCTTCACTCCGTCGAAGCGTGTGGCGTCATTGATCAGCACCCGCCGTCCTTCGGCCAACACGGCCTTGTTCGCGGTATTCCAGGACACGCCCAGCCCCTCGGCGACGCGAGCGACGGTGAGGTGCTGGCACACGATGCCTTCCAACGCCCACACCAGGCCGCGACGGGAAAGCTTTGACCGTGGTTCGGCTGCCTGGGTGGTGTCTTGCCGCCAGACATGACCGCACCCGGTACACCGATAGCGGCGGATCCGGACCAGCAACGTCGTCGGCCGCCAGCCGAAGGGTTCATGGCCGAGTTCCCGGGTCACTGTGTCCCGCGGGATACCTTCGCCGCCACACTTACGGCACCATTCATCCGTGGCCACCACCCGACAGGCAATCACAGCACGATCAGGAGCAAGGAACTGCCCGGTCGCTTCCAGACCAAGCCCGTCAAGGCGGCAGAAAGTAGTCAGGTCAGGGCATTGAAGGGTAGCGTTGAACACGAGGGCCTTGCTGTAGAAAAATCTGGATCTAGACAATCTGATTCTCTACCAAGGCCCTCACCTATACCGAAACGAGTTCCTCGCCCGGATTCATCACTGACCAACCCCACCTACACCCTGCATTCGGAAGAGCCTGGAATCTTCGGAGGGGTGGCGGCGCAGGGATCGCAAGCTGCAGTGAGTTTCGTGTTGCAGATCATCGCCGCCAGAATGCTCGGTCTCGAAGGGCTCGGTAGATTTGCGATACTCTACGGCGTTCTGCTGCTAGTAACTGCACTAGTCAGCGGATTCATTGGTGATACCTTGACTGTTCTCGATCGCTTTGATCGCCATGTGCGCTTTACGCTCCAGCTGTGGTGCGTTGGTCTCAGCTTCGGAGCTGCCATAGCTGCCGCATTTGTCGTGATGATGGCCCGGTTCCTCACTCCCATTGAGGCGGTCGCATTCTCTGGGGCCATTGCAATATTTGTCCTAGAAGATACGCTCAGACGAACACTAATGGCTAATCTGTTGTATTGGAAAATCGTTATCGTCGATTTGATTGGCCTACTTGGTGCATTGTTGGTACTGGGTTTTTTGGCAGCAACAGTTCGGCCGAGTCTCGTTATATTCTTTCTTTCGATTTTGGGCGGCCAATTGGTTGCTTTATTCGCCGCAGTCATGTTGCTGCCGCGGAGCGAGCGGTTCCTCGTCATGCGGGTTGTGAAATGTACCAGTTCGGTTCCAAAATACGGCATTTGGCGTGCAGCCCAACAGGCAGTCCGCCCGGGACTGCTTACCGTTGTTCGAATGACAATTCTTGTCCTGGTAGGGGCGGCCGTAGTTGGGCAAGTTGAAGTCGCCCGCATCTACGTTGCGCCGATGATGCTCGTAGTCAGCGGCGCATCATCATTTCTATTCACATCCTTTGCAAGAAACGGCGACACTTCCATCCGTGAACTGTTGGGGCGGGCGGATCGTGCGGTACTGGGGTTGGCCGGCGTTTCGATTGTTGTTGGAGGACTCGGTCTTTTACTTTTGCCCGTAATTGGACATTTGGTAACCGGGCAACATCCCCTAGTTCTTGCTGTCGCAGGGTGGATTTTTTATTCAATCTCTGTCTCAGCAGTTACTCCGTATGGTGCACTGGCCGCGGTTCGCGGTAGACAGTCAGCTGTACTTGGCCTTCGAGTATTGGACTCATTCATATCTTTTGTCCTCGCTGTGGCCGTACTTCAAACCAATTTGACACCGGCGCTCATTCCTAGTGCTCTAGCGGTTGGTTCAATTACCGGGGGACTGCTAATACGTCAATTACTGCTAGTTCCGGCTTTGAAGTATGAGCTCGAAGTTCCACACCAAGTGAAACCTAAAATGCGGGATACATCCGCATCTGCGACCACGTGATTATCCGTGTTCTACTTCTATTCAAGAAAGCAGCCGACAATGAGAATGCAAATACGTCGTACGAAGATTGCGTCTAGGAGCTTGACCGTCTTGACTTCCGCAGCAATGATTACGGCGGTCCTCGTCGTGGGTCCCGTATCGACCGCGACGGCAGCCGACAGCCCAGCGCCGTTGCCACAAACAGTGGCCGGCGATGTTTTGCCGACACCGCAGATCAACGGAGTCGTATGGAAAACTGCAGTTGTGGGCAATGTCGCCTACGCGGTCGGAAGCTTCACATCTGCGCGTCCTTCTGGGGCTGCCGCCGGTACCGGCGAAGTGGGTCGCAACAACGCAATGGCCTTTAACATCCTTACTGGCGCTATATTGCCATGGAACCCAAATCTGAATGCACAGGCCCGTACGGTTAGATTGTCGGTCGATTCATCGGAGATATACGTAGGAGGAGACTTCACAACCGTCAATGGAGTCCCGCGCATGAAAGTAGCTGCCTTCAGCGTTGCCACAGGAACGTTGGATCCAAATTTCAAGCCGGTAGTCAATGGGCCGGTTCGAAATGTTGCTGTTTCGAATGACACTGTCTATGTGGGCGGTGCATTTGGTAACGCCGGTGGTCAAACTCGATCAAACCTGGCTGCATTCACACGATCTTCAGGCGCTTTGTTGCCTTGGACACCTAAGGTAGACGACATTGTTGAAACACTTTGGGCGGCCCCAGACAATTCTAGGATCCTGATTGGTGGTCGTTTCCAGAACCTAGACGGTTCGCCGATCGTTGGTATCGGTGCAGTTGATGGAAATACCGGGGCACTTGAACCGTGGGGCAGCCGACCCACCCCAACGGCAATTGGATCAAGCCGATCCTGGGTTACCGAATTGACGGTTCAAAACGGCGTTGTATTTGGTAGTAACGATGGTGAAGGCGGACATTGGTTCGATGGCCGGTGGGCTGCGGACTTGGCGACAGGCAATCTTATTTGGCTGGACAATTGTTATGGGGCCACTTACAGCCTAGCCGTAATGGGGCAAGTAGTGTACAGCACTGGCCATGCGCACGACTGCACGTCAGTGGGAACCTTTGGTGATCACAACCCGCAAATATGGAAGCGGGCAATCGCTGAAACAACCTACCCGACCGGTACTGATCAGGGTGCTCCGGGATCAAACATGAATTATGCCTACCAGCCTGTTCCAACCCAGTTGCCATGGTATCCACTGGTCAATGCTGGAACATACACAGGAATCTTCCAAGGCGGATGGGCATTGGCCAACAACTCAAATTATTTGGTAATGGGTGGGGAATTTACGTCGGTCAATGGTAAGGCGCAACAAGGCCTTGCGACGTTTGCCGCCCGCACCATAGCTCCCAACAAGCAGGGGCCCACATATTCAACAATGACCCCAAGCGTCATATCGTTGAATTCTGGTTCGGCAAGAATAGCGTGGACTGGAACAACGGACATCGATGATGGGACTCTCACATATGATGTTCTCCGCGACAATGGGACAACGCCCATTTATACAACTAACGCCGTTTCTCCCTGGTGGGCCCTACCGCAGTCGGGATTCGTCGATACAGGTCTAGTGCCCGGATCGATTCACACCTACAGAATTCGAGTGTCCGATCCATGGGGCAATAACTTCACTGGGAGTAGATCCGCGGGTGTGACAATTTCATCGGCGGCACCGAGCGCATATACATCACAAGTTATCACCGACGGGGCCACGAATTTTTGGCCGCTGAACGAACCCTCAGGAACCGTGGCCTACGACAACGCATCCTTCAATGACGCGGACTCCGGGGTCGGAGTTGGACGAGGTAGCAGCGGATCGATGGCCAACGAAACGGCTTCGACTTTTGACGGGACGAGTTCGGCATTCATTGCAGCCAGGATGCAGGGACCTGGTCCTGACACATTTACGGCCGAGGCGTGGTTCAAGACATCAACGACAAGTGGTGGCAAGATCGTTGGATTCGGGAATTCTGCGACGGGGACTTCGTCGAGCTACGACCGCCACGTCTACATGGACAATGCCGGGCATCTCTGGTTCGGAGTCTATCCAGGAAGCGCCCAAACCCTCTCAACTTCTAAGACATACAATGACGGACAGTGGCATCAGGTCGCGGCAACGCTTGGGGCAGGTGGCATGCAGTTGTACGTCGACGGCGTACGGGTTGGGCACAGAAGCGACGCTACAAGTGGCCAATCGTACTCAGGATTGTGGAGGATCGGCGGCGACAGCCTCAACGGTTGGCCGAATCAGCCGGGAAACAGCAATTTTAACGGAACTATCGACGATGTCGCGATTTATCCTTCCGTCTTGACAGGTGTACAGCTTCTCAAGCACTACACATTGACAGGCCGGACTTCCAGCCTCCCCCCGCTGCCCACGGACAGCTATGGTAAGGCGGTCAATGCTGACCAGCCTGACCTGTACTGGCGTCTTGATGAATCTGCGGGGAATACGGCACTTGACTCAACGGATTCGTCGAATGATGGAACATACAATGGCGGCGTCACCAAGGGTGTTCCAGGTGCAATACCGGGATATGCAGGCACAGCAGCAACATTCAACGGAAGTGACGGGTTTGTCGCTAGCAATGCGAGTTATTCAGACCCACTGACATATTCGGAGGAAGCTTGGTTCAAGACATCCACTAGCCAGGGGGGAAAGATCGTCGGATTTGGCGACAATCCGAATGGCACTTCATCCAGTTACGACCGTCACGTCTATATGCAGAACGACGGGACAATAGTGTTCGGTGTGTGGACTGGCCAGACAAACACGATCACGACGCCCGTGTCCTACAATGATGACCGCTGGCACCAAGTAGTCGCGACCCAGTCGGTAGATGGTATGAAGCTGTACGTCGATGGAGCGTTGGTTGGGACGAATCCCCAAACCAATGCCCAGGCCTACACGGGATACTGGAAAGTAGGTGGCGATACGACTTGGGGCTCAAGTAGCGCCTATTTTGCCGGCACGATCGACGAAGTGGCCATCTATTCAAGCGCGCTGTCGGCAGATCGTGTCGCGGCTCACTACAACCTTGGTGGCCCCGTCAATGTGGTGCCCGTGGCAGCATTCGCATCTTCCGGAGCAAATCTCAATTTGACATTTGACGCCGGTGCTTCGCACGATCCGGATGGTCAGATTGTCAATTACGCTTGGGATTTTGGTGACGGCCAAACCGGAACGGGAGCATCTCCCTCGCACTCCTATTCGACGGCGGGGACTTTCCAAGTCAAATTGACCGTGACTGATAACCGGGGTGGGGTGTCATCAGTTACGCAACCCGTAACATCGACATTGCCGCCGAACCAGCTACCGACCGCAACCTTTACTAGTTCAACTCACAACTTGGAAGTTTCAGTTGATGGTACGACCTCCTCCGACTCTGATGGAACTGTGGTGTCGTATGCATGGGATTTTGGCGACGGACATACAGCAACCGGAATTACGACAGACTACACATATCTGGCGGCGGGAAACTACACCATCAAGCTCACCGTCACGGATGATCGCGGCGGAACCGGGACAACTACGAAGCAGGTTACGGTAGCACCGGCGCCGAATAGTCCACCGACGGCGGCGTTTACATCGTCCACGACTGGTCTCAGCGCAACTTTTGACGGGAACGGGTCCTCAGATACTGACGGACAGGTTGTGTCCTATGCCTGGGACTTTGGCGATGGGACCAGCTTGACAGGGACCACTCCGACACATGTATATACAGTTGCTGGTACCTTTACCGTGACACTGACCGTAAAGGATAACCAGGGCGCCACGGCCACAATCTCCCACCAAGTTATTGTGGAACCTCTGCCAAATCAAGCCCCAACCGCCGCTTTCACGTACGTGCCGAATAAATTGGCAATCGCCTTTGACGGGACAACATCATCAGATTTGGACGGCACAGTCACTGGCTATGCTTGGGACTTCGGTGATGGAACTAGCTCGGCCGGAGGCGCCACGACCCACACCTACGCCTCGTCAGGCACCTTCACAGTAAAGTTGACGGTAACGGACAACGGAGGTGCGACCGGAAGTGTCAGTCAGGTTTTGACAGTCACCGCTGGACCACCAGCGAATATCCCGCCGACTGCAAAGTTCACTAGTATTATGGCCGGACTCAACGGTAACTTCGACGGCACCACGTCTTCCGACCAGGACGGGACAGTTGCCAGCTACGATTGGGCCTTCGGGGATGGTGGATCTGCTTCAACGGCTGTTGCTTCGCACGCGTTTGGTACAGCAGGAGACTACACAGTCACTTTGACGGTCACAGACAACGACGGAGCAACAACCTCGGTTTCACATGTTGTCACTGCAACAACACCTGTCAATGTACCTCCGGTTGCAGTGTTTACATCGACGGTGCAAAAACTTGATGTGGCATTTGATGGCTCCGGATCTCACGATCCTGACGGTCAAATTGCTTCCTACGCGTGGGCATTTGGCGATGGAACAACGTCCTCGGGCGCGACGGCCCACCACAGTTACACCACGCCAGGAAGTTACAACGTGACGCTGACTGTCACTGATAACTTGGGCGGAATCAACTCAATTACACATACAGTGACGGCGACTTCACCGGCCAACCTGCCGCCCACGGCCGCATTCACGACGGCAGGAACTGCTCTTGCCGTAAACGTTGATGGAACTACGTCCAGCGATCCGGACGGGAATGTCGTTAGTTGGGGATGGAACTTTGGCGACGCCGGCACCGGCTCCGGCGTTAGTGTAAGCCATACCTACGCGGTTCCGGGAACATACACAATCACCCTGACCGTGACTGACGATCAGGGCGCTACGGCGACAACATCTCGTTCAGTCGTAGTTGCACTTACTCCATTCGCCACAGATGCGTTTTCCCGGACCGTGACCAACGGTTTTGGAACGGCTGACAAGGGCGGGCCATGGACGACTTCGTCGAGCGCCAGCAATTTCACGGTGGCCGGAGGAACTGGAAGTATCAAGATGGCCGGCGCCGGAAGCGGTCCATCGATCTACCTGAACTCCGTATCATCTTCGGATTCCGACATCCGTGTCCAAGTTGGCGTTGACAAAGCTCCAACCGGAGGAGGCATAAACGTATCCGTCATTGGACGCAGAGTTACAGGGCAGGGTGACTACCGGGCAAAAGTAAATCTTAACTCAAATGGTGGCGTAACACTTGGTTTGTTCAGGGTCGACAATGCCGGAGCCGCCACCATGGTTGCCTCCGAAACTGTCGTTGCGGGGCTTACCTATCAAGTCGGCGATCTTCTCAACATTCGAGTTCAAGTTTCGGGAAATTCGCCGTCAACCCTCAAGGCAAAAGTCTGGAAGGACGGTACGGTCGAGCCCGGCTCCTGGATGAAGATGGGAACCGACTCCACCCCTGGGTTGCAAGCGTCTGGATCCATTGGACTATTTGCTTACCTCTCGGGTTCGGCTACCAATGCGCCGGTCATGGCGTCGTTCAAAAACCTTTGGGCGGGTCCCAGTTTTTGAACTGCTAGCCGTTTAGGTTAATCCAAATCAGGTCATCAAAAGGGTTGGTGGAAGACATGACAGAATCTGCTCGAAAGCACGGCGGGGACGACTCATTGAATATCGTGATGATTGGTACTCGTGGCGTTCCCGCTGCCTATGGCGGATTCGAGACCGCTATCGAGGAAATTGGCAAACGTCTTGTGGCACGGGGGCATTCGGTAACAGTCTATTGCCGTAAAGGAAATGAGCCCCGTCTTCGGGAGCACGAAGGAATGAAGTTGGTCCATTTGCCGTCGATTCGGGCAAAGGTTGTGGAAACGTTAAGTCACACAGCCATATCCGTCCTTCATGCGTGCGCACGTGGAAAGCCGGATGTGGCTTTCGTGTTCAATGCGGCAAATTCTCCATTTGTCCCGGCGCTGCATCTCCGTGCGATTCCAACAGCCGTGCACGTTGACGGTTTAGAATGGCTTCGCGGAAAGTGGGGATCAGCAGGACGACGATACTATCGATTTGCTGAATCCTTCGCCGTTCGAACCGCAGACGCAATCATTGCCGATGCCCAAGGTATCGCGGACTACTATGAATACGAGTTTGGAGTTTCTAGCCATCTTTTAAGGTACGGAAGTCCAATTCTGAACCTCCCGTCGGATACAAAACTGGAATCCTTGTCGGTCTCGTCGAAGAAGTTCCATCTTGTTGTTGCCAGGTTTGAACCTGAGAACAACGTGGAGATGATCGTGCGGGGCTACCACGCAAGTAATGCAAAATTGCCACTCGTGGTAGTCGGCTCGGCTCCATATTCGGCGTCATATACGAATCAAATCGAAGAAATCGCGAAGAACGACGAGAGGATTCGACTGCTGGGGGGAGTTTGGGACCAGGATTTATTGGACCAGTTGTATGCGCATGCACTGACTTACCTGCATGGGCACTCAGTTGGAGGAACCAACCCTTCGTTGTTGCGGGCGATGGGGGCCGCGACCGCTGTATGTGCCTTTGATGTTGTCTTCAACAGGGAGGTCTTGGGGGATCTTGGACAATTCTTTTGCACACCATCTGATGTGACACAGTTCGTTTCGTCAGCTGAAAGTAGTCCACATGACCAAGTAGAACTTGGAGACCAGATCCAACGTCGGGCCGCGCGGCTTTTCAACTGGGACGACGTTGCACTCGGTTATGAAGGCTTGGCAAGAGACTTAGCCGCCGGCAAGGGCGAACGACACCGTCGCGCAGTACGCAGAAGTCAGTCCGCCTGGACAGTCAAAGGCGAGAACTATTCAAAGGAGGACTCCGGTGTCTGAGGCGAGTGCAGTTTATCCCGCAGGTATCGGCCCACGCTACCGGGGTGCCTTGGGACGTTTGGCAGAGTCTCAAAAGACCAATAAGGGGGCGCCTGCATACTCGCGCTTCGTCAACAGGCCGTTCGGGAGGATTCTGGCAGCTGGGGCTTTCGTCGTTGGCCTCACGCCAAATCAGGTGACCGCTATGAGTGCGGTTTTTACCTTTGCCGGATTAGCATTGGCTGCTTTTGGTCATTTGTGGTGGGGGAGCGCCATTGCTTGCATGATTCTCTTGATGATCGGCTACGCATTAGATGCTGCCGATGGGCAGCTGGCTAGGCTTCGTGGCGGGGGAAGTGCAGCTGGCGAGTGGTTGGATCATGTCGTCGACGCGGTAAAGGCCGCGTTCCTGCATATTAGTATTCTCCTGTGTTGGTGGTTGAATTACAGCATCGATATTCGCTTGATGCTAGTGCCGATCCTTTACTCGGCTGTGTCCACCATCTTCTTTTTCGCCATGATCCTTACTGACCAATTGCGGAGGCAGCATCTCGGCACAACTTCCATGATCATGAAAGGCCAGGGCAAGTCGTCGATACTCTATTCAATTGCGGTGACACCCACCGACTACGGTTTTATGATTCTGATGTTCGGTCTCATCTGGCTGCAGTCGACATTCGTGCCCATCTACGTACTTCTCCTGGTTGCCAATGCCGTATTCCTTTGTCTGGCGCTCCCGAAGTGGTTCATGGAACTCAGGTCGTTGACGAAGTGAGACGAATATTTCGTCACTTCCCGGTCATGGCTCGCATTCGTTTCGCCGAGGTGCGATGCTGTGTATAGCCAAAACTCAATGAGTGGAGGGACAGGCGAACGGACGGGTTACATGGATCTCAGTGACTACATCAAGGCCATTCGCGACCGATGGTTTGTAGTTGTCGTGTGTCTCATTCTCGGGGTGGGTGCCGCGTTCGTTGTTACACAACGGATGCCCGCCGTTTACACGGCTGATGCCATGCTTTTCGTCAAAGTTGACTCGACTTCCGGATCACTTTATGAGCGGTCACAATTTGGTCTTCAACGGGTCAAATCGTACCCGAGCGTGGTCATGAGTCCGGATGTTTTGTCGCCAGTGATTACCGAGCTCGGCCTGTCCTTGTCACTAGCTGACCTGAGGTCTCGGATCAAGGCAACAAATCCAATAGATACGGTGTTTCTTCAGATCGAGGTCCAGGACTCTAGCGCTGGGGAATCTGCGAACATTGCAAATTCTGTGTCTCGTAGCCTTGCCACAGAGGTGGGCAAGCTGGAGACTGCGGACGGCGAAAAGGCTTCGGCCGTCTCCCTTGTCTTGACTGTGCCAGCATTGCCCCCAGCTTCAAAGTCATCGCCAAACCTGGCGGTCAACGGGGCGATGGGGCTGCTCGTCGGCCTGGCGATTGGGCTTGCTACAGCCGTCCTCATGGCAAGATTCAAAAGGCGGGTGTTTGATAGCGACGATGTCAGGAGGGCAAGCGGGTTGCCTGTTCTTGGCCAAATACGACGGCCACCGTCACGACTGCTCATCTCCGGTCTACATGCTTTGCGCAAACCGACTATGAGCGACGACGTGGATGAACTGTACTCACACTTGAGTTTGGTAGTCGGAGGCAGAATTCCGAACCCCCTCGTACTATTCTCCAGCGACGCGGACTTGCGGACTTCAGATTTGCGATGTGACTTGGCCGCGGCCATCGCTGCCTCTGGCAGACACACAAGTTTGATGGAGCTGGACTATGAGGCCATGGAGTACGCTCACGGCACTGTGTTGTCGGACAGTCACGGAGTTGTGGACGTACTCAATGAGAAATGTGATCTCGCGGATGTGATCGTACAGCCGCAACAGCTCGGATACGCGTTGGTGCCTGCGGGCAAAGTCGAGAATGCGCCCACTAATTTCGCTGTAAGCCAGCATTTTGCAGACTTGGCAAAGCATCTCCGGGAAGGGTTCGACGTTGTCCTGGCACATACAAGCCCGGCATCCCGGCCAGTAGATTTTGCCACGATCGCGACCTCCAGTGATGGCATCATTTTGGTGATCGACTATCGTCGAACGACCCAAATTTCTTTGTCACGTTTGGTGTCCCAGGTGCGTGCCTTTGGCATTGAGCCGCTTGGAGTTGTCATGTGCGCGGTGCCAAATGGGAAGAAATCGAGTGTTTTGGAATCTTGGCAAGCGTCGGATTACCTAAGACGGGGTTCTGAATATGAAAACCACCGCACTTCAGACGGATAGTCATGGCCCGGTCGGGCAAGCCTACAAACATCAACTTCTTCGTGACCTTGCCCCCTACGTAACGTGGTTGCTGGTCGTCGCCAGCGTCGTTTCTTGGCGCAAGGGTGTTTATTACTCCGGTGGGGCCGACCCGGTTGTGCTGGCGAAGGCTGCCCTAGGGATCCTTGCACTGGCTACCGCCGTCATTGCCTACCGATTTACACAAAACAAACAGAGCTTGAGTGCCCGGTCGGTTGGTTTCCTTCTGGCGTATGTTGCGATTTCCACAATAGGGGCCGTTGCCACCGGCAGCCTCGGTGCCTCAACGGTCCTCAGCATCAGAGTGCTGCTTGTGGCCGTGACGATCGTGTTCCTGTTAGGCGCATTTCCTGCCAGGCCGATTCTTGTCTCGTTGCTTACCGTTATGGCATTGACGGGAGTCCTTGCCGCCGTCACGGGATTTCAGTCTATCTTGGCCGGCGATCGGATATTCGGAGTGGTTCCGCCTCTAAACCCGAATGACATATCACTGCTTTGTTGTTTGCCTGCGCTCGGTCTCGTCCACGAGCTCAGTTATGGAAAAACAAAATTCATTGTGGGCGCACCCGCATTGCTTGTCCTGTTCAGTCTAGTTTGGCTTACCGGATCGAGAACAGGTCTATTTGCGACGATGCTGGCAATGATATTGATTGTTCTCCATCGACGTCGGTGGCGTCTGGGTGTCGTTCTATCCATATTTGCCCTGATACCTGTCGTTTTTTATATTCTCGTTGGGACTAACACCTTGGCGAAGGTTATTGAACGGGGGGATCCGACCGGGGCAAATTTGCTAACGTTGAATGCACGGACAATAGCTTGGACAGCAGTCCTCAACACGCCTCCGGGCACCTGGGCTCGATGGGTAGGATCTGGTCTGATCGTGAAACAGGTGGCCGTAGCGGGACAATACTGGCAGGATCAGGTTCTTGATAGCAGTTGGATCTCCGCACTGGCGCAAGCCGGCGTGATTGGAACTGTCATTTTGGCTATTTGGTGCCTGGCTACAGTGGTGAGTAGTTTCAGGTCAGGTAGCATAAGGTCGTTTACGACGCCGGCACTCGTTTTGGTCCTTGTTCGGAGTTTCCTTGAGAACGGGTTGGTTGATTCAAGTATTCCGTTCATTTTTTTCTTTGTTGTTGCGTTGCTAGTGGAGCGGCACACCAGCAACGCAACAAAGTTTGCCGACCGAGTCAGCAATCAGCGCCTAGTTCAAGGAAGCGCCAAGATAGGCAGCCCCGACGGGCTTGCCCAGCAGAGTGGCCATCGATGATGGGAGCGGGACGCTCACGGCAGTTTGTGACGCTATGACCTCCGATACTGGCTTCCATCCTGAAGTAACCGCAGCTCCTTCGATGAGCATGGATCTATTTTCTTGACCTGTCGATTTCTTGAATGCATCAAGGGTTGTATACACGCCGGGGTTGGCGCTTCCTCTCGACCAGACGTTGGTCCATGATGGACTGGTCTTTGTTGGACGTGCATAGACGTTTCCTATTGCACTGACGCTCATGGCCTCGGCAGTGAGTGCCTTTGAATAGTCTTCAACGCATAGAAGGCAGTTGCCTTTGCCGGCCGCAAGAATGTTGTTGCGCACCACGATGTCCTTGTTGACCCACGTCATGGTCGAATCGGGAAATGCCTGCCGGGGGTCGTGTCCTGGAACCGACTTGTTGCTTGCCCTCCGAGTATCTTGGACGATGTTGAGGTTCCGGCCATTACCTGCAATTGTGTTGTTCCAGATATTTACAACACTCGTGTCATTGAGCTTGAACCCGTCACCCGTGTTGCCAGTGATGACATTGTCTCCAATGACAAAATTAGAAGAGATTTCGGTAATCAGTCCGTGGCCAACGTTATTAATTATGTCGTTGTGAATCGCTTGGCCGTTGTACACGGACTCATCAAACCAGAGCCCGGGGCCCGCGTTGTTCGTAAAGGAGCTGTCTCGGAACGTGACACCCCGTGACCGGCTAATCTTGAAGCCACCGGACACCGGCGCGTTGTTGAACAGTTCTGTGTTGTTGCCGTAAGCCAGAATTCCGAGGGCCTTGAAATTGTCGGCGTAGCTTGCACTTCCACCGAGCATGCCATTGCGCGCGAGGGTCACATTGCGGAACGTAATATTGGCCCCTACTGCGTGAAGCCCCGTACCTGCGTTGTCTACTATGACAACGTTTTCAATGGTGACATTGTCCTTTTCTGCTGTGACCGCTCCCATGTCGGGCACACTGGGCGCAAACCTCTGGAATCCAATGCCACGCAGGGTACTCCCGGTACTCTGAACGCTGGCGGCTTTTGCGATGTCGCTAGCACGCACGCTGTGACCCTCGGGGCTGCTCCCCAGATACAGTTTGCTCGTGGCGTAGTCAACGTAAAACGTTCCAGGCGTCACGCTTGCCGCCGCCGAAACCTGTGTTAAGGCTTTGCCATCGATCCACATTTGGTCTGGATGCGCTGCCATGGGATGCGCTGGGTTGACGAAGGACCAACCTGGCGTGTTTCCATCGGCTGCGCCTCTTGTATACGTAGGGCTAGCATCAAATTTTGCTGTCCAGCCGGAAGCTACCCAAACTTTGCCGCTTGCCACCCAATTGGTAACAGGGCGGCTGCCGTCAAACCAGACAGCCTCTTTCGGATATGACTGGATAGTCAAGTTCTTATTTGCGGGTACTTTGACGCCCTCGTGGTAATTTCCGCCGCGAACTACGATCGTTGCTCCGGAAGGAGCGACTGAAATTGCCCGTGACACGGTCTTCAACGGAGAACTAAGAGTTCCTAAAGAAGTGTCCGAACCGGATGGTGATACGTAGATTGCTCCGGCACCAATGGAATAGGACGTGGAACCGACAGGTGCCGAGCCAGCGTTCACGCGAGTTCCGGACATGTTGATGGGCGACGCGGCGTCGATGGGCGCTGAGGGTGCGGCCTGGGCCATTGGCGCAACTAGCACTGTTGCAACACCCAAAGCAGTCACTGCCAGCAGGGTACGGCCTTTAGTGGATCGTTTTTGGGCACGGGTAATTACATTTCGAAAAGTGGGGATCACTCTAGAGTCCTCATGGGAGGGGATGCGGTTGCGCTGCCACCCCCAGTAGGTGTGCGCGACCCGGACAGATGTTTCGAGAACCGTTGACAATTGTTACACGAAAGTAATCATTAATCCACAATGCCCCAACCCTTGGCATGCTAATCGACGGATCCATCCTTCTCCTTGGAGCCGCGATACCCCAAGACTTTGGCGGGGACTCCGCCAACGATCGCCCCCGCCGGAACGAGTCCTCTGACCACGGCCCCGGCGGCTATCACAGCCCCATCGCGGATGTCAGATCCACCGAGTATTGTCGCCCCCGCGCCGATCCATACATCGTTGCCGATGGTTGTCTCAAGTCGCGTCTCGCCTTGGTCTCGGATGGTCCGATCAGTACTTTCGAAGTTATGGTTCTCAGAAACGATCGTTACGTTGGGTGATAGTAGACAATCCTTGCCGATCGTTATACCACCTTGGCCGAGCAGGACATTGAAAGCGCCGATGGATGTTCGTGACCCGACGCTTATGCCGACGCCAACGTTTCGTATGACACCCGAGCCACGGAGGATCGCGTGCTGATCGACTGTGACGTGGTCGCCGAGCACAACTCCCTGCTGGCTAACGCCGTCGATCGTCACACCTGCATTGAGGACGGTGCTTCTGCCCAGCACTATGTGTCCCCGTCCGCGAATGGTGGCCGACGGCGAAATAAGTGCTGACGGGAAACCTCGTAGTGCCCCCACCAAGAGTTGTCCAGATCGTCTCGAGACAACCGAAATCAGGTCACTGGACTTCAGCGTCGGGTCGATACCTGTGCTAATTCCCCTGGACCGGCGATAGATCATGTCCAAAATTTTGCGAGTCCCAGATGTCTTTGCGTTATTGTCGTGCAATTGTGCGTCGATAGCCGCTCGCATGCTGGTTACAGTCTTCTCCCAAGAGTATGCGTCGGATAATGGGAGACTCGAAGTGCCGGATCTCATGGCGGAGCGAACTGCCGAAGCAATCTCCCCCGGGACCAACGCATCGAAAAAATGACCAACTGAACCGAATTCTTCAAATGCCGGAATTCGGCTCAAGGCGATCGGTGCCCCGCATTCCAACGCCTCGAGAATTGGCAGGCCAAAACCTTCGTCCAGAGACGGAAAAATAAATGTGGCACTGTCGGTATAGAGGCGTTTTAGCTCGGAATTCGATACGAAACCTGTCCAAATGACGTCATCGCCATATTCCGCTTGTCCGTCAGGAGGTGAGATAAGGCCATCGGATGAGCCGACTACTACAAGGGGAAAACTGGGACTGATCAGACCGTCTGCCCGTAATGCTGAGATCACCGCAGAGACATTTTTCCGAATATTGAGACGGCCAACCGTGAGGAAAAATTGTCCTTTCGATAGTCCGGGTAGTAAGGGTGACAGCTCGGCACGACGAAAGTCTTCGGGAAGTCCAAGGCCTACATGGTGGACTTTTGCGGCAAGTGAAGGATTTAGACGTGCGATTCTCTCGTGCTCGGAAGCCGATGATGTCATGATTATATTGGCTCGGCGGGCTAACAATGGGATGGCACTCAAATATATGCGTTCTTTCCACGTGAACCATTCGGGGTGTTCCTGGAACATGACGTCGTGAATAAATACCGCGGTAATCGGCGATGATTTAATGGGTGTGAAATTTTGTGTAACAATCGCGTCAAAATTTGAATGTTTTGTCATTTCCAATGTTGCCGCAATAGCGTGTTGATTGGAATGTAGGGCTATATTATCGAATTTCCCGATCGTCAACTCATCTTTTGCGAGTATGCTTGCGCTTCTTGTTGCAATAACTATATTGTCGTCCGGGAATACTCTGGCCCAAGCGTCAACCATGGATCGTAATACATTCTTTCCAGATGGTGGTCCATCAAACCACCAAGCGGCTTCAAATAGGACGCGCATGCCAACCTCCCTGAGTTTGTCTGTAATCGAAGTCTAGTGGGGTCTGTGGGAAATTCGGTGAACCTTGACTTGAGTCGGTTAGAATCTGACTATGGTTGGCAGGCTTATTCATTGCAGTCAATGACGGAAGGCAATCTTTTGGTGGCCGAGCTCAAAATGAATCAGGCGGTAGGGACTGTCTGTGTGGATCGTAAAGTGGGCGTATCCCGCCGACAGTTCTTTGCCGCGCTTTCAACGTCGATGGTTTTGGCGGGATGTTCGTCTCCGTCTCGTCAAATCAACGGCCAGGGCATCCCAACAGTCGCCGGTCTCATTGCACGGGACAAGTTTCTCATTGCACATCGAGGGTCCGGGGACAACTGGACCGAGCACACTATGGCGGCTTATTCATCGTCGTTGACTGCGGGTGCCACTGCGATTGAGGTGTCCGTGCATGCAACGAGCGACGGAATATTGGTTTGCCATCACGATGAGTCAACGCTTCGAATGACTGGTGTCGACTTGGATATTGGGAAACACACTTTCTCAGAATTGTCTGGCGTGCTCAACGACGCCCGAGCATGGCTTGGGCCGGCAGCGGCACCTAAGCCGATTCCACGGCTAGAGGCAGTTCTGGACGCTTTCGCCTCGCGGGCTGTGATCTTTATTGAGGACAAGCAGGGCACAAACACCGAATTGCTGCTTGACCTGATGGATAAGTACCCCCGATCGCGAGAGAGATTCGTATGGAAGCAACCTGCTGCATCCCTAGCTTATGTGGGAGCTAAAGCCCGCGGCTACACGACATGGGGTTATTTTATGGATGATTCCGACGGAGCCATCGAAAAATACTCACGGCGGTTTGATCTTGTAGGAATTTTTAATGGGGCTTCGGATGATGACATACGCAAACTCGTTAGAGTAGGCATAAAGACTATTTGTTGGGAGATTCATACTCGATCGATGGCCGCGCGAGTCGAATCCCTTGGAGTCGACGGCTTGATGTGTTCCAACTATCCGTATGTTTCCACAAATCTTGCATTGTCTGGAAGGGACTCTTTTGCGACTGGGCGAAGGGCCGCCGGAGACCTTCCCTCGGCCCTTAGCTGGAAATTTCAACCGGTCATCGATCCGAACGAAGGGTCATTGGCGTTCAATTTACCTGGCCCAATGGGGTACTCAATGGGTTCACTGTGCCCGCTCCCCAGCGAAAAGGCTCTCATCCGCTTCGAAGTCCGGTGGCCGGGAACGCTGCCGTCCCAGGGTACCGCAGGCATCGCTTTTGGGCTTGCGGACGACTCGCCATTCATTCCTGGTATATCTGGAAGGGCCGGATATATTTTGAAAATTCGGCCTCAAGGCTCCATGGAATTGGCAACCCGCAAGGAGGGCGTTTCGCATGGGACGGTTATTGGGACCCATCAAATAACTCCGATGGCGCCAGGCGAGTGGCGTCAATTTTCGATTGGTTTTAACGGGGTTGCCGTGGGGTGTAGCAGTGGCGATTTCGAGCTGTCGAAATTTACAGTTGACGATGTAAGTAACCGAGGTAAATATTTCTCGCTTGTAACGAGTAACGAAGCGGGCACCAGCGTCGAATTTAGAAACATCATAGTTCAGTAGTAAAACCAAGCAGGCGGATCCTGAGCTGTTCTCTCGCGGGTGGTAGAACGTAACCAGTGCTTTCGATTTTCTTCAAATTGAAGGTGCTGTGCTCCGGCCTTGGCGCGGTTTGTTTGCCGGCGAAGTAGTCCGCGGCGGGCACCCCGGTGATGTGGCTGCGGGGGTGGCCGAGGAGTTCGTACACGTCGGCGGCAATGTCGGCCCAGGACTGGACGGGGCCGGCATTGCTGAGGTTGTAGCTGCCGTAGGCGGGCCGGGTGGCCAGGAGGTGTTCGATGCCGGCGGCGAGGTCTTCCGTGAAGGTGAGCCGGCCGAATTGGTCGTTGACCACGCCGGGCTGCACACCTGCCGCGGCGAGTTTAGCCATGGTGGCCACGAAGTTGTTGCCCTCGCCTATGACCCAGCTGGTGCGCACCACGTAGTGCCGGGGCACGGTGGCTGCGACGGCGTCCCCGGCGGCTTTGGATTGCCCATACACGCCTAGGGGTGAGAACGGTTCGTCCTCGTCGTGGATTTCCACGGTGCCGTCAAAGACGTAGTCGCTGGAGACGTGCACCAAGGTGATTTGGTGTTCGGTGCATTTCCGGGCCAGGCCTACAACGGCCGAGACGTTCACGGCCCAGGCTGCGGCGCGTCCGGCGGGGGTTTCCGCGGCATCGACCGACGTGTAGGCGGCGGCGTTGATGACCGTATGGTAACCGGAGAAGTCGGTGTCGCGAAACGGGTCCGGGCCTGCGAGGTCGAGCTCGGTGCGGGTGGCGAACTCGACCCGGGGGTCGGCGTCGTACCGGGCACGCAAGGCACGGCCGAGCTGGCCGTTGGCACCCAGGACGAGTGTTTTCCTATCCTGCATGGGGGAAACGCCGGCCAGCCGCGGGTGGGTAAGGTCCTTGTCGGAGAGTTCGGCGTCGGCCAGAGGGATGGGCCAGGGAATGTTGACCGTTTCATCGGCCAGGTTCAAGAAGGTGTACTGGGCCGCGGGGGACCAGTGGGCGTTGACCAAATACGAATAGGCGGTGCCGTTGTCGAGGGTTTGGAATGCGTTGCCGACCCCGCGGGGAATGAAGATGGCGGTGGAGGCATCCAGCACTGCGGTGAACACGGACCCGAAGGAGGGGCCCTCGCGCAGGTCGACCCAGGCCCCGAAAACGCGTCCTGTGGCCACGGAGATGAACTTGTCCCACGGTTCGGCGTGGATGCCGCGGGTGGTGCCGGCGGACTCGTTGAAGGAGATGTTGTTTTGTACGGGGCCAAAGTCCGGCAGGCCGGCCGCCGCCATTTTTTCGCGCTGCCAGTTCTCCTTGAACCAGCCCCTGTTGTCGCCATGGACGGGCAGGTCAAAAAGGACGACGCCGGGAATGGGGGTTGGGTGCACTGCCAGGGTTTTGCCGTACTGCAGCCCCGTCACGAGTGCACCCCGCCACTGGTGCGCAGCGCCTCTCCCTGATCGAGGTATTTGGCCTCGGTGGCGGCCTTTTGCGGGCGCCACCAGGCCTCGTTGGTGCGGTACCAGTCGATTGTGCCGGCCAGTCCGGCGGCAAAGTCCGGGTAGGAGGGGGACCAGCCCAGCTCGCTGCGCAATTTCGTGGAGTCGATCGCGTAGCGAAGGTCGTGCCCGGGGCGGTCGCTGACGTGGTCGTAGGCATCGGCCGGCAGACCCATGCCGGCCAGGATCCGCTCAATGACGTCCTTGTTGTTCCGTTCCCCGTCGGCACCGATCAAGTACGTTTCCCCGGCGGTGCCCTTTTCCAGTATGGTGAGCACGGCCGAGGAGTGGTCGTCCGCGTGGATCCAGTCCCGAACGTTTTGCCCGGCGCCGTAAAGGCGGGGCCGGATGCCGTCTAGGATGTTGGTGATTTGGCGGGGGATGAATTTTTCCACGTGCTGGTACGGGCCGTAGTTATTCGAGCAGTTGCTGATGGTCGCGTACACGCCAAAGGAACGCACCCACGCCCGCACCAACAAGTCTGAGCCAGCCTTCGTGGAGGAATACGGGCTGGACGGGTTGTAGGGGGTGTTTTCGGTGAAGCGTTCCGGGTCATCCAGGGCCAGGTCCCCGTACACCTCGTCGGTGGAGATGTGATGGAAACGGGTACCGTGCCTGCGCACCGCCTCCAGCAGCGTAAACGTGCCGGTGATGTTGGTGTGCAGAAACGGGGTGGGGTCCGACAGCGAATTGTCGTTGTGCGATTCCGCCGCGTAGTGGACCACGGCGTCAACCCCAGCCACCAGGGAGTCCACCAAAGCGGCGTCACAAATGTCGCCCTCGACAAAGGTGAACCGCTCCGCCGACAGCCCCGCCAGAGAGGCCAGGTTGCCCGCGTACGTCAGCTTGTCCAGCACCGTGACGGCAAAGTCTGTGTGCGCTATCACGTAGTGAACAAAGTTGGACCCAATAAAACCGGCGCCGCCGGTGACCAGTATTCGCTGCATTCACAAATCCTATCCGTTTGGAATTGAAGGGATTGCCAGACATGATGTTGTTTATGCGCGGAATTATTCTTGCCGGTGGAACCGGTTCAAGGCTTCACCCGATAACGCTTGGCATCAGCAAGCAACTTGTCCCGGTTTATGACAAGCCCATGATTTATTACCCGTTGTCAACGCTGATCCTGGCGGGCATCCGGGACGTCCTGATCATCACCACCCCGCATGACGCCGAGCAGTTCCAACGCCTGCTGGGCGACGGCTCCCAATTTGGCATCAACCTCAGCTACAAGGTCCAGCCCTCGCCCGACGGTTTGGCGCAGGCCTTCGTCCTCGGCGCCGACCATATTGGCCAGGACACCGTTGCCCTCGTGCTCGGGGACAATATTTTTTACGGTCCCGGCCTGGGCACCCAGCTGCAAAAGCACGAGTCCCTCACGGGCGGGTCCATTTTCGGCTACTGGGTCAAGGAACCCAGGGCTTACGGCGTGGTCGAATTTGATGGTGGCAAGGTGGTTTCCCTGGAGGAAAAGCCTGCCCATCCCAGGAGCAACTATGCGGTTCCGGGCCTGTATTTTTACGACAACAACGTCATCGACATTGCCAAGAACCTCAAGCCCTCGGCCCGCGGCGAGCTGGAAATCACCGACGTCAACAAGGCCTACCTCGAACGCGGTGAGCTGCATGTTGAACTGCTCCCGCGCGGCACGGCATGGCTGGACACCGGCACGTTCGCGGACCTTAACGATGCCTCCACCTTTGTGCGGACGGTGGAAAGCCGGCAGGGGCTCAAGATTGGCGCGCCGGAAGAAGTTGCCTGGCGCATGGGCTTCCTCAGCGACGAGGAACTGCGCGAAAGGGCCGGACTCCTGATGAAGAGTGGTTACGGGACCTATTTGCTGGACCTTCTCGAGTAAGCCGAACCTGAGATGCCCCTAGAGCCCAACAGTGCGACAATTAGGTGAGATGGCCGTGACGTATTGTGTTGCGTCCGGCGCAGGTCGATCGACGGTCTGCGGCACTAGCCTAGGAGCGCTAATTTGGTGACAGGATCCGCCGCCCATGACCACAACGGGCCTCTGACGGACACAGAAGTTTTGCGCATCCGCAATGACTTCCCCATCCTGGAGCAGGAAGTCAACGGCAAGCCGCTGGTCTACCTCGATTCGGGGGCCACCTCGCAAAACCCGTTTAGCGTCATGGAGGCCGAGCAGGAGTATTACGAGCAGCGCAATTCCGCCGTGCACCGTGGCGCCCACACTTTAGCCGTGGCTGCTACGGATGTGTTTGAAGATGCCCGCAGCACCGTTGCCGCCTTCATTGGAGCCGACGACAACGAGCTCGTCTGGACCCAGAACGCCACCGCCGGACTCAATCTGATTGCCTACTCCTTTGGCAACGCCAGCGTTGGCAAGGTTTCGGAGCACGCCAAGAAGTTCGCCCTCGCTGCCGGAGACGAAGTCCTGGTCACCGAGATGGAACACCACGCCAACCTCATTCCCTGGCAGGAGCTGTGCCGCCGCACCGGAGCCACCTTGCGCTTCATTCCCATTCACGACGACGGCACACTGGACATGTCCGCCGCAGCAGAGCTGATCACCGAGCGCACCAAAGTCCTGGCCTTCACCCACGTTTCCAACGTCACCGGTGTCATCAACCCGGTGGCCGAGCTGGTGGCATTGGCGCACGCCGTTGGCGCGCTGGTGGTTCTGGACGCCTGCCAGTCGGCCCCGCACCTGCCCCTTGACGTCAAGGCACTGGACGTGGACTTTGCCGTGTTCTCCGGCCACAAGATGCTGGCGCCCACCGGCATTGGCGGCGTGTACGGCCGCGCCGCGCTGCTGGACGCGATGCCCCCGTTCCTCACGGGTGGCTCCATGATCACCACTGTCACGATGGAGGAGGCGGGTTATCTGCCGGCTCCGCAGCGTTTTGAGGCTGGTACCCAGCCCATCTCGCAGGCTGCGGCCCTCGCTGCCGCCTGTAATTACTTGAGCGAGACGGGCATGGCCCGGATCCATGCGTGGGAAGCGGAACTTGGCCAGCGGCTGGTGAGGGGGCTGGAAGGGATCGAAGGAATCAGAGTCTTGGGTCCGGCGTCGGGCGTTCCCCGGGCAGGATTGGCCGCCTTTGAGGTGGCGGGAGTGCATGCGCACGACGTCGGACAGTTCCTTGACGCTGCTGGCATCGCCGTCCGCGTGGGGCACCATTGCGCCCAGCCGCTGCATCGGCGTCTCGGTTTGAACTCGTCCACTCGGGCGAGCACTTATTTGTACAACACAACTGCCGAAGTTGACGCGTTCCTGGCCGCGGTGGCCGGCGTGCGAGGCTACTTTGGCGTGGAAGGTGCCTCATTGTGAGCGCGTTGGATTCGCTGTATCAGCAGATTATTTTGGAAGAGTCCAAGACCCGGCGGGGCGGTGACCTGCGCGATGATCAGTTGGACGGGCAGCATTTGCCGGCCAATGTGGGTCAGTGCCACCAGCTGAACCCGGTGTGTGGGGATGAGATCACGCTGAGGATCGAAACCGCCGAGGATGAGGTTAGCGGTATTCACTGGGCGGGGGATGGCTGCTCCATTTCAATGGCGTCGGCCTCCATTCTGAGCGACATGGTGGTGGGCCTGAACCGCGCCGAGGTGGCCGCGTTGATTGCGAATTTCCGCGAAGTGATGCGCTCACGCGGGAAGCTGGTTGCTGACGAGGAGATCCTCGGCGATGCCGCCGCGCTCTCAGGTGTTTCGAAGTTCCCGGCCCGCGTTAAGTGCGCCATGCTCGCATGGGTTGCAGCTGAGGATGCGCTGAACCAGACGCGCTAGCCTTTCTGGCTACGCCGTGGGACGGTCTGTGCGCAGCGCACGGCGCCTGTGCAGTGACCATGCGAACAACACCAGCAGGGCTCCGAATAATGCCCCGGAGCTGTTGGCGACAATATCGCTCCACGCCGGAACCCGCTCGGGTAAGAAGATGCCTTGCGCCAGCTCTACAGCGCCGGAGACGGCCGCAGTAATGACCACTGAGAGCCACCAGAGCCGCCGGTGCAGGCGGAGCGTCAGGATGATTCCGAAGGGGATAAACAGCAGAATATTGGCGGCGAATTCTATCTTGCGGTAGCCGATGAACCATTGGGCAGGCCATGGCTGTGTAGCCACATGATGACGTGCGTCAAAGCGCCGGTAATTGGCCTGTCCACGGGAGACGGCCAAAACAGGATGCCGGCCAAAGCAGCAAAGTAGATGATTGCCAGAACGACGGCGATTTTGTGGCTGGTGGTTCTCACAAGGGTCAGTCTAAGCGTAGGGCAACCC